>JBAZFW010000015.1:0-30810 GCA_041653215.1 Patescibacteria group bacterium
GCGACTAATTGGCCGTCTATTCTTAATAAAATCGGGGCATCAACAACTAAATGAATGTCTGAAGCGCCTTTTTTAACGGCTAATTGAAAAACGTCTTGCATGGTCATATAGTTTAAATTACAAATTATAAATTACAAATTTTTTATTAAATTATCAAATTAAAATTTAATGGCCGTAGAGCTTTGCCCGCTATTAAATTTTTATTTGATACGTTGTATTTTTGAAAATATTATTTATCCCTTTAGGGGAAAACTTCCTGCCTGCCGGCAGGCAGGTTTTTGAAAAAGTTTTTAAAGGTTACCATCCCTTATTTGCAATACCCTTAGTAGCGGCATCTACTTGCGCCTCCTGTTTTGATGTTCCTTTGCCCTGAGAAATCATTTCATTATTTAAATAAAGTCCAACAACAAATTCTTTGGCATGATCCGGACCTGACTCGCTTAAAACTTTATAATGTGGCGTAATGCCGAAAAGTTCTTGGGCTTTTTCCTGAAATTTTGATTTAGGATCAAGATAAAGGTGATTTTTTAAAATATTATCTAGTTTAGATAAAATAAAAGCTTTAACGAATTTTTTGGCCGGCTTAATACCCTGGTCTAAATAAAGCGCGCCGATAACCGCTTCCATGGCGTTAGCTAAAATAATCTGCCTAGCTTTAGAATTTTTATCTTTAGATTCTCCTTTAGATAAATATAAATATTTGTCTATGCCGAGTTCGTTGGCGATAGAAGCTAACATGCGATAATTAACTAGGCTAGCGCGCCAGTTCGTTAGATCGCCTTCCGGCGTTTCGGAAAAATCGTGAAATAAAATTTCCGTAACGATTATTTCTAAAACCGCGTCGCCTAAAAATTCTAATCGTTCATTATGATGTAATTCAAAGTCAGGATGTTCATTTAAATACGATCGGTGCACGACCGCCTGTTTTAATAGATCAACATTTTTAAATTTAACATCCATTAACGCTTCTAGTTTGGAAAAGTCTTTCATGTATTTTGAATGCTGGTAATTGAAAGTTGGTAATATAGAAGATTTTTTCTAAATTCCCAACTGCAAATTACCTAGCCGCTAATTATCTGGCTACGCCAGATCTCGCGTAGCGAGACAAATGGCAAATTATCTTAATTATTAATTGGTTTTTCGGTTGGCTCCTCGACCTGCGGCCCGTCTGCAGACGAGGCAGGCTTTTCAACTTTTTTAAGCGTGTCGGCGACATCTTTATAAATCGCACCTAAAACCCCGTTAACAAATTTTCCGGACGATTCGCCGCCAAAAGTTTTACCGATTTCAATGGCTTCATTAATCGCTACCTTAGAAGGTATGTTCTGATCAAAAATTAATTCATAAACTCCGATGCGTAAAATATTTCTATCAACTATAGTAATCTGATCTAACGGCCATTCAGTAGCGTACTTAGTTATATATTTATCAATTTCAGCTTCATGTTTTATTACGCCGTTAATTATGCATTTAACAAAACCGTGATCATTAAATTTCGGAGCAAACTGCTTAAAGTTTTGCTCAATTAAATCGTTTAAATCTTTTTCTTGCTTACCATTAAAATCCCAAGAAAACAGAGTTTGCATGGCAATAGTTCTGGCTAGATGACGATTAGACATAAATTAAGGAATCAATCCGCCAAAGGCGGACGGGGTTTTATTTTTTTTCTTTCTTAATCTTGCTTTTTATCTTTAAAACTTCTTTACCTTTGTATGAACCGCAAAATTTACAAGCGGTATGAGGTAATACGGCCTTGCCGCATTTAAGGCATTTGTTTAATTTCACTTTTTTTAAAGCCTGGTGCGAACGGCCGCGTCGGGCTTCGCTTCTAGACCTTCGTTTTGCTGGTACTGACATAAAAAAATTTTATTAATTATTTATTAATTTAATCTTATTATAGCTTAAAAAACTTGGTTTAGTCAAGGTTAAATAATTAACATAGCGTCGCCATAACTAAAAAAACGATATTTTTTCTTTATGGCTTGTTTGTAGGCTTGAAAAATTTTTTCTCTACTTGCGAAAGCGCTAACTAACATTAAAAGTGTTGATTTAGGTAAATGAAAATTAGTTATTAAACCATCAATGACTTTAAATTTATAACCAGGGTAAATAAAAATATCGGTCCAAAATGAAAAATTTTTAATTGGTGTTTTTCTAAAAGCGCTTTCTAAGGTTCTAACTGAAGTCGTGCCGACGGCGACAATACGTCGTTTTTCTTTTTTTGCCTTAATAATATTATTTATAGTTTTTTTGTTAACCTCAACATATTCCGCATGCATTTTATGTTTAGTTATATCATCGACTTTAACCGGCGCGAATGTGCCTAAACCAACGTGTAAAGTTACATATTCAAATTGCACGCCTTTTTTCTTAAGTTCGCTAATTAATTTTTTAGTAAAATGAAACCCGGCTGTAGGCGCGGCGACTGAGCCAATTTTTTTATCATCCGCGTATACGGTTTGATAATTTTTTTGATCACTTTTTAATTTTTGCTCTCGTTTTATGTATGGCGGTAAAGGTACTCGTCCGATTTTATTTACTAATTTCATAAAATCCGAGCCGACGTAATTAAATTTTACATTCCAGGTTCCATCTAAATTATTTTTTAAAATTTCGGCTTTAAGCCCGCCGGAAAATTCAACTTTTAAATTCTCTTTTCTTTTATGCCCGCCAATTAAACACTCCCAAATATTAGATTTTATTTTATTTAATAAAAATACTTCGACTTTCCCGCCGGTTTGCGCTCGCTTACCGATTAATCTCGCGGCCATTACTTTAGTATTATTTAAAACTAAAACGTCGCCCGATTTTAAATAATCTATAATATTATAAAAATGCTTATGCTGAATTACGCCATTTTTTTTAGACAATAATAAAAGCCGCGAATGATCTCGCGGACTAATTGGTTTTTGCGCGATTAAATTCTTTGGTAAATTATAATCAAACTTTTTCAACTCCATTTATTTTTTTATTTTCTTCAACTAATTTAATTATAATATCTCTAACTTGTTCTGGTTTAGGAATTTGCATAAAAATAAATCTTTGCGTTTCAGCGGCCGTTTGCACATGAACATCGCCATAACGAAAAATAAATTGAAAAAAACCTTTAAGCTCGCTGGTTACATCTTGAATTTTAGCTATTTTTAATTCTGAAACTGTGCGCGAAAAAAAACCTTCCTGCCTAACATCAATTATTCTTTGATTAGTAATTATCCAAATATCTAAATAATAATCAATGAAAGTAAAAAAACCAAACAACCAAATAAATAAAATATACCCGCTTACCGCTATAAGAATTAGAGGATAAGAAATTTCACCTAATAATAAATTAGGATAAAGATTTAAGGTAGTATATCCGGCTAAAGCCGGTAAACCAATTAAAAGCACGCCTAAAACAAACCTTACAAATAAAACAAAAGTGTCTTTTCTTAAAATCTTTATAATCTTTTCGTCTGGTAATTTTTCTAACAATTTATAAATTAACATAGGTTAAAATTTATTAGTGCCAAAAATATCGTTGCCTCCCTGAAAAATCGTTAAACCGATACTCCAATCAATTTGGCTTAAATATTGATAAGAAAAAAATAAAATAACTATTGAGCCAGCAATATAAAGAAAGGCGGCAATAAAAGTTCCAAAACTAACTTGGCCGTATCTTATAATATGAAACAGAGCGATTAGACTAAAAATTAGCCAAACGACAAGAAATAGTAAATATAAAAATAGAAATGCGATTAAAGGAATGGTCATAAAATTTTTTCTTGTCCGCTCTTTTTACGGCCTAAATGTTTATACGCCATATCTGTGGCGATGCGGCCGCGCGGTGTTCTATCTAAAAATCCTAATTGCATTAAATATGGTTCATAAACTTCTTCGACGGTCGCGATATCTTCGGCCGTGGCAGCGGCGATGGCGGAAAGTCCAACCGGTCCGCCGTTAAATTTATCAATAATTACTTCTAAAATTTTTCTATCTACCCAATCTAAACCTAGTTCGTCCACTTCTAATAGTTTAAAAGCTTCTTGGCAATAATTCAAGCTTATATCGCCGTCACCTTCAACCTGGCAATAATCGCGCACTCTTTTTAAAAGTCGGTTAGCGACGCGAGGCGTGCGACGCGAACGCTTAGCAATTTCTTCGGCCGGCTCATTCGGCAATTTTATATTTAAAATTTTCGCGCTACGATCAATTATTTTTTTAATGTCGCCGCTTTGATAAAAATCTAAATGATAAGTCATGCCGAAACGATCCCTTAAGGGCGATGATAATAAACTAATTTTCGTGGTCGCGCCGATAATGGTAAAACGGGGCAAATCAAGGCGCAAAGTTCTGGCCGACGGGCCTTTGCCGATGATTATGTCTAAAGCATAATCTTCCATGGCTGGATAAAGAATTTCTTCAATAGTTTTATTAAGCCGATGAATTTCGTCAATAAATAAAATATCGCCTTCGTTAAGGTTGGTTAAAATCGCGGCTAAGTCGCCGGATTTTTCAATCACCGGTCCAGACGTAACTCTTATGTTAGCGCCAAGTTCATTAGCGATAACATGAGCTAAAGTTGTCTTGCCTAAACCAGGCGAACCATATAATAAAACATGTTCAATTGATTCTTTTCTATTTTGCGCCGCTTTAAGAAAAATTCGTAAATTTTCTTTGATTTTATCTTGTCCAACGAATTCGCTTAATTTCTTTGGGCGTAAAGTTAAATCTAAAGTTTTATCATCAGCCGCCTCCTCAGGCGCAATGACTCGTTCATTTGTATCTGTCATGCTTATATTTTAACATTTATCTAGCAATGTTTCAAACTGGTAAATATACAAAAACACCGCAGTTAGAGCGGTGTTTTATTTTCTATAATTAAAATAATGGGTTATAAATATTATTTTATATAACTAATATTTTAGGTATTTAAAATTTACTTGCTATATTTATGGTTCTGTAACTAATAAATTTCCATTCGATATTTTGCCCTTATCAATTCTGTTGATAATTTCTTTACATGCATTTTCAAAATCATTAAATAATTCTTCTGACACAAGGACTAATGTTTCTTTACCCCTAATATTTTTTATTTCCAAATGATTAGTAAAATTAATAATTTCACTTCTCCGAATTAATTCAATACTGGGCTTAGGTAAACATCCATGTAAAAGACCACATCTTAAATCCCTATATAAATAGTATTGCCCATCCTTGATATTAAACTGTTGATATTTTTGTGGAAAAAGTTCTTTTATGGCATTTTCAAATCTTTCTCTGCTAAGTTTTTCTTTAAAATATCCTTTGTCGTCCAGGCAACAACCTAAAAATTCAATACCCTGAGAAATTAATCCAAAGGATAGATAATGATGGCCATTTATTTGTTGAATATTTTTTATGGAATCTATCAAAAAAAATTTAATAAATTCCTTTCTATCAACCATAGATATAAATTTTATTTCTCATAATTATAGCCGTAAAATATAAACATTTTATTTATAAATTTATCTTTCTTTTAATTTACTCAAAAGCACTGGTGTCCAAAAAACTACTAAACTTTAGGGTAGGGCTGGAGTGGAGAGTAAAACTTTCCAAAATACGATTAAATTCTGTTAAGGACCCATTAGTATAAACGGTGTTCAGCGTATATGTTGTATGTCCGACAAGAACAATAAATCCTTCAAGTTTTAAAAGTTCAGAACCATCTGTTATGTCGCCATTAAATTTAATTGCATAATATTCTTTAATTTTACCTGGTTTGGTAGAGAAATTTTGAATCCCAGATATATCATTTTTTAATTTTTTAGCGAGCTCTTCCAAAAATGCTTTCTTAAATTCTCCATCAGAATCGCTTAAGTTTGAATTTAAAAAACTTTGTTCGAAATTATCATATCTAACAACATAAATAATATTTCCAGTTTTATCCTGCGCATCATATGAATAACCTGGAATAAATCCTGTGGAATTATCCTCTTTAAATTCATAACTCGCGGGGAAACTCATAGTAAGCTCGTTGTCCGGCGAACTTAACTGCACCCACTCAGACTTAACTTCTTCTACAGAAAATTCGTTATCTGTTTTTTTAACAGCAAATTTTTCCCAATCGTTTGCTATGGAGGTCGAAATACCTATCAATGCACCAGCTATTATCTCAATAACGATGAATGCTATAATAAATCTTGTTCCCTCATGTTTAATTTTTATTTTTGATTTAATAGGATAATAAAGAAATCCCGAGGCTATTGCAATAACTGTAACAATTATTTTATCATTAGTTGTTTTTATAAAACCTTGTGCCATCGCCACGACTAGACCGGCAACCACATAACCACCTAAAAGTTTCTTTTTTGCAGAAGTTGGTTTTTGAAATTCTTGTTTGTTAACTTCATTATTTGTTATTAATGGTTTCTCTTTCATTTCCTTTTTAACTAAATTGTCATCTACTAATATTATCTTTTTGCCACATCTATTACAAAAAATATCTTTTTCCAATAACGGTGCGCTGCAATTTGAACAATATTGTTTCATATATTTTTATTTATTAATAACCTTATTTCCCCTTTTTCGGCATCTCCCCATTCAAAGCTTTTTGGACTATATCTTTTGTTTCTTCGGAAAAATCAGCACCTAAAATCCAGCTTAAAAATCCTGGATCGGTTTTAGCTACGTCGGCGAGCGACCTATCTTTATGTTTAGAAAAGGCTAAAAAAGCTTCGCCGCCGCGCCAATAAAATTTTCGATCGGTATCAACGTAACGATCGTCCGTGGCATGATGAATTTTATAAATAAAATCCCAATCTCTAGTTTCTTTATATTTTTGTAGCTGCTTAGTTAAAACTTCGGCCGTGGCTTCGACGTCGCCTAAAGCGTTATGCGCTTCATTATGATCTTTTTTACAATAAAATTTATAAGCCGCGGCGAGCGTGCGCGGTTCCATAACATGATAAATTATTTTAGCGTCAATAATTTTAGCGTTCGCGTAATCAAAATCCATACCCACTCTTAAAAATTCGCGTTTAAGTATTGGCAAATCAAAAGTTAGAACATTAAAACCGCTGTAGGCGCAATTATTAAATACATTCCAGAATTCTTCGGCCATATCTTTAAAAGTCGGTTGATTTTTTACATCATCGTCCGAAATGCCGTGGATAGCAAAAGCTTCGGCCGGTATTTTCATTTCTGGATTCAAAAATAAATCACCTTTTAAAATTTCGCCGTCCGGCATAATTTTCATATACGCGATTTCCACTATTCTATCTAAACCAATAGATAAGCCAGTAGTTTCTAAATCAAAAATCACTAATGGTTTATCTAAGGTAATCAATTCGTTTATTTTTTTTGTTTTTGGCACAAATGGATTTGTTAATTTTTTATGTTTACTCTCTTTTTTTATTTTACAACAATTTTTTAAATAAAAACACCCCCGACTTCTCGGGGGTGTTTTTTATGTGATATCTGAAATAATCTTTTTACCAATTATTTCCGCCACGGTTACCGCGATCGCGGTCAAATCCGCCACGGCTGTTGCCGCCGAAACTTCTTTTCGGTCTGTCTTCCTGAGGTCTAGCCTCATTAACAGTGATTACGCGGCCTTCAAGTTCTTTACCGTTAAACATATCAATAGCGGCTGTAGCTTCTTCTTCAGTTGACATTTCAACGAAACCAAAACCTTTTGATCTGCCAGTCATCTTATCCATGATAACGATGGCTGAAGTAACAGTTCCGGCTTGTGAAAAAGCATCTTTTAAACCGCCTTCGGTGGTTGAATATGGTAAACCACCAACGTATAATTTTTTGTTCATAACTTTCTTACGCTTTTTAGGGATATTCTAAATCCCATAATAATTAAATGTAAGTCGACTTTCTTATTTTACTTTTTAATTACGCGAAAAGCATAAGAAAAGAAAAATAACTCTTACAAAAGAAGTATAGCCTATATTAGCTAAAATGTCAAGTCCGACTAGAGTAAGTCTTTTACCTCGTCCATTATTTCCTGGGGAATTGAATTTCTTTTCGGGCTTACCCCCGGATAGCGCCAGGCGCTGATAATTTTTTTCTTAGCTTTATCTAATTGATACATCGCCCAAATTTCCGAACTCCAAGTTTTCTTTTTACTATTAATTGACGTCGGCTGCATAACCGCGGTCGTATTTTCGGCCACGCCTTCTTCAATTCTCGCCGGATGATTAATTACGCGTAAAATTCTTTGCGCCGTTAAGCCGTAATATTGCATTTTACCGAGAGCGTGTCCGGTCCAAAAAAATCTTTCATTATTTTTAGGCGCTTTAAATTGCATGTTATTGTTTTTTTCCTTCTTTATATAAAAGTTCAAACAATTTATGGTACTTAGCTTTTATTAAAGCTTTTAAATATCTTGATCTAATTTGCGTTTGCACTAATAATATTTTTTTCGGAGTAAGCTTTATAATTACGCCGAAAAGTCGCCTTAATAATTCGCTTGTCCAAGAATCATAATTATCAAAAATATAATCTTGCAACCTGTTTTCTTCTATGGCGTTAGCCACCACTCTTTCAAAAGAATCTACCGGCGTATAATTAATTTTTTTCTTTCTCTCCATGGAAATGCAATTCTTAGGGCAGAAACGCGAGCAGACTCCGCAGCCAATGCATTTATGTTTATCAATTAAAATTTTACCGTCTTTTTTTATAGCGTCTACCGGGCATCTTTTTACGCAAATTTCGCAAGCAATACATTGTTTCTGATTAATTTGCGCTAAAAAATTACTTTGAATTCTATTTCTATCGCCGAGTTTTCTATAGGCGATTAAAGCCTCACAGCAGCAACCGCAGCAATTGCAAATCCAATTTACGCCTTCTTGAACATTGTCGCCGATTTGCACTAATCCGAGCTTACGGCATTTATCTAATACTTCCATAGCCTCTGCTTTGGATATTTTTTTAGCGATTTTATGTTTAGATAAACTTTCGGCCGAACCATTAAAAGTTAAACAAACTTCCTGAGGCATATCGCAAGCCTTACCAACATGCTCCATTTTGTGCCGGCAATAGCAAGTGCCGACCGTAATGCAACTAGCAGAATCTACTATATGCGAAGCTTTTTCATAATCTAAAATAATTGATTTATCTTTGACTTTATCTTCATGAACAAACGTTCTATCGGCCGGAATACGCATACCAAAAATCCTTTTAACAAAAGCTTCTTCCTGATTTATGTATTTATAAAATAATTCTGACAATATTTTACGATCAAATTTTCCATCAGTTCTCATTAAAGAAAATTCAAAAAAACCGGCCATGGTTGGGGCGAGAATAAAAACTCTTTTTTTATTATTTTCTAAATCTAATAAAATGCCTTTATCGGCTAAACCGTTTAATATTTTTTCGGTTTCTATTAAATCCTTTTTAAATCTTTTTGAAGCTTCTTTAATTGTAAAAAAACGAATCGGCAGTTTTGCGACTAACTCAGCCTCTTTTTCCGTAAATAAAATTTGTAAAATTTTATACAAAGTTTCTGATTCTGGCGCGCCTTGAACATGCCGATCTAACCTTGCTTGTAAATTTTTATATGATTTTGATGTAATATGACCCATGAAATTTATTTAATTGAATTTTAATGTTTTTTAACCGGTAAAGGCGCATTAACCATTTCTTCTAAAGTTTGCCTAGAAACTTTATCTAAGCCGATACCGAGCCAATTATACCATTTCCAATGCCAAATCGCCGGCTGATTATTTATTTCCATATCTAAAGTAATCGGATTAATTTTACCTGAATATAAATTGCCATAAGCGTAAACCGAGCCCCTAATCATTTGCTCATCCAGAGAAAGCCTTATTTTTTTATTAATTAATTCATTGCCGAAGAAACGATAACAAAATTCTCCAAAATTTTTATTCTGATTAAATTCTTGATTATATTCTTTTTCTTGCAAAGCATAAGCATGGCTTCTTAATTTTTGAGATAAAATAAACCCATAATCAGGGTTTGTTTTATAGTTAAAAATAATAGTTGAAACTAAAAAAATTATTATAACTAAAAGAATTATAAGTAAAATCAATAAAAATTTTTTGATATTTTTATTCACAACAATTAATTAACTCCATTATTTCATCATAATGTTTTTTTATAACTTCCGGCGTTCTAAAATTAGATGAAAATGCCGCTAATTTGTCGAGTACTTTAATTAAATCTTCTTTCTTCGGGTTATTAAAATCGGCTTCAATTTCTTCAAATATTTTTTTTACAAAAAGTTCAATATTCATTTTTTTAACTTCTTCAAATTCCTGATCGTTCATTTCTGAACCATATTGCTTCATTGTTTCCAGCGCTTCCGAATGCGCCAAAATAAAACATTTAAGCATGGCATCTCTCACCATTAACGGAGTAATTTTTTCGGAAATGTCTAAATCATAAATTTTTTTACCCATATTTTTTATAAATTATTAGTAAATAAATGCGGAGAGGGCGAGATTTGAACTCGCGAAGGGCGTTAACCCTTGCCGCTTTTCGAGAGCGGTACCTTCAACCACTCAGTCACCTCTCCAATTTTCAGCTATTTTACTTTAACAGCATTAACTCTCCGATGGCAAGTAGTAGCCAAACAAACAAACCGGCCGTGGTGTAAAATAAAAGTTTTAAGGCTTGTTTCTTTTTGCCATCTAAATAATACAAAATCGGTCGGCCTAAAACTAGCGAACTAGTAATCAGGGCGGATAAAATGAAAATCATTAGCATAGTCATGCCGGCTAACATTTCATTGGTTTGCCCAATAAATTTACCGGCGCTATTCATAAACCAGACTACTAACGCCACATAAAGGAAAACTCCGACCGAATGAAGAATTCCTAATAAAACTAAATCCTTTTCTTCATTGTTGTTTTTGTTAGAAAAAATTTTCATCATATATTTATTATTCGGCGCTTTGTAAAAAAACTTTTTTAGCAAAACCGCCGCGTTTAATTTTTCTTTCTTGTTTTAATTTTATTATCGCTTCTTTATCTAAATTATAATAATCAATTATCGCGTCAATCACTTCATAAATATCCCCAATTTCTTTTTGCATTTCTAGCTTATTACCTTTAGCTTGAATTAATTCCTCTGACTCTTCTTTTATTTTTTTCAATAACTCAACAATAAATTCTTCATCATCTAAAGTTCTAATCGTCGGTTCGCTGTTATCCGCCTTCATAATTTCCGGAATATTATCGCGCACTAATTTATTATATATTGTTTTCGCCATAATTTTTTTCTAAATTTATCATACTTATCATAGCAACGAATAACCAAAACATCACGGACAAATCATTTTTAAAATATGGCACATCAACTAAACCATGAACAACAATAGCAACCATAGCACAAATCAAGCCGATATTTATATATTTATATTTTTCCGACGCCTGCCGGTAATTTTTAATCCCTACCCAGAAATATTTCAAAATAATCCAAACAAAAAGCATCATACCGGCTAAACCTAATTCAGACCAAAAATTTAAAATTATATTATGCGGATACAAATAAATTTCTAGAGGCTGCCACATTTGTTTTCTATAGTCAGCGCTGTTTCGTAAATTTTTTAGCCAATTAGGATCATCATTTTTTATAAAAAATCCTTCGGCGTGGTAAGGCGCGACCGCGTTTTTAAAATTAGCTAAACCGGCGCCAGTAATTAAACGACCGTCTTTTAGCATTTTCCAACTTTCTTCCCAACCTACCATTCTTATCTGTCCGGAAAAAGTTTTGAAAGTTGCTGTGTCATAAACTAATTTTCTGGCAGGTTGATATGCCGTTACACCAATCATTATAAGTAATAAAGCGATGACTACGGACCATCTAACTTTTTTATTTACCATTAAACCGAAAACTATTAAACCCGCCGCTACCCCGAGTAAAGCGCCTTTTGATTTAGCAAAATAAATAGATAAAATAGACATAATAATTGCTAAACCAATAAAAAATATTTTTATTTTGTCATTCCGAGCGTTAGCCAGAGCAGAAAAAAACCAGCCAACCATGATTAATATAATTGGCCCTAAATATAACCCAACCGCGTTAGGATAACCGAAAAAAGAAACCACCCGTCGCGTCTCCGCGGCCGCCCAAACAGGGTTATCTATAAAATTACCAGTAATTTTTTGATAAATCGCTAAAAGCGATACGGTTAAAGCGCTTATAGCTAACGACCATAAAATTTTATTTCTACCCACGTCGCCTTTCATTATATTTAATACTACTATAAAAAACATCACTGGCTCAAAAAAATACGCTTTTAAAATACCGAGTGAACTAAAACTAAAACTGGAAACGCCAACGGCCACAAAAGCGACTAACAATAATAAAACAATTTCCCAATCAAACGGATATCTTATTTTTATTTTTTTATTTTCTTTTTTAAAATTCTCTAAAAAATTATTTTTAACTCGGCTAAAATTTTTAACTAGCCAAATTAAAAATACAACCCAAATCATTACTTCAAGCAATGTCGCCGGCAAACCCAAAATATTAAACCTAATTAAATAAGCCGGCAAGGCAGCAATTAAAAACATAACCGCCCAATCGAGGCGGACGAACGCAAAAATAGAAAATAAAACAGTAAAAATTATAATTAAATAAATCATTTTATTTTAAACAATAAACAAATATAAACCCAAACAAATCATAATTGTGCCAATTAACTTCTGAAGTAGCACGCCGCCGCCTAATTGCTCATTTAACATTTTCGGAAATTTATTAGAAATTAATAAAATTATGACAAACAAAAATAAATATTGCACGCCCTGTAAAGCGTTAACAATAGCTACGTTGCCAATACTGATTGCATAGTTAATCATAATAAAAGCGCCAGCGGCCAAAAGCCTAATAGTTAAAAAATAAAACATATTTTTAGGAGTTTTGGCTCCTTTTTGCTGCTCAAAAATTAAATGCCGCCAATCAGGCACAAACAACATTAAAAGTACGCCAACAAAAGATCCTAAGCGCGACCAAACAAAACTGCCAACAAACGGCTGATACATATAAATGTACTTCATCAAAATATAATAAACAGCGAAAAAAACCGCGGCCGTGACTGAATTAATTAAAATACGGCTAGTCGGCTGAGCGCCGGCCGGAACGTTGCCGACAATATCGCCAACAACTTCTCTAAATCTAGCTACAACCTTTTGGTATGAATAAACTTTTGTATGTTTAATTGAAATTAAAACACCGCCACAAATTAAAATAAAAAAAGCTAAAAGTTGTTGCCCGGATAAAGTCTCGCCTAAAAACACAAAAGACAAAATAAAACTAAATACCGGCACTAAGGCGCCGACAATCGGCACCACGCGCGAAGCTTCGCTTTGATGCAAAGCCTTATACCAGAATACTAAAGTAATTAAAAATAAAAAACCGGCTAACAAATCAAGGGTCATTTCCTGTAAATTTGGCATCCAAGGCCAGAAGAACAATAAGCCTACATTAAAAACACTCCAAATGCCAACATAAAAAGCATAGGCTATGGAAGAATGAATTTTTTTAGATAACAAAAATTTGTCCGCCACATAAACGCCGGCGTTAATAAAATAGGCTCCGATAGTGATAAAAATCCACATAAATTAATCATTAAATTATACTTATATTTTAGCATTTTTTATTTATGATTGCGAGCCTGCCTAGCCGCCATAAAAAATTAAACTCCGCCACGTCACTTCGGAATATTTTACCCTTGATTTTTTTTCTAATCTATAGTAATCTCTTTTGAAAGGGGGGTAAAAATTAAATCGCAAATTTAAAAATAAATATTGATTAGGGGAGGGACTAATGTATAAAGGAAAAATGAGTTGGACAGATGTAATTAATAGGGTTATCGTGCATGCCAATTTAAATTTTATCAAAAGCGAAGATTTTATTCGGCTATACTCAATAAAAAGATACATAATAAACGACAGATTACTTCGCTTTCTGAAAAATCATGAATTTGAAGAAGAAATTTGTCTTGCACGAGGAAAAGTTCTGGTTGATAAAAAATTTCGCGAAGAATCAGGCGTACGATTGCCGCTTAGCGACTGCTCTTGGCTATTACTGCCAACTGGCATGAATTTAAAAAAACAAACTCATATTGATCTGGGCGTTAATTTTAATATTAATGAAAGAGATGCTTGTGTAGTTCTTAACGCGCAGATAAACGTACCTCATGACATGCCAAGCACCGACCTGCCTCATCGCCGGCTATTTGATGTATTATTCGGTTATAACGACGGCTTGCCCAAGCCAAAAGGAAAAATAGTTGAAGAAATCCGGCAATTTGGCCATAGCTTTATTACTTTTGACCAACTCGGAATCAAAGGAGCTAAAGTTTTTATACCGCCGCCAACCCAAAAAGTAAAAGAGCCGAAATTTTCATACTTACAGCCAAAATAAGTTTAAATTTTTCATTAAACTACAGCCAATCCAAAGGATTGGCTGATTTTTTTAAAAAAACGACCCAATATTATTGAGCCGTTTATTTTATATTAAATTTTTTAATAATTTTATAAATCTAAAAGCACGGCTGCAATCCAAGGGAAGGCCACGGTAACATCACTTTGAATTATCTGATAATAACTTTCGGTTGATAATTTATCCCAAGTTATTTTTTCTTTACCGCCAGCGCCGGAATATGAACCATAAGACATAGGCGATGAACCAATTTCAATAAAACCGGCCCAATCCCTTATCTTATTATGAAATCTTAAATCATGTTTAAGCGAAGGCACGACGCAAATTGGAAAATCAGCTGAAATGCCGCCACCTAATTGTAAAAAGGCAATCGGAGCGTTTTTTGATTCTTTCATATACCAATCATAAAGAAAATGAAAATATTCTAAACCGTTTTTCATAACTTTGCCATCAATAGTAATATCGCCTTTTTTCTTATGAGCGCCTTTATAGGTATAGCTGGAAAAAATATTCCCCATAGTAGAATCTTCAAATCCAGGGATAACAATAGGTATGTCTTTTTTATAAGCCGCGTAGGCCCAGCAATCATTCGGATTAGATTTTTTATCAGCGGAAATTAATTTTTCAGAAAAAAGTCTGCGAAAATATTCATGCGGTAAATAACTTTCACCTTTTTTCTCAGCGTCTTTCCACATTTTTAAAAGATGCGGTTCCATAATGCGCACGCTTTCATCTTCTGGTAAAAAAGTATCAGTAATACGCCTAAGCCCAGCATCGCGTAGTTCAGCTTCCTGACCCGGAGTTAACTCAGTATAGCGCGGGATATAAGCATAATGCGAATGCGCAACGTAGCGATAATATGACTCTTCATGATTAGCGCCAGTAGCGGAAATCAAATGCACTTTATCTTTTCTAATTAATTCGGCAAGCATTACTCCAACCTGAAACGAACTTAAAGCCCCAGCTAAAGTAATTACTAATTTACCGCCATTTTTTAAATGATTTTTTAACCATAGAGCCGCTTGCATAGTTGAACCGCCGTTACAGTGATTTAAAGTTTTTTCAGCAAATACGGAAACTGGCGTATGGCTTTTCTTTACATCAATACTTAAAGTTTTACCAGACGCCTTATTGCTTTCTGGTATAATTAATTTTTTAAGTCCTGGGGAAAGTTTACTAAATTGATTTTTTGCCATATATTTTTTAAATTAAAATTATTATTTTATATAAATTTCTTTTCTTAATGCTTCAAGCATGTCTTTACCATTTTGAAAAGCTAAATTTTCAGGTAATTCATTTATATTAAACCATTTTATATCTTCTACATCGTCGGCCGCGCTAGGTTCGCCTTTTATTATTTCAACGATATAGCAGATATTAAGTGTAGCGTCGCCTCCGTCGCCATAAACATCCATAAAAAACCCTAATAAACTTTTTATTTTTATTTCTACTCCAAGCTCTTCCATAATTTCACGCCTTAAACCATCTTCCGGATGTTCACCCAACTCTAAAAATCCACCAGGAATATCCCAATCGCCTTTAGCTGGATTAACTTTACGCCTGCCTAAAAGAATCTTATCGCCAGCCACTATTAAAGCAGATGATGTTGGTTTTGAATTTTGATAAAAAACAAAACCACATTTTTGGCATTTTAATCTTTGATGTTTTTCTTCATTTAAAAAAACTTCTTTTAAATCTCCGCCACATTTTGGACAATACTGATACTTCATATAATTTAATCTCTGTTTACTTTTTAAATTTATAACTGAGCAATTTATAAATCAACTTAGCTGCTAAAAAATCCGATGACTTTTCATTTTTATTAGGACATAATTCCACAACATCAAAACCAACAACATTTTTTTTCTTAATTACCTTTTTAAAAAAATCTAAAACCTGATACCAGCCTAACCCACCTGGTTCTGGAGTACCGGTCGACGATAAAACCGACGGATCAAAAACATCTAAATCAATCGTAATATAAACCTGATCGGTTAATTTAGAAATTGCTTTATCCATCCAACTAGTTTTATTATAAATATTTTCCGCGAAAAAAACTCTCGTTTTATCAATAAACGGCTTTTCTATTATATCCATGCTTCTTATGCCGACTTGCACAATCGGACATAATTCGCGGACGCGCGACATTACGCAAGCATGATTATATTTTGAGCCATGATATTCTGGACGTAAATCTGAATGCGCGTCTAACTGTAAAACTGATAAATTTTTAAATTTTTTCGCGTAAGCGCTAACTGCTCCGGCCGTAACCGAATGCTCGCCGCCTAAAGTCACAACAAATTTATTTTGTTTTAAAAATTCGCTCGCGGCTAATTCAACTTTTTTTACCATTTTTTCTGGTACACCTTTTTCGATTACCGGCTTAGCTGTAAAAATATTTTTTTTATAAACTTCCGAGGCGGTTTCAATATCATATAATTCCATATTAGCCGAAGCTTCGAGTATTGCTTCTGGACCAATGTCGGCGCCTTTACCCCAGGTCGAAGTACCGTCGTAAGGCACAGGCAAAATTACGACTTTAGAAGTTTTTAATGTTGAATTGACTTTTGGTAAATCACCAAAATTTTTTTTATATGTCATATAATTTTATTTTACGCTCGTCCAAAATAATTTGGCGCTTCTTTTTCCATAGTTATACCATGCGGATGTGATTCGCTTAAACCGGCGCTTGATATATAATAGAAATCCCCTTTTTCATGTAACTCTTTAATATCAGCCGCGCCAGTATAGCCCATACCACTACGCAACCCGCCTAAGGCTTGAAAAATAATTTTTGCCACCTCGCCTTTAAAAGGCACGACTGCTTCAACACCTTCTGGTACTAATTTATTTTTGCCACTTTCGGATTGGGAATATCTTTCGCGCGACGCTTTATTCGCTTCCATAGCGCCAAGCGATCCCATACCGCGATACTGTTTTACCGGCATACCATTTCTCATAAAAACTTCACCGGGAGTTTCACTAGTACCAGCAAACATTTTTCCGAGCATCACAGAATCAGCCCCGGCCGCAATTGCTACTGTAATATCGCCGGAATATTCAATGCCGCCGTCAGCACAAACCGCTACGCCCGACCCTCTTAAAGCGCGCGCGCAATGATACACGGCCGTAACTTGCGGACAACCAATACCAGCGACTACTCGCGTAGTGCAAATTGATCCTGGACCCTGGCCGACTTTAATTCCGTCGGCTCCAGCCAAAGCTAAACGCTTAGCCGAATCAGCTTCGGAAACATTGCCAGCCACCACGTCAATTTTTGGATATTTTTGTTTAAGTTGTTTTAAAGTTTCAAGTACCGCGCGCGAATCGCCGTGCGCCGTATCCATTACTAAAACATCAACGCCGCGCTCATTTAACTGCTCAGCGCGCTCTAAAGCTTCTTTGCCGATACCAACCGCCGCGCCCACGCGTAAATTACCATTCTTATCTAAATTATACGATGGCGAACCACCAGTAATAATTCTTTTAACATCAGAATAAACATACATGCCAGTTAATTTGTTTTGCTTATCTACGAGCGGTAGAATTTTTTTCTTGGTTTTTTGCATTACATTAAAAGCTTGATTTAATGAAATACCATTTCGCGCAGTTGTTAAATTTTTAAATCTAGTCATAATTTGCGCAACTTTCGAATTAGCATTCTGACAAAATTCAATATCACTTTCAGATATTAAGCCGACTAATTTACCGCGGCTATCTAAAACTGGAAAACTATGGAAAGTGTAACCCTTATCTTCTTTCATTTTTAAAACGCTTTTAATGGTTTGGTTACCATCTAAACAAATCGGTCTTTCAATTAAACCATTTAAATAAAATTTCACGCGCGAAACTTCTTTGGCCTGATCTTTTGGCGTTAGCGCGCGATGAATTATACCTAAACCACCACTCATAGCTAAAGCAATCGCCATCTTATGCTCGGTTATCATATCCATAGGAGAACTTATGAGCGGCGCATTCAACGGAATATTGCGAGAAAATTTGCTAATTAAATTAACATTATTTGGCGCTACTTCAGAATGAGAAGTTTTTAGTCTAACATCGCCGTAAGATAAGGCTAAACCTAAAACCTCGATTTTCTCAAAAAATTTATCTTTTTTAAATACAATATTTTTATTTATCATATATTTATTTTAATCTACCCCAACCTGATTATTTTTGCAAATCTCGGCGTAAACTTTAACGCTTGGACGCGGCGTTCTTTTAAAAGTCTGCCGATTGACTTCGTATAAACCGAACTTTTGCGTCCAACCAGCAGCCCATTCGAAATTATCTAATAGCGACCAATATGAATAACCTCTTATGTCAATGCCTTCGGAAATCGCTAAATGAATATTTTTTAAAGATTCTTTAATAAACCAACTTCTATATTTATCTAGCCCGTCAGAAACGCCATGTTCGGTTATATAAATCGGCTTATTGTATTTTTTTAAATCTCGTAAAACAAAATAAATACTTTTTGGATAAATTTCCCAACCAAAATCAGAAACTATTTTATTTTCATTTTTATTAAACCCGTAATTAATTACATTCCTGCGATAATGATTTAAACCGATAAAATCCTGATAATTTTTTATTCTATTTAAAAAATAAAAATTCCACCACCAATCAGATAATTTTTTTAAAATAACATTTACGCATCTATTTTTATAGGCTTCAAAATAAATATTATGTTTAGATATGCCGATTTTAGCTTTAGGAGAAATCTCTTTAATTTTTTTATAAACTGACTTATGAACTTTTATTAAATTATTAAACACGCGCCAATAAGCTAATGGATTTTTTTTATTAGGCGGAAATTTTCCGGTTAAATAAGAATAACCCGAATAAATATCCGGTTCATTTAAGGTCGTCCAAAAAATTACATCATTTTTAAATTCGCTAACAATTTTTTCTACATAACGACAAAAATATTTTTCCATTTTTCCCGACTCCCAACCGCCTAAATTTTTTAACCATAAAGGTATCGGATAATGCCACAAAGTAATGAAGGGCTCAATGTTATTTTCTTTTAACAATTTTATAATATCACCGTAACGATTAATCGCTTGAATATTAAATTTCCCCTCTTCTGGCTCAACTCGAGACCATTCAATAGAAAATCGATAAGAGCTTATACCTAATTCTTTTAAACATTTTAAATCATCAACAAATGATTCAAATGAATTACAAGATAAACCACAAATATAATCTTCTAGATTTTTGCCCTGTTTTTTTAATTGCTTAATTCTAGCTTCTGATTTTTCCCACTCACTCCAATCATTAGTAATATTGCCTTCAACTTGATAAGCCGAGGTAGATGCGCCCCAAAGAAAGCCTTGAGGAAATTTTAAAATTTGTTGTTTTGACATAATTTTATTATATCATCTTTCTAATTTTAAATAAAAACTTAATATTATCAATTGACTTTTCGCTAAAATTATTATAAAGTTATTAAATAAAATTTAAAATCGTCATTCCTGCGAAAGCAGGAATCTAGAAAATAACCCTTGGTTAGCACCGCCACATTTCTGGATTCCGGCTCGTAGGCCGGAATGACAAATTAACCATCATGAACATTACTGAATTAGCTAGAATTTTAAAAGTCCCGACCCAAGAGCTGCGCGATAAGTTGCCGCTTATTGGTTTTGATATTGGCCAAAAAGCTATTAAAGTAGATAACAAAATTGCTCAACGCATTATTCAAGAATGGCCAATTTTAATTAAACAACTAGCGGCTAAAGAACAAGCAGCTAAAAAAGAAGAGACGGTAAGTAATATAGCAACCGCTGAAAAATTAGAAATAAAAATCCCTCAATTTATTACAGTTAGAGATTTTTCTAATGTCACCGGTTCTCCGGTAAATAAAATTTTATCTGAATTAATGAAAAACGGAATCTTTAGTTCGCTTAATGAAAAAATTGATTTTGATACTGCCGCTATTATCGGCCAAGATTTAGGTTTAAATATCGTACCTGCTAAAGATGATGAAATAGAAAAAGAAGCTGAGGTTGATATTTTAAAACAAGTCTTCAGCCAGGAAAATCAAGTTGATTTAATTTCCAGAGCGCCAATTATCGTTGTGATGGGGCATGTTGACCACGGCAAAACAAAATTACTTGACGCCATTAGGCAAACCGATGTAGTAGCCGGAGAAGCTGGCGGCATTACCCAGCATATCGGCGCTTATCAAATAATCCACAATAATAAACCAATCACCTTTATAGATACTCCCGGTCATGAAGCATTTACAGCCATGAGAAATCGCGGCGCTCGCATTGCCGATATCGCGATTTTAGTTGTCGCTGCGGATGACGGCGTTAAACCGCAGACGGTTGAAGCTTTTCGCATTATTGAAGCGGCCAAAATTCCTTTTATCGTGGCTATAAATAAAATTGATAAGCCGGAAGCTAATATTGATATGGCGAAAAGAGAATTAGGCGAACAGTTAAATATCGTTCCCGAGGATTGGGGCGGTAAAACTATTTGCATGCCGATTTCGGCTAAAAATAATACTGGCATCAGCGAACTTTTAGATATGCTACTCTTAACCGCTGAAATGGAAGCAAAAAATATTATAGCTAACCCTGAGGCTAGCGCTTCAGGCACAATTATTGAATCGCATATTGATCGAGGGCAAGGTCCGGTCGCCACGGTTTTAATTCAAAACGGCACATTAAAAGTCGGCGACCCTATGACTTTTAACGGCTTATTTTATGGCAAGGTAAGAGCTTTAGAAGATTACGCCGGCAGAAATGTTAAATTAGCCTTGCCTTCTATGCCGGTAAAAATAATCGGTTTAAAAATGGCTCCGGTGGTCGGCGATATTATGCAAATTGGCCAAGGTGAAAAAATTAAAGCCAGTAAAATTTTCTCTCGCTCTGCTGAAACTTCTAAACCTAAAGAAGAAAAGAAAACCGCGGTTGATGTTAAAAATATAAATCTACTTATTAAAAGCGACGTTTTAGGTTCTGGCGAAGCTATCGAAGGATCGCTAGCGAAAATTGATCAAGAAGAAGTTAAAATAAATATTATCGCTAAAGGTTTAGGTAATATCACCGAGGGCGACATTACGCGAGCCGAAGACAGCCAGGCTAAAATTTTAAGTTTTAACGTTAAAATTACTCCGCAGGCTCAAAAATTAGCCAGAGAAAAAAATGTTGAAATTAAAAGTTACAAAGTAATTTATGAATTAATCAACGATCTTAAAGCCGAAGTTGATAGTTTAATTGAAGCAAAAATGGTTAGAGTTGATTTAGGCAGGATGAAAGTTTTAGCAATTTTTAGAACTGAAAAATCTAGCCAAATCGTCGGCGGACGAATAATCGATGGTCGAACCGAAGCTAATGCTTTAATTGAAGTCACGCGCAACAAGCAAATTATAGCTGAAGGCAAATTGGCAAAATTACAAATTGCTAAACAGGATGTCGGCGTCGTTGATGTTAATCAAGAATGTGGCATCAGCTTTGAAGGCAAGCCCGTAATTCAAGTTGATGATATTCTACAATTTTATAAAATGGAAAAAGAAAAAAAGAATTAAATAGTAAAAAGTTCATAAAGTCAAAAGTCATAAAAAATAAAGATATTAACTTTAAAACTTTATAAACTTTCAACTTTTGACTAATTTTATGCCTCGCCGAATTGAACAATTAAATGAACAACTAAAAGAAGAGATGGCTAATCTAATTATAAAAGAAATAGCCCTAGACAACGGTTTAATCACCGTTTGTTTTGTTAATTGCTCAACCGACTTAAAACATGCTAAAATCGCTATTTCAGTTCTACCTGATAAATTTGGCCCATCGGTTTTAAAAAAGATGAGAAAACTTTCCGGCGTTTTTAGCCGAGAATTAAAAAATAAATTAAGAATCAGGCAAATCCCAAGATTCCATTGGGTGCTTGATACGACCGAAAGCCGCGCGGCCGAAATTGAAGATATAATTAAACAGATAAAGGAAGAGGAGGGGGAAGAATAAATTTTATACTGTCATTGCGAGCGCAACGCAGTGAAGCGAAGCAATCTCTGGTTAAACTCCGAGTACGTGAGATTGCTTCGTCGCTTAATCGCTCCTCGCAATGACAAACTTCATATGGACAACCAACTATTACAAAAAGCCTATAATTTAATAGAAACCTCAAATAATATTTTAGTGGTAACTCACGAACAGCCGGATGGCGACGCTTTAGCTTCACTTTGCTTAATCGCGGAAGTTTTAAAATTAGCTAACAAAAAATATTGGCTTTACTGCTCTAGCGAAGTTAACAATCAATACGATTTTTTACCAAATTTTGAAAAATTAAAAAATTTTTACGAAAAATTTGATTTTGATTTAATAATTACTTTAGATTGCGGTTCAATCGAACGCACAAAATTAACTAAAGAAATTCTGGGCCGTAAGCCTAATCAATTAGTGCTTGAGATAGATCATCATCCTAAAATTAAAGACTATGCCGATTTAGAAGTTCGCGATTCAGCCGCGGCCGCAACTACGGAGATATTATATTATTTTCTTAAAGCCAACAAAATAAAAATAACTAAAGACCTGGCTAGCTGCGTTTTAACCGGTATTCTAACTGACACGGGAAATTTTCTTTATCCTTCAACTTCTCCGGAAACCGTAAATATCGCTTCGGAAATGTTAGTTAAGGGCGCAAAACTGCCGCAGATTATGGAAAATACTTGGCGCAATAAATCAATCGCTTCTATGAAAACTTGGGGTAAAGCTATGTCGCGCTTAAAAATAAATAAGCAATATAATTTTGGTTTTACGGTTTTAAAAAGCGAAGACGTGCCCGAAGAAGTAACCGAAGAAGAGCTTGAGGGCATGTCTGGATTTTTAAGCAACTTAAACGCGGTCAACGGCATAATGTTATTACGACAATTACCTGACGGCAGAATTAAAGGAAGTTTGCGCACTTCTAAACCTAAAGTTGATGTTTCTAAATTAGCGCGTGCTTTAGGCGGCGGCGGACATGCTAAAGCGGCCGGCTTTACCGCGGAAGGAAAAATTATAAAAACGGAAAAAGGCTGGAAGATAGCATAATTAACAATTGACAATTACGAATTACGAATTAAAAAAATAATTGACAAAATTACCCTTTGTTATACAATAAATTCGTAATTGATAATTTTTAATTTTTAATTTAACAAACATATGCCATTAATCCCAACAGTTATTGAAAAATCAGGTCAAATTGAACGAGCTTACGATATTTATTCGCGCCTATTAAAAGACCGCATCATTTTTTTAGGCGAGCCGATTACTGATCATACGGCCAATATCATTATCGCTCAATTTTTATTTTTAGACGCCGAAAGTAAAGGTAAAGATATAAAATTTTATATAAATACTCCAGGCGGTTCGGTTACGGCCGGTATGGCGATTTACGACACTATGCAATATATTAAATCCGACGTTTCCACTATTTGCGTCGGCATGGCCGCTTCTATGGGCGCGTTTTTACTCGCGGCCGGAACTAAGGGAAAAAGATTTACTTTACCTAATTCGGAAATTTTAATTCATCAAGTTATGGGCGGTTTCGAAGGTCAGGCCTCAGATATTAAAATTCACTCTGAACATATTTTAAAATTAAGAGAAAAATTAAATAAAATTTTAGCGAAACATACTGGGCAACCAATCGGAACGATTGAAAAAGATACTGACCGCGATCATTTTATGAGCGCGGATGAAGCGGTTAAATATGGTATTGTTGATAAAGTTATTGTAAAATAGTTTTCATTTTAAAAAACACGCTTCGTTTTAGAAGCGTGTTTTTGTATTAGAATATATTAAATAAATAATTGAAAAGTTTTTGGGGGAGAATTTTTTATCCTCCCCCGGTGTCCTGATTTCCTTTCTTAAATCAGGATAATAATTGTTGCAGCGATCAGGAAAAAAAATGAAAGAGATTTTTGACTTGTTTTTTGTGGCTGTTGCTTTACCTTAAAGTAAAGCGTCTTCCTGACAAGCGCATCAATTCTTTCTTCTGCTTCTTTTCTTTGAGGGCAACCAGTGCAAAGAGTGCGCTGGCAATTGTTGCAATCTGTCATGGCTAAATCCTCCTTATTGCTTATTTATTTTCCTTAAATAAAGGTGAAAATAATGCTGGGAAGTTGTTATAGAATTTTAAGGCCTATTAATTTTATATGCCTAATTCTATATATAGAGGCATGCCTCTTATCTCAGCATTGTTTTCACCTTTATTATTTATTAAATTTTTAAAGATTGCTTAACTTGACTTTTTTAAGCTTTTTTAGCTTAATAAATTAATATAGCATATATTTATAATCTTGTCAATACTTTTTGCAATAAATATTTATTTTTTAGCTAATAATAAACAAAATTAAAACTTACCCAACCACCTGCCTGTTAAGGATAGGGATAATACAACCCCTTGCCCCCACACTAAAATGTTAGTGTGGGGGGCTTGCCAAACTACCAGCCTTATGTTAAGCTAAAAACTGTTAACAATTAATAATAATCTTCAGTGGTCGGAAGGCTTACGGATAATTCAGATGAGATTAAATTTTACTATTAGATAAGAGCCTATCTCAAAAATACCTTTATTACTTTTCGGTCTTTTTTGGCGAAAAAAGCCAAAAATTTCGTCAAAATAATATATTATTCTTCCTTAATTTTCGACTTTTTTCTCTAAAAAAATACTCGAAAATTACTTAAAAGATATTTCTGAGATAGGCTCTAGCAAATTTGTGGTACTTAACACTTTTTCTAAAACTCAAAGTTACTCTCAAAATATTTTGCTCAAACTAAAATAAATTTGGTCTTGTTTTGTTATAAAAAAATTGGCCTCCGACGCTGGAATATCATTCTATGTATTACGCAATTATTGGAATTCTAGCTTTAATCGGTGGTTTTTTTGTTGGCTATTTAGTAAGAAAGAGCCGAGGTTTAGCTCAAGTTACGAGCGCCGAATCACGCGCTGAAAAAATCTTAAATGAAACTAAGGCCAAACAAAAAGAACTACTCTTAGAAGCTCAAGAAAAAGCTTTAAAAATTATTGAGGAAGCTAAAAAAGAAGACGAACTAAGACGCCGAGAAATTAACGGCTTACAATCTCGTTTAGAAAAACGTGAAACCGTATTTTCACAAAAATTGTTAGAGTTGCAAGACAAGCAACAGCAACTTTATGACAAAGTTAATAAGGTTGAAGAAGTAAAAGAAAAAATTAAAAAAATTCATGAAGACCAATTAGCTAAATTAGAAAAAATTGCCGGACTTTCAAAGGAAGAAGCCAAGCAAGTTTTATTTAAAAACATTGAAAACGACATTAAAGATGATTTAGTTATTAGAATTAATAAATTAGAAAAAGATTCTTCCGACACTTTAGACGACAAGGCGCGCGATTTAATGGCCGGCGCTATCCAAAGATTAGCTTCAACTTACGCCACAGAAATTACTACTACTACGGTTGATTTACCTAACGACGAAATGAAGGGTCGCATTATCGGCCGCGAAGGCAGAAACATCAAAGTTATTGAACAACTCACCGGCGTAGAAATTATTGTTGACGATACGCCTAATGCTATAACTATTTCTGGCTTCTCGCCAATCAGACGCCATATTGCTAAAAGAACTTTAGACCATTTAATTAAAGATGGTCGCATTCACCCAACTAAAATTGAAGACGCCATTAAATTAGCCAAAGAAGAATTAGCTTTAGACATTAAAAAGGCCGGCGAAGAAGCCATGTATGAAGTTGGCGTTACCGGCTTTGATCCTAAATTAGTGCAAATTATTGGCCGCTTAAAATATCGCTCAAGCTATGGTCAAAATGCTTTACGCCATTCAGTAGAAGTAGCGCATTTATCAGCTTTACTCGCCGAAGAAATGGGCGCAGACGTAACTCTCGCTAAGAAGGGTGGATTATTACATGATATCGGTAAAGCAGTTGATCATGAAGTTCAGGGAACGCATCCGGAAATCGGCGCCAACATCGGTAAAAAATTTAACTTAACTCCGGAAATAATCGCGCCAATTTTAACTCATCATGAAGACAGGCCAGACGGTTTAATTTCTGTAATCGTTAAAGTTGCCGATGCTATTTCAGCCGCTCGACCAGGCGCTCGCCGCGATACTTTTGATCAATATATTCAACGCTTAGAAGAGCTAGAAAAAATTGCTACTTCATTTGATGGTATTGAAAAAGCTTACGCCATTCAAGCCGGACGCGAAGTTAGAGTTTTTGTCACGCCTGATAAAATTGACGATTTAGCAGCAATTAATTTAGCTAAAGAAATCGCTAAAAAAATTGAACAAGAATTAAAATATCCTGGAGAAATAAAAGTTAATGTTATTAGAGAAATGCGCGTAACCGAGTACGCGAGATAATTAGTCTCAAAGTCTAAAGTTGAAAGTTAAAAGTCGATTGACTTTATAGACTTTAAACTTTATAGACTTTATAAACTTTTGACTATGTTAAACATTCTCTTTATCGGCGAAGTTAACGGTAAAATTGGCCGCAGAGCAGTTCAAGAAATTTTACCTAAACTTAAAAAAGAATTTAAACCTGATTTGGTTATTTTAAACGCGGATAATTTAGCTCATGGCAACGGCGTTTCTGAAACTACTATAAAAGAAATGCAAAAAATCGGAGTTGATGCTTTTACCGGCGGCGATCATTGCTTCGGTAATACCGGTTCGCTAAATATATATGACAACGATTTGCCGTTACTGCGTCCTGCAAATTATTCTGAAAACGCTCCAGGCAAAGGCTGCACAATTATTGAATTAAAAAATGGTCATAAAATACTTTTAATCAGCTTAATCGGACAAGTTTTTATGTCCATGGATTATGATAATCCATTTAACAAAGTTGACCAAATTTTGTCTAATCTTGCCAATAATAATCTATCTGCTATAATAGTTGATATACATGCCGAAGCCACCTCAGAAAAAATTGCTTTGGGTCATTATTTAGACGGACGAGTAAGCGCTATTTTAGGAACTCATACGTATATTATGACGGCTGACGCGCAAATTTCAAAATTAGGCACAGCGCTAATTACCGACGTTGGCATGACCGGATTCGCTGATGGAGTTTTAGGAGTAGATAAAGAGGGTATTATTAAAACTTTTTTAACTCAAATTAAAACTTCGCATACTATTCCGGAAAAAGGACGCACTTGTTTTAACGCCGTCTTATTAACGATTGATCCGAAAACAAAACAAACAAGAAGTATTAAACCCATCACAAAATATATTAATATAAAATAATAAATTTACCCTGTTAAATAAATTTGCTTAAAGCAAATTTACGTTCGCCCTTCGAAAAGGGGCGAGCGTATTTAACAGGGTGAACCTCAAATTTATGAACAAAGCAGGCTTAATAGAAAAAATTGCCGCTGAAGTAGCGGTGACAAAAAAACAGGCCGAAGATATGATTGAAGCTTTAGTCGGCACAATTATTGCCGAATTAAAAGCCGGCAATGAAGTTACTATAACTGGCTTTGGAACTTTTATGGCAAAATCCCGCCATGCTCGAGGCGGTGTTAACCCGCAAAAACCATCCGAAAGAATTCAAATTCCTCAAGTCACAGTAGCTAAATTCAAAACTGGTAAAACTTTAAAAGACGCATTAAAAGGAAAGTAAAAAAACAGATTGATATAAATAAAGAAGGCTTTAAAAGCCTTCTTTTTTGTGCGCTGTACAGGATTCGAAGGGGCGAAAGCCCCACCCCGACATAGCAGGTTCTCTACCGCACAACATACAAAAAAATAAAACCCTACCTTCGGCAGAGTTTTATTTTTTTGTGCGCTGTACAGGATTCGAACCTGTGACCTTATCCTTAAGAGGGATCTGCTCTACCAGCTGAGCTAACAGCGCAAAATTAATTGTTTTAGTGGCTGGGGAGAGGCTTGAACTCTCGACCTTGGCGTTATGAGTGCCACGCCCTAACCAACTGAGCTACCCAGCCAAATTTTTATTTGTGCCCCGGAGAGGATTTGAACCCCTAACCTTGTGGTCCGAAGCCACACACTCTATCCAGTTGAGCTACCGGGGCAAGAAACGTGGTAAAAACCCTTAATGATATTATAGCAAAAAACTCCTAAATCAGGAGTTCTATTGCTATGCTAACATAAGTAAAAATAAAAATCAACAACGGAAAATTTTTTAAATTTATAAATCTATGTTATTTATTTACGGGGCAACATACCTAAGAGTTGGATATCTATAGAAAAAATCCCCACTAACAAACGCCGCATAACGATCGCCACCGCTATTATTAATAACTATCTGTAAGGTATTAATTCCCGGTACCAACTGCCAAGTAATCAGATCATTACGTCTTCCATTATTTTTATTAGAATAAACCATGGCTCCATTTAACCAACAATAAATTGCATCATCTAAAAAATATAATTTTTGAGTAATGCTAGTTGCAACAGGAGCGTATACTTTCATTTCAAAAAGAGTTGAATATTGAGCAAAATCATTAATAAAAAAATATAATTCTCCATAGCTTGACCATACGCTTTGTGAAGATTTTGTAAATATAGATGGATCTGTTCGTTTATCATTTGTTTCATCCATCCATACAATCCATCGTGGATTATCATTAATGTCGTTAATATACGCCGTTGTCTGTAAAGTACCGTCGGGAAATTTAATACCATCTACGCCTGGCGTACCACCAATTGTCAATTTTGCGCTTGGCGTCGTCGTACCGATACCGACGTTACCACCGCTAGCAAATGTTACTTTTTCAATACTGGCTTGCAAAAAATGAAAAGAATTGTCTGTATGATTATAGCTAATCCTACCAGCCGCATAGAAAACATCATCCCCAAAAAGTAATTCACCAGTGTTGCCCGCACCACCGACAATAGCAATATCTGGATCAGAACTATCAAATACTTCTAAATTTACATTTGGCGCCGTCGTACCAATCCCAACTTTTCCATTTTCCACAATTAAACCTAAAGGAGAAATACCGTTAGTATTAATCCATAAAGCGCCTGATTTAGTTTGGATGAGCGGTCCGGTGTTAAGCGGTTCGTCACAGCCCGGATCACCGGTGTTACAAGTCGCCGGGTTGGCCAAGGGAGCGGTCCAAGCGGCTAAAAGAGATTGAAATGAAATAGATAGGCCTAGAGTTAAAATAACAGCCGTAATTAGAAGAAGAGAGATTTTAAAATGCTTCTGATTCATAAAATAAAAACAATTAATCAATTTCCTCTTTTATCTGATTATTAATTTCATCTATAATCCTTTGCCTTTCTTCTTGGGCTTTTAAATCAGCTGCTTTTTGTTCTGGGGTTTTATTTTGTTCGTAATTTATAATTTCAGTATTAATAGTACTAATTACTTCTTGCCTAACAGTATCTTCTGTGGCCTTAGGATCTTTTTGAGCATCTTCTACTACTTTATCTATTTTTTGTTGTATCATGTCGGCTGTAGTGGTACCAACCGCTTTATTGCCATTAAGCTGTCCAGCCTGATTATCATTTAATCCGTTGTTTGTATTTGGTAAAATAAGCGCTTGATTCATATAATACAAAATTGAAAAAATTACCAATAAAATTAAAAACAACACTAAAATAATTATTGTAGCTTTTTTTGGAGTCATAAATTAAAATTTATTTTTAGATAAGTTCTTATTATATTATACCAGAATTACTAATTTATGTAAAAAACAAAAACAGCCTAAAAAAATTTACAGCTGCTTTTTAAAATTATTTTTATAAAACTCCAAAATTATTTTAAATGTGAGTTAAAATTAAATAATAATTATATTTATCTTTATACAGTTTTTCTATTTTAAGTTCTGCTCGAGAAATAAATTTTTTTAATTGATTTTTAGTAAAAGCGTGATAATAGCGCTGGCTAATTTTTTCGCCTTTATTATTTTTCCAGTCAAATAATATATCACCGAAATCAAAATTATTTTTACCCAATAATTTTAATAATCCATGTTTTAAAATCAACCTTCTAAATTTTTCCTTGCTCCAAAAATTCCAAACAGTAATTATAATTTTCCCGCCAGGCTTCAATTTATTTTTCATTTGCCTTAAAGCGTCTAGCTTTAAATTTTCACCTGGCAGATGATGAAAAACTGCTATACAAAAAATATGATCAAAATTATTTTCTGGAAATTTATCTAATCCTAAAATATCGCCTAATAAAAATTTTATATTTGAAATTTGATAATTGTTTTTTGCTGCTTCAATTAATTTTTCACTATTATCCACGCCTAAATAACTTATTTTTTTATTTTTAAACGCTTCGATTAACCGCCCATTTCCGCAACCAACATCCAAAATTTTATCGCCGTTTTTAACCGGTTCGGTTAATTTAATTAATTCTGGCCATAAATATTTTTTTCTGGTTGTATCAAAATCAACCGCAATTTCCTCATAATTGCGTTTAACCAAATTTAATAAATTTTTTTGAGTTTGTCTATCCATGGAATTATTT
>JBAZFW010000016.1:0-27936 GCA_041653215.1 Patescibacteria group bacterium
TGGTTGTTTTTTTTCTTCAGTTTTTTTATTAAATAAACCCATAGTTTTAATTATTTACCGTATCTCTCGGTTATTTTTTCAACCGCTGCTTTATTTAAAATTAAATTTTTATATTTCAATAAATCAACTATATTAATATTTTCTGTATTTATCAATTTAATACCAGGCAAATTTCTAGCTGAACAACTTAATTTTTCATCACCTTTATCAACAATCATTAAAAAGCTTCGTTTAACTTCTTTCTTTTTAGCATCAGTTTTAGTTTCTTTTTTCTTTGATTTTAAAATTTTAATTTCAAAACCAGCAATAATTTTATTAAAAACTTTAGTTTTAAATTCAGTAACTTCTAATTTATCTAATATAATAAAATTATCGCCAGCCGCTTTATCAGACAAAACCATAAGTAAAGCGTTTTGTTTCATTTTCTTATTTATTCTCTTTTTAAAATTTCTGTCGTTTCTCGGACCGAAAGTTACGCCGCCGCCGATCCAAATCGGAGATCTCGAAGAGCCATGTCTAGCTCGACCAGTACCTTTCTGACGCCACGGTTTTCTGCCACCGCCTCTAACTTCACTTCTATCTTTAGTATGGGCAATAACCTGTCTTTCGTTGGCCATCTGGGTCGTTACGGCTTGATGAACCAAACTATTATTAACTTTCATACCAAAAACTTTTGACGAAAGTTCCATTTCCCCTGTGGCTTCAGCATTTTGATTGTAAACTTTTATCTTGATTGACATAATAATTAATCTTTTTTATTTTCTTTAACCGGCGCTTCTTCTTTTTTCTCTTCCACCTTTTTTTCTTCTACTGCTTCAACTTTAGCAATTTCTTCAACTTTTGCTTCTGGTTTAACTTCTTCAACTTTTTCTACAATCGGTTGTGCAATTTTAAGATCTCCCTTGCCAGAAATTAAAACTAAACCATTTCTCGCGCCAGGAACAGCACCGCTAATATATAAAATATTATTTTCTTTATCTATCTGAACAATTTTTAAATTACTGGTAGTAGACTTGGCATTGCCCATTCGTCCAGGCATTCTTAGACCTTTAAAAACATGCTGCGGTCCGCCAGCGCCGATTGATCCGCCAGTTCTAACCTGATCTTTAGTACCATGAGTTTTATTATGTCCATGAAAATGATATCTTCTAACGCCACCCTGAAAACCTTTACCCTTTGAAGTGCCGGTCGCTTTTATAACATCTCCCACTTCAAAAGTATCTACCGAAACTATATCTCCAACTTTTAAATCTTTGATTTCATCTCTAAATTCACGCGCATATTTTAAATTGGTTTTTTTGTCTTTAGAAACAATTCCAGCTTTCTTTAAATGACCAAGCTGCGGTTTTTTAATATTTTTTTCTTTCTTTTCATCAAAACCAAGCTGAACAGCGCTATAACCGTCTTTAGTAGTATTTTTTATCTGTACTACTGGACACGGACCAGCTTGAACCTTAGTCACGGCGACTACTTTTTCGCCTTGCCAAACCTGAGTCATTTCAATTTTTTTTCCTATAATAAATTTCATAAATTCTTTAAAAACTTTTATTCTATCAAGTTAAAATTTAATGGCCGTAGAGTTCTACTCGCTATTAAATTTTAACTTGATACGTTATATTTTTTGAAAGTATTGAAAACTTTTTCTAAAAAAGTTTTCAAAGGCAAATAAAAAACTGGTCGTTCAACAAACCAGTTACAAACCGCTAATTGCGGCTTAACTAATCAATTCTTTTTAGAATTTAATTTGTTTGTTGAATTTTACCTCACTATTATACTAATTTTCATTTAAACACTTTCCTAAAAGGAGTTGTCTAAACGATTATTAGCATATTATATAAATATACAATCTACATTTTAATTTCCACATCAACTCCAGCCGGCAATCCAAGATTGGTTAAAGATTCTATAGTTTTAGCCGTTGGTTCAATAATATCCACTAATCTTTTATGAACTCTAATTTCATATTGATCCCTGGAGTCTTTATGAACAAAGGTTGAACTGTTAACTGTATACTTTTTCTTTTCCGTTGGCAAGGGTATAGGGCCATAAATCTGGGCTCCGGTCCTTTGCGCGGTATCTATAATATTCTTGGTCGACTGGTCGATAATCTTGTGATCAAAAGCTTTAATTTTAATGCGGATTCTTTGTTTAGAATCTTCATTGGCTTTTGGTTCTGATTTAACCTCTGCCGCTACCGTTTTCTTTTTGTCTTTAACTTCTGTCATGTTTCTTAAATTTTAAAATTAAAATGTTTTAAAGATTAATGTATTAAATATACATTACAACCCAGCTCTTCGTAAAGAGCTGGGCTAAATGCTTACTTAATAATTTTAGTTACTACGCCGGCGCCGACGGTTCTACCACCTTCGCGAATAGCGAATCTTTGTTTTTCTTCCAAAGCAACCGGAGAAATCAATTTAATTTTTAAATTGACTGTATCGCCAGGCATAACCATTTCAGTACCTTCTGGTAATTCAACTTCACCAGTAACATCGGTTGTGCGGACATAGAATTGAGGTTTATAACCTTTGAAAAATGGCTTGTGTCTGCCACCTTCTTCTTTGATTAAGACAAAAACTTCAGCGTCAAACTCAGTATGTGGAGTAACAGTACCTGGTTTAGCTAAAACTTGGCCTCTTTCAACTTCATCTTTTTTAGTACCTCTTAAAAGCAACCCGGCATTATCGCCAGCCTGTCCTTGGTCTAAAGATTTGTTGAACATTTCCACGCCGGTAACTACGGTTTTTTGTGTATCTTTTAAACCGACTATTTCAACTTCTTCATTTACTTTAATAATGCCTCTTTCAATTCTGCCAGTAACTACAGTGCCGCGGCCTTCAATTGAGAAAATATCTTCAACTGGCATTAAAAATGGCTTATCAGTATCGCGTTTTGGCTCAGGAATATAATCATCTAAGGCTTTAGCTAAATCCATAATTGATTGGCCATATTCGCCATTAGGATTTTCTAAAGCTTTCAAAGCTGAACCTCTAATAATTGGGGTGGTATCGCCAGGAAATTCATATTTCTTTAATAAATCGCGAATTTCCTCTTCGACTAAGTCGATTAATTCTTTATCTTCAACCATGTCGCATTTATTTAAGAAAACCACTATATAAGGCACGCCGACTTGTCTGGCAAGCACGATGTGTTCTCTGGTCTGAGGCATTGGTCCGTCAGTAGCCGCTACCACGAGTATAGCTCCGTCCATTTGAGCCGCGCCGGTAATCATGTTTTTAACATAATCGGCGTGTCCAGGACAATCAACGTGAGCATAATGTCTTTTTTCTGTTTCATACTCAACGTGACAAGTAGCAATAGTAATACCACGAGCTTTTTCTTCTGGAGCCGCGTCAATCTGATCAACATTTTTTTCAGATGACTTAAAGCCCTTACTCTTTAACACCGCTAACATAGCGGCAGTCAAAGTTGTTTTACCATGATCAACGTGGCCGATTGTGCCGACGTTAACATGGGGTTTTGATCGTTCAAATTTTTCTGCCATATTTATTTTTCCTTAACGGCCTCTAATCCACATATCTGCGGACAGAGTTATTTGCCCTTATATTTAAATAAGGCGGGCTCCCAGCCGTCTTTATTATTAATTTAATTTATTTTCATCAACTTAAAATTTAATGGCCGTAGAGTTCTACTCGCCCGCCTAGACTCGCTAGGCGAGGCTGGCTATTAAATCTTAAGTTGATACATTATATTTTTGAAAATATTATTTATCCCTTTAGGGGAAAACTTTTTCTGAAAAAGTTTTTAAAGTCATTAAAATGCCAATTCTTCTAAGTATTGCCTGTCTTCTTCAATTATTTCTTCGGCATTAATTTTTCTTCTTGATGGAATTGACCAACTTTTATTAAACTTTTTTGTTGCTTTTTCAAAGCCTTCTTCTTTATTCGGTAATTCTTTAAAATAATCTGGAATTATACCAATATTTTCTTCTTCCAACTGGTCACTTTTCCAAATTGCAATGTCGCGATTTATTTTATCAAGTAAATCATCTTCTGTCAAGCCTCTAACTTCACTCTTGCCTAAAACTAAATTTTCGTAATCTTTTAATGACATTACGACAAACACATTATCCGGTTTCGAACTATCAACAACAATTAATTTGTCGCCGGTTTTTCTTGCTAAATTTATCGCTTTTTGCAATTGATCCTGCATAAGGGATGTTGAAAATTATATAGAATATTTACATTATATATTCATTTTCAGCTTTATGTCAATTAAACTAGAAAATCAAAAAATTTACTTTTACTTTTTCTCTTTTCCACCGATAATTTCTTCGGCAACATTTCTCGGTACTTCTGAATAATAAGCAAATTCCATACTATAGCTAGCTCTGCCTTGAGTCATTGATCTTAATTGTGTAGCATAGCCAAACATTGCAGCCAAAGGAACTTTAGCTTTAATAAACTTAACATTAGCTCGGTCGCCCATTTCTTCAATTTGCGCTCTTTTAGAATTAAGGTCGCCAATAACTTCACCCATAAATTCTTCTGGAGTTACCGCTTCAACTTTCATAATTGGTTCTAAAATAATCGGTGAAGCTTTACGGCAGGCTTCTTGAAAAGCCATAGAGCCGGCGATTTTAAAAGCCGCTTCCGAAGAATCAACTTCGTGGTAAGATCCGTCGAGCACAGCCACCTTAACATCAACTATTGAATAACCTGCTAAAATACCTTTATCTAAAGCTTCCTTAACGCCCTTTTCAATTGCTGGTATATACTCGCGTGGAATTGACCCGCCTTTAGTTTCGTCCTTGAATTCAAAACCTTTACCAGCTTCATTCGGCTCAACTCTTAACCAACAATGGCCGTATTGACCGCGTCCGCCAGATTGCTTAATGTATTTTCCTTCAGCTTCGGCAGTTGCCTTAATGGTTTCACGATAAGCTACTTGCGGTTGCCCAACATTAGCTTCAACTTTAAATTCTCGTTTCATTCTATCAACGATAATATCTAAATGAAGTTCGCCCATACCGCCAATAATAGTTTGCATAGTTTCTTCATCGCTTCTTACGGTAAAAGTCGGATCCTCTTCGGCTAATTTTGATAAAGCCATGCCCATTTTTTCCTGATCAGCTTTAGTTTTTGGTTCAATAGCAATATGAATAACTGGTTCAGGAAAAGTAATAGATTCTAAAACTAACGGTCGACTTTCATCGCATAAAGTATTACCTGTGGTCGTGCCCTTTAAACCAATAGCAGCCGCAATTTCTCCAGCATATACTTCCTGCACTTCTTCGCGATGATTAGCGTGCATTCTAACGATACGACCAATTCTTTCTCGATTTCCCGTAGTAGTATTTAAAACGTAAGAACCTGATTGCAAAACTCCGCTATAAACTCTTATAAAACAAAGTTTACCAACGTAAGGGTCGGTAGCAATTTTAAAAGCTAAAGCCGCGAAAGGTTCGGCATCAGACGGTTTAACTTCAATAAATTTTTCTTTATCATCAGGATCAAAACCGCTAATCGCTGGCACGTCGAGTGGCGACGGTAAATATTCAGCTACCGCATCTAGTAAAAACTGCACACCTTTATTTTTTAAAGCGCTACCGCAAAGTACTGGCACAATTTTATTGCCAATAACAGCCGTGCGCAAAACTTTTTTTAAATCTTCAACCGCAATTTCTTCTCCGGATAAATATTTATTCATTAAAACTTCATCATTCTCCGCAATCGCTTCAACTAATTTCGCGCGGTATTCTTCAACTTTATCTTTCATGTCAGCCGGCACTTCAGTATCTTCCCATTTAGTGCCCATATCATCTAAATAAACTCGGGCTTTTCTTTCAAATAAATCAATTATACCTTTAAATTGATCTTCGGCGCCGATTGGCAACTGAATTGGATAGGCATGTTTAGTTAATCTTTTATGAATTGATTCTACGTCATTATAAAAATTAGCGCCTGTGCGATCCATTTTGTTAATAAAAGCAATGCGAGGCACGCCATATTTATCAGCTTGATGCCAGACTGTTTCTGATTGCGGTTCTACTCCGGCTACGCCGTCGAATATAACTACGCCGCCATCTAAAACTCTAAGAGAACGTTCTACTTCAGCCGTAAAATCCACATGTCCTGGGGTATCGATCAAATTAATGCGACAATCTTTCCAAAAACAAGTGGTGGCCGCGCTAGTGATAGTAATACCGCGTTCCTGTTCCTGCTCCATCCAATCCATTTCGGCCGCGCCTTCGTGAACTTCACCAATTTTATGTTTTTTCCCAGTATAAAAAAGAACACGTTCGCTAACCGTGGTTTTACCGGCGTCAATATGGGCAATAATGCCGATATTTCTAGTTTTTTCTAACGAATATTCTCTAGGCATAATTTATATATATCATTATTTATTTTCTAAACTATCCTGTATTTGCTGATTATTTTTTTCTAAGTTTTGATTAATAACTTTTAAATCTTCGGTTGCTTTATCTTTAATTTCTTTATTTTGCTCAACTTGACCCTTTTTATTCATTAAACCAAAGGCAATTACGGCGATAATTAAAATAGCTATTAGTATAACAATTAAGCCAAAACCTCTTTGTTTAGCATAATTTAATGCCATATTTTTATCTGGCAAAATGCGCAAAAGCTTTGTTAGCTTCAGCCATGCGGTGGACTTCAGCTCTCTTTTTAACAGCCGCACCTTCGCCTTTAGCCGCATCCATGATTTCCATAGCTAATTTTTCTGCCATCGGCTTGCCTTTTCTGGCATGAGCCGCAGTAATAATCCAGCGACAACCTAAATTAAAGCGACGCTCTCCTCTAACCTGAAAAGGAATCTGATAGTTAGCGCCACCAATACGACGACCGCGAATTTCCAATAACGGACTAACCTGTTTTAAAGCTTTATTAAAAACATGTCTAGGGTCTTGCTTAGAAATTTCTTTAATAATATCTAAACAGGTATAGACAATTTTTTGCGCTACGGTTTTTTTACCACGCTCCATTATATAATTAATGAATTTTGCAATTTCCGCATCATTATATTTAGCGTCTGGTTGAATTTTTCTTTTTGAGACTGGTTTTCCTCTCATAATATTTTTTCTAAAAAAGTTTTTAAATATTAATTTTTAGGTGTTTTAGCTCCATAGCTAGAACGGCTTTGTCTTCGGCCTTCAACTCCCTGGGTATCATAAACGCCACGGATTACTTTATATCTAACACCTGGCAAATCTTTAGTTTTACCGCCTTTAAGCAAAACAATGGAGTGTTCCTGCAAATTATGGCCGATACCTGGTATGTAAGCGGTTACTTCCATGCCGTTTGATAATCTTACGCGAGCAATTTTTCTTAAAGCTGAGTTAGGTTTTTTAGGTGTAGTTGTGGTTACTTTTAAACAAACTCCGCGTTTAAAAGGAGCTCCTTTAGGTAACTCTGTTCTTTTTCTATGCAAAGTATCCAATGTTGATTGCAAAGCTGGTGATTTTGATTTAATTTTAGATGTCTTTCTGCCCTTACGGACTAATTGATTAAATGTTGGCATACTATAATTATAAATTTTTTACGAAATTTGTTGATAAACAAAACAAATCCCCAAAAGCTTAGGGATATGTAAAATTTAATTACTTACTTTAATTTAACACAAGAAATAAAAATGGTCAAGAGGCTTTTATCAACATTAAATCCCAACTATTAAGTTAAACAAAAAATTAATAATCGGTATGATTAGAGAAAAACCAAAAAAGACAAAAAGCAAAACAAAAACAAAGCCAAATTGCTCATATTGCATAAATTTCATTTGCCAATCATATGGTAAAAACGGCAAAAGCACTTTTGAACCGTCTAAAGGAGGTATTGGTAAAAGATTAAATATCATTAATATTAAATTAATCTGCACTATAGCGGCTAAAAAACTAACCATTGTAACATTTAAACCAGGAACAAATCTTAAAACTAAACCAAAAAATAAAGCCGTGATTAAATTAGCTAACGGTCCGGCTAAAGCAACTTTAGCTACGCCGTATTTTTGATCGCTTAAATTATAAGGGTTAAACGGCACTGGCTTAGCATAACCAAAAATAAGCCCGCCGCCTGTACCAATAAAAATTAAAGCCGGCATTACAATTGAACCCCAAATATCAATATGGGCAATCGGGTTTAAAGTTAAGCGTCCGGCATCGCGCGCCGTCGGATCGCCTAAATAATCCGCCATCCAACCATGCATATATTCATGAATAATGGCGGAAAATAAAATTATAATTAAAGCAAAAATCATATCCATAAATTCTTTTTGTCATTGCGAGGAGCACCAGCGACGAAGCAATCTCACGAACTATTAGTTTAACAAATTGTCCGTTAGATTGCTTCGCTCCTTTCAGTCGCTCGCAATGACAGTTTGATTTGATTTTACCACATCTTGCCTTTTACATCAAAAGCTGTTAGTGTGAAATGAGATGGTAGTAAAACTATTTTGTAACGAAATTTAGATATTTTTTGCCGAAACGAGGAAAGCCAGCAAAATATTTGAGCCGTAGCAGTGGCTACGGTGAAAATTATTTTACGCGCGTCTATGAAGTATTGGCGAAAAATAGCAAATTGTAGTAGAAATAGTTTTGCGACCATCTCAATAATATAAAAATTAATTAAGAAATCATTATGGCAAAAAAATGCGATGTTTGCGGACGAGGTTCAACTAAAGACGCCTCTAGGTCCCACTCCAATATAAAAACCGTTAGAAGACAATATATAAATTTGCAAATAAAAAAAGTAAACGGCAAAAAACTCAATGTCTGCACCAAATGTATTAAGACAATGGCAAAAAAGAAAAAATAATTTGTTTAAATAAAAAAACAACCGATAATATTATCGGTTGTTTTTTTATATTATTTAATTCTTCTATCTCCCCGCCCCGCCATAAGCAAGCGCTCTAACAATGTTCCAGGCTAAAGCATTGACCGGATTATACCCATAAACCCATTTAAAAAATACTATATTACGCCGAACATAGATTATTTAACCTCTTTACCGTTATGGTTAGTAACATAAAAATAGATATGAACTAAGGTGAAAAGCAAACTTAAGGTCATCGGGCCTAAAATAAAACCAATCGGGCCTAAAAATACCGCGCCGCCGATAACAGAAAAAAGAACTAGCAGAGGATGTAATTGCATGCCGCGGCCGATAAGTTTTGGGCTTAAAAAATTATCTATTAATCCGACGGCTAATACGCCCCAAAGCAGTAAGCCAATAGCAGAAAATAAATGCCCGCTAAAATACATTAAAATAATAGCCGGAATAAATACTAAAGAAGTGCCGATATTAGGAATTAAAGAGGATATGGCTGCGGCCGTACCCCAAAGAATAGCGTTAGGCACGCCAAAAATTGTAAAACCAATAGTTGTTAAAAAACCCTGCAAAAAGGAAATAGTAAAATTACATTTAATAACCGAGCTAATAGCAAGTTCGAGTTTATTTAAAATCATTTCGTCGTCGTTATCATTTAAAGGGCTATATTTTACAACCGCTTGCTTAAGTTTCTGCCCATCTTTAAGTAAATAATAAAACGAAAACAAAAAGATAAAAGAAGTCATTAGAATGCTGGCAAAATTAGAAAATAAACCGCCTAAATTCTGCAACAACCAATTTAAAAATTCTTTTACGTATTGCCCAATATTAATTGAAAATTCTGGCGGCAGAAGAAAATAATGGCGAAAACTTTCCGACAAACTATTAAAAACATTGATAAAATTATCCTTACCTCCATTTTCTATTAAAGAAACATAAAGTTGTCGCACTTCCTGTAAAATTCTTACGCCTAAAAAAGTCAATGGCGTTAAGATAATAACTATAACGACAAGCGTTGTTAAAAAAGCGGCTAAACCCTCAAAATTAAAACAATATTTTAATATCTTTCTATAAAGCGGATGGAATATAGTCGCAAAAATCAAGGCTAAAATAAAAACCGAAACGAATGGACGCAAAACATAAAATGACAAAACTGAAGTTAAAACAAGTAAAACCAGCAAAAAATAAAATTGCGGTTTTTGATTTTTAAATTCATTGGAAATTTTTACCCCATTAGAAATTTTCATAAATTTTTGCCTTTAATTATATTTAAATTATATGCGGTTCTTACCCCAGTAGAAAAATTTTTATTTAAAATTCTAACGGGGTGAATATATTTTTTGAATTATTTAATTTATTTAACAATTTTTCTCTGGTCGGGGCGCGCGGAATCGAACCGCGGCTACAAGACCCCCAGCCTTGCGTACTACCATTATACAACGCCCCGATAAATTTGGCATAATAAGTACCTACCGCCGCTACCATTTATTATATTACATTAGAGCAAATTATCAAAATGCGTTAAATAAAAAAGCAAGAATAAAAAAAGCCGCATCCGTTGATAACGTTGCGGCTTATGATCATTTTAGACGAAGAAATAGTTTTCTTTTTTTCTTTTGCCAGCGGCCGAACCATTTTTACATGAATACGGTCTGACATTTTCCGTCCCGAAATGTTCTTTTAATTTAGAAATTGCATCATTAAATCCAGCTTCTGCAACAACCACGGCGCAATCTACTTTTTCGCCGCCGGAAAATACTTCGGCGCCTTTAATAAGATCGCCTATTTTTGATTTGCCGCAAGTAACTACTATTGCCTTCTTCATCGTATGCCTCCTTTATTTTTGTCTTGTCTTTCCTTTAAAATTGCTTTTACTATTTCAGCTTTTTTTGTATTACCACCTTTACGGCAAGCATCTAATACAAGATTAAGCTGAAGATTATCCATGCGTTGCATTGATTTTTTTTCTTCTATTGCTTCCATAATTATATCTCCTGTTAATTACGTCCGGCAAGAATTATACCTCCGGATTTTTCTATTTTGTTGCATATTATTGCACAATCACTGCCCTCCTCAACATCAACCAAATATCCTTTTTCCATTGGTCTAACATTATTAACTCCGTTTATTAATTTAATGTTTTTCAGCGGATCCTTCTTCCTAAAACCAACTACAATTGTTTTTGTTGACATCCTCCTATTCTCCTTTAATTTTTTATTTTGTTTTTCCGCAAAGACGGCTATCCAAAATTTTGAATTACCAACTTCGCGGAAAAACTATTTTTAAAGAACTGCATAAAATAAAACCGGCTCCTCTGAAAGAGGAGCCGGTTCGTTTTCCCTAGTGAGTTTTAACTTTAGATCAATCAGCTAAAACACCACAAAAAACCGTTCTCCTCATGGAGCCGAAAAAGTAAAAGTAAAATGCAAAAGCGATTTTTTGTGTTGTCTTAATCATATTTATTAAAAAATGGTAGCTAGACTACCTGTGGATAATTATAGCAAACTTTAGGTAAAAATCAAGTTTAAAAAATGCTTAAATAAAATATAGCTAATTTTAAATAAAAAAAGAAGGGAGTATTTAAACTCCCTTTATTTGTTGAAAATCATTATAGATTATAATAAGGAATTTCAACACGTGTTGTTTCCGCTAAAGTCGGAAAATCTTCGTCATAAAAAGGACAATTAGTTTTACCTGCTTTAATGTCTTTATAATTATCCGGTAACGGAATGTATAAAGCGCCCATACTTGTCATTATAATTCTGCCATGGCTTAAAATTGACTCCCGCTTTATAAAAACACCATTATGCAGCTGTCTTAAATCTCCGGTTTTTATTTCTAAAGAACCGCCGTTAACCCGATGTAAAACTAAAAATTCTTTACAACCAACCTTAGCGATTAAACAAATTTCATGACTATCAGGAACACCGCCGATTTTCACCCCATCAATTACCCGCATATACCACCCTCCTTAATATTTAATAATAAAGATCGAAATTTAAAAAAACCGGCCTTCTTTTTAGAAGACCGGTTTTTGCTAATTTTTTTAAAAATTACAAAAGACTGATCTCCAGAAGACCGACTACGACGACGACCAAAATAATGGCGCTTAAAAGATAAGTATTTTGTAATTTTATTGATTTCATAACTATATATTAGCAAAAATAAAAAATTTGTAAAGCGACAAAAATTAAATAAAAAAAGAGGAAGTAAAAACTTCCTCTGTGGCGTTTTAACAACGCATCCCGTGATAACCAGGAACTTGGTCAAAAGAACTTTTAGATGATTTACCGGTATTAGCAAAAAGTGCATTAGAAGATTCACATTTTAAAACACCATTTTTTTTGATGTATAAAAAAGCTTTTCCTTTATGCATAGTTTTTGCGCCGGCTAAAAGCTGTCGTAAATCTTTTTCACCTTGTTCTATCATAATATTTTGAGAATCTCCATAAGGAGAAAGAAGCCCACCCCCCATTTCAATCATCACGACACCATGCCCTTCCTTTAAACTATCCAGTACTTCCCTGCCGCTTTTAATTTTTCCGCCAGTATTATGCTTTGACATTTTTAACCCTCCTTATAATAATAAAATGACCAATTTATTTTTATTTTAAACTAACAAAAAACCGCCTCGGTTTAGAGGTGGCTTTTTTTATTTTAATCTATTTATTTTTCTGTTCTTTTTAAGCCACCCTAAAACCAATAGCAATAATGCCATTAATAATAATGGTTTGGCTAATTATGGTTTGTTTGGTGCTTAAATTCATATAATAATATCTTATCTAATGACTTTTGTTTTGTCAATATTTACCCCGTTAAATAATTATGCGGGAATATAAAAAATTTTTTATTTTATATTTAACTGGGGTTACTCTTTAAAACCGTCTAAATTAACATCATATAAAATTTGCTCTTGAATCAATCTGTAATTATGCAATTCTTCTTCTTTAAACCAAATCTTCATTTCCTTTTCCGCTTCTTCAGCCGTCCCGGAGGCATGAATTAAATTTCTAACGCTTCTTTGATCTAAGTCAGCAATTTGGTAAGAATCTAAAGTTAAATCTCCTCTGATAGTCCCGACGTCGGAAGTTAAAGGTTCGGTGCCGCCGGTAATTTTTCTAACTAAACCAACCGCGCTATTACCTTGCCAAACCATGGCGACGACCGGTCCGGAGCTTAAATATTTTGCATTAGCCAACATAACAGCTTTACCATTATCCATATTAGTGGCATAAGGAGACTTCATGCCTTTCTTTTCATAAGCCGCTCGCGCTTTTCTGCCAACTTCTTCAAGCCAAGCATCACCGCCAACTTCATAATAATGTTTAACCGCCATTTCTTCGGTCGGAATAACCATTTTTAAAGCCATTAATTTAAGGCCCGTTCTTTCATAACGGCGAATAATTTCACCAATTAATGATCTTTGAATGCCGTCTGGTTTTATAATAACTAATGTTCTTTCTTTTTTTGGATGTTGCATATTTATTTTATTAAGTTAAAATTTAATGGCCGTAGAGTTTCACTCGCTATTAAATTTTGACTTAATACATTATATTTTTTGAAAATATTAAAAACTTTTTCTAAAAAAGTTTTTAAAGTTTAATCTTTAAAATTTGTTTTATTTTTTCACTAATTTGGCCTGGTGTCAAGCTAGCCTTCACTAAATAATCAAGCGCGCCCATTTTTTCTCCTTTTGCCTTATCTTCATCAGTACTTAAATTAGTTAACATAATCACCGGAATATTTTTAGTGATCTTATCTTGTTTTATCTGTTCTAAAACAGAAAAACCGTCTAGCTGCGGTAAAATAATATCTAACATAACAATATCCGGTTTTTCTTTTTTAACCAGTTCTAAGCCGGTAGCGCCGTTATCGGCGGTAAAAACTTCAAAACCATCAACTTCAAATTTAGTTTTATACATTGAACTAATCATTGGGTCATCTTCTACCACTAAAATTTTCTTTTTATCTTTCGCCATAATTATTTTTTAGAAAAATAAACTACACCCTTAAAGGTGATTATCATAAATTATATCATTTTTAAAGAAAAAAGCAAGAAATTTCTATTTTACTTTAATTTCTAAACCATCGCTAAAAAGCCTAATTGTCCCATTTTTATCTGTTCTAAAAATCTCAGCTCCAACTCTTTTTAATCTCATAATCGTTCTTAAATTTGGATGACCAAAATCATTATCTTCGCCTACCATAATTACAGCGGTTAACGGCTTAACTTTTTCTAAAAATTCTTGGCCTGAAGAATACCCTGATCCATGATGAGCGACTTTTAAAACATCGACGCTTAAATCAGCGCTATTCGCTAACAAAATTTTTTCTACTTTATCGCTCGCATCGCCGGTTAGTAAAAATTTATTTTGCCCATAAATTAATTTTATAACAATTGAACTATCATTTAAATCAGGCAAATTTTTATTTAATAAACTTTCATCTGGATATAATATTTCCATTTTAGCGTCTTCGCTTAAATTTATGGTCTGGATTTTATCCATAATAACTAATGGTATTTTTTTATCCCGCACTAATTTAAGCCAAGTTAAATAATTGGGTGCGTCATGAACCGCGCCAGTATATAAAATTTTCTTCACCCTATATCTTTTTAAAACATCTATTAAGCCAGTAACATGGTCGTCATGCGGATGTGTTAAAATCATTAAATCAATCTGCTTATCCCACCAAGCTAAATTTTCGCCCAATCTTTTTACTACGCTTTTATCCGGCCCGCCATCGATTAAAATATTTTGACCGCTCGTCATTTTAATTAAAATCGCGTCGCCTTGACCCACGTCTAAAAAATCTACTTCTAAACTTTTCGGCGCCCGGTAAGACAGCCAAAATAAAAGCATAGCCACGATTACCGCGGCTATGCCTAAAATTAATAATATTTTATATAATTTGGCTGACATGGATAAATTATATTCTGATTTATTAATAAATTTAATTTTTTTTGCCTTGTATCTTTTTTATTAATCTCTTAATTATTAAAAACAAATCAAAATTATTATCTTTCATGTCATAATAATTATCTCTCGCCACCTTAGCAATCGCATCTGCAACTTTATCTAAATATTTTTCTATTATTATATTTGGAATATGAATTGTATCATAATCATCATTTGTAATTGACCAATAACTCCTTTTAAAATCAGACTTAATTTGTTCTGAATCTAAAAAATGTTGTAAACCATCAACCTCTATATCTATTTTTGCCCAAGGAATAGAAATATCTATATGTTTATAACCATCCCATTTTTCCAATTCACACTTAATTCCTCTAGCTAACAAAGCCTCATACAATTCTCTTGATTGTGGTGTTGTCTTATCCATATTATTTTGCCAATTTTTCAAAGTTACTATTACTTATACCTACGCCTAGCTGACGCATAATATTAAAAGCATCGGCCGGACGAGCTAAAAAATATCTTTTGCCGTCAGCCGGATTAACATACCAAGCCTCTCCCTTGCTTTGTACTTGCAAAAATATTTTACCTTTTTGACCGGCAGCAAAACTACTATTATAAGTCAGCTTTGTATTTTTTGCCCAAGGCGCATAACCGGTCGCTAGCTCATCTTTATCATTAAACCCATCGCCGTCCGAATCAACTTTATTTTTATCCGTGCCAATAGCGTCTTCAAAAGCGTCTGGTAAACCGTCTTGATCAGTATCTAAACCGCTTAAAGCGCTTAAGCCGATAGGAATTTTAACTAAATCTGTATTAATAATGCCAACGCCCTGATTTCTAATTACCTGAAAAGCGTCGGCCGGCCGGCCTAAATAATATAACTTTTTTTCCTTATAACTTATATAATAAGCCTCGCCTTTACTCTGCACTTTCAGCATAATCTTACCTTTAAGCTGATTATATAAAGTAGTGTTGATTGCGGCTACACTAGACAGCGTTGAAGAAGTTGTATTTTGGGTGGTTGTATTAGACGCATTTGCGCTATCACTAGCCGAATCTGTGGGCGTTTCTTTAATTTCAAAAACTGACCAAGCAGTATTTATATTTGTTTTTGGCGTACTGGTTGAGCTTAAAAAATAATCATACTTACCAACCGCTAAATCAATTAATTCAATTTTATGATCAGATACAGCAGTCTCGGAGCCGGCGCTACTTAAAGAACTAGCGCCTTGTTTTTTATAATAAACTTTAGATGAAGCTGTTAAATTAGTAGTCCAGCTAAAAGTCGCTGTTTTATTGTTAATGCCAACGGTCGGGCCGGAAGTAATTTTTACAATATCATTTACTGGCATAGTAAAATTATTCATCATATCAACTTTTTCTACTGTACCATTCTTAGCTGTAATCATATAAACATAAGTTTTGCCCGGTTTTAAATTATTTAGAGTAATTGAATGGCTAGTTAAATTATCGTTCACGTTAATTATATTATCGCTAATTAAATAATCAGAAAAACTATAATTTAAAGTGCCTGTAGTTTTCTGGTTAGTTTCCCAATTAACTATAGCCGTAGTCGAACTAATTAAACTTACGCTTTTGCTAATAATAGAAAAAGTTTCAGCTTCGGCTAAATTATTATAGATCATTACTGCCGTGGTAGTGGCATTATTATTATAATTTGATTCGTAAATCTGTTTATTATTATTAAGCGAAAAGTCCAAATTTAAACTGCCTGATTTGCTGAATGAACCATGAAATTTATAATAAAAAATATCTCCTGGATCAAAAGGATTATTAAGCGTCGGGTAATCGCCAAACGTTATATCATTGACGCCGAAAATAAAATAAGGAAAATTATAAACTATTTCCTGTTTAGAAAAGCCTCCTGGACTAATTAAAGAAGTTTTGCCGATATTTTTTATGCCAACAGTAATATCAAGCGGCGAACCAATAATAATTTTATCTTGGCTTAAAACAAATGAATTAATAGTTAAATCAGTATCGCTCGGCAGATAAACGCTAATTTTTTTACTTAAAATATTATTGGCTAAATCGCTCTGTTTTAAAACGTCGTTAGCGTCAAGGAAAAAACTTAATGTCTTTTCTCCATTGGCGGAAAATTTACCCCAATATTCATAATAAACATAACCGCCAGAAATAACTGGGTTAGCTAAAGATGGTGCTGTGCTTGAAGCCGTATCAATATTAAAATCAGGAAAACTTTTATTAATATCTAAACCCGAGGCGGTATATAGGTTGTAAGAACTATTATTTTTTACTTTTACTAAAATATAACAATTTTGGTTAACGATTGGATCGGCCGGCAGAACCGTTACGCTTTCAACCGCTAAGTCATAACCGGTTACTGTTATGGATGTATTAATAGAATTATTATTCGTTACACTTTCAGCTAAAAATCCGGATACGCTAACATTAAAACTTAAATTATTTCTACCGATTTTTTTAAATAACCCCCGATAAGAAAAAGTAATATAGTCATTGGTTTTAATAACTGTGCCTCGCTCTGGAGAAACCGTTACCGAACCTTCTGCCGTATAGTTATCAAAATTAATTGTTGAACTTATGGGAAAATTTAAAGTAAAATCATCGCCAATATTTTTAACCTGAACCGTTGTTATAACGGACGTATTTATTTCTGGAAAAGCCGGGTTAACACTAATACTTTCAACCCTTAAATCAACTGCGGCTTTAGCCGAATTATTAAAACAAAAAAGAATAGCGAAAATAACTAAGGGCAAAAAATAACAAAATTTTATTTTTTTCATATTTTTAATTTATTACTTATATTTTACCATTTATCTCCTGCTTTAACAATTTTGAATTCTGTAATTTTATAACTATAAAAATAGCGATAAGGTAATAAATAATTATAAAACTTAAGGGCACATAACTTATTTCCATATAACCATAAGGAATTTTTGCCAGATATTTAACCGCGCCTAAAATATATTTAGTTAAAATTAGAGACGGCAGAAAGAAAACAAACGATAAACCGGGTAAAATCCAACTTAATGGTAAAGCGACTAAAATTAAAATGGTTAAAATCGGCAAAACCCATAACACCGCTAAATTAGCTAAAGGAGCAATTAAAGAAATTTGCGAAAAATTATAAGCTAAGACCGGCAAAGTAAAAACTTGAGCGGCTAAAGTTATAAGCAGCGCATCGCTTACGCCTTTTAGTTTAGGCAATTTAATCTTAACCCAAAACGCTTCAAAAATCGGATAAACATAAACTAAACCAACGATAGCTAAAAAAGACAACTGGAATCCGATATCATCCCGAAATAATTTAGGATTAATTAAAAGCATTGTAGCCGCGGTTAAAACTAAAGAATTAGTAATTTTATTAAGCCGGCCTAATTTCAAAGCCCACAAGACTAAAAATCCCATTAACCCAGCGCGCATGGCCGAAGCCGGCAAACCAACTAAAATAATATAAGCGGCTAAAAACATTACGGCCGCGTAAAAAGCGCGCTGACGATTTAAACCTATGGCTAAAAGCACAGCCATAACAATAGCGGCTAAAATGCTGACATTAAAACCAGACACAGCCATAATATGGGTTAAGCCTAAACGCTGAAAATCTTGTTTAGTATTTTCTTCTATGCCTTGCTGACCGCCAAAAACAATCGGTCGCGCTAAACTTGATTCCGGCTCACTCATGCCTAAATCCATTAAATCAGACAACTTTTCTTTTAAAGCAAAAATTTTTTTATAAAATAAATTACCGCCAAAACCGATGATCTCAATTTTAGGATAATAACAAACCGAATAAATATTATAGCGCGCTAAATAACGATCATAAGCAAAGCCTTTATATTCTTCCGGCTGTTTTAAATCGCAATTAAATTCCAGCTCGTCGCCATATTTATATTCTGGATAAAGATTAGTGGTTAATAAAATTTTTCCTGAAATCTGACGATTCGGAGATTCCTTAATTGCGCTAACCGCTATTTCTAATTTTTGATTAGTCTCTCTTATATCTGGTTCATCAGCTATATAACCCCGCGCCGTCACATTTTGGTTGTTGTAATGCCAAGTTTTATCCGGCGTATTTTTCGGTAGACTCGCCCCATAACGCCAAATGGAAAAAAATAATATGGTTAAAAACAAAAATAACAAAAAAACTGGCCTAAAACCAGTTTCTTCTTTTCGCCAAAATAAAATAGTTAAAATTAAAAAAAATATTCCGACGGCGAACAATTCAATGTTAAAATTTAAAATTTGAACTGGTAAAAACGAGGCTAAACCAACGCCAAAAATAAAAACTAAACATGAAAATAAAAAAATTCTAGATTTAGCGAGATTAACTCCTCCCTTAAATATCATAAATACTATTATTTTTATTTTTTTATTTTCTGTTTCCTTAAATACGCTTCCATAAAACCGTCTAAATCGCCGTCTAAAACTTTTTGAATATCCGAGGTTTCATATTCAGTGCGATGATCTTTTACCATCTGATAAGGTTGCATAACATAAGATCGGATCTGCTTACCCCATTCGGCTTTTTGCGCTTCGCCGCGCATCTTTTTTTCCTCTTTGTCTTTCTTTTCTTCTTCAAGTTTAAATAATTTAGCTTTTAGAATCTTTAAAGCGGTTTCTTTGTTTTGATGTTGGGATCTTTGAGTTTGGCAGGCTACCACCAAACCCGTCGGCAGATGCGTAATTCTTACGGCAGTTTCTACTTTATTAACATTTTGCCCGCCGGCGCCGGATGAACGAAAAGTATCAATTTTTAAATCACCATCTTTAATTTCTATATCTTCGGTTTCGGCCAACTCAGGGATAACTTCAACTAAAGCAAACGAGGTATGGCGCATTTGCTCAGCATCAAACGGCGAAATGCGGACTAAACGATGCACGCCTGATTCGCTTTTTAAATAGCCGTAGGCCCAACTGCCGATAATTCTAAAACTCGCGCTTTTAATTCCGGCTTCGTTACCAGTATTACGATCTACTAATTCAACGCTCCAATTTTTTTTCTCGGCAAAACGCAAAAACATACGTTCTAAAATTTGCGCCCAATCCTGCGCATCTACTCCGCCCGTTCCAGCATGAATGGAAATTATGGCATTATTACGGTCATACTTTTCAGAAAATAAAACAAAAAACTCAAGCTCCTCATAATGGCGCTTGAGCTCATCATATTTTTTATCAGCCTCGCCGGCAATTGATAAATCTTTTTCTTTCGCGGCCTCGGCTACGAATTGCTCTAAATCCGTAATTTCCTTTTTTAAATTTTCCCATTTTATAATTTCTGATTCATATTCCTCGGCTTGTTTACTTAAAATTACAGCGCGCTCCCGATCCTGCCAAAAGTCAGATTTAGACATTTCTATTTTTAATTCATTAACTTTTTCTTTCTGCCGATCCAAGTCAAAGCAACCCCCAGGTATCTAGGAGGCGCTCTCTTAATTCTTCTAAATTTTTTAATAAGTTTTCCATAATTTAATCTTAGCTTTTTATAACATAAAAATCAAATAAAAATTTTGAATAAAAAAGAGGCGCTAAATTAACGCCTCAAGAAAAATGCTTATGTTTTTATTTTTTCTTAAAAAATGCTAGAAATTCCACGATTGCAAGCTTCCTATTTTGCGGTGTCATGTTGCTGGCAATTTCTTCTATGGCTTGAAGATATTGCTGCTGCATTACTTCCGAAGCTTTCTCGAACCATTTTTCTGTGTTTTCGACGCGCCAATCATATTTTAATGCGGCATCAAAAACAGATATAGCTTCAGCACCAAGCCAATAATCTTCGTTATACAACTCTACATAAACAGCTGCGCAAGGACTATCATCTAAACGTGGTATAGTAATAGCGCGCACTTTGCAATCTTCATCTGCTTTATAAATTTTAACCGCAGCAACAGGACAAATTTTTCTTGCCCCATTATTATCTCCCAAGAGCAAAAAATGACCTGGTTTATAAACTTCTTCCAAATGAAAAATCACTTTTTCCGTTAAATTAAACAGTTTTAATTCTTCGTCGCTACCGTGTATTAAATTACACAGAGGACAAATATTATCTTCATCAACACTTTTACTACTAATACCATGATTCCCTTTTTCCATTTTCTTATACCCTCCAAATTTTTTTAAAATTTAAATGAACATACAAAAAAACCACCCGCTTTATTCGGGTGGCTCGTTAAAATCTTCTAACTATTCTTTAAACTATACGAAAGCAAGCCGCCCGTGAAGGTAGTAACAACAACAAACCTAATAATAAACCCTTTCTAATAGCTTGTTTCATATTAACAATTAGTATAGCAAATTTATAAAAAAACGCAAGATGTCTTTACTTATTTAATAAACCCTTGATCGTATTAACATCAAGATCGCCAGCTCCACCATTAAGTAAACTCTGAATTGTGCTGTTTGATCCCTGAAGACCTAAAACATCTTTATATTGATCAAACAAACTATTTAATAACGGCGGCAGATAAATAAATCCTAAAATGATCGGCGCGATAATTATAAATAAATAAAAATAACTGACGATGCGCTGAAAAGCCATATGGCCTTTTATTTTTTTAGTCATGGTATAAATCTCTTGCGTAAGCTTTAAGTTTTGCTCTAACAATTCTTTTATTTGTTCTGACTCGTTTGGTTGATTTTCTTGAATCATATTATTATCTGTCATTGCGAGAAGCGCCTTTAGTCACGGGCTTGACCCGGAGGACGAAGCCTGCCCGAACGACGTTCAGTCGGGCGGGCAATCTCGCGAATGTCTAGTTAGTATTAAAGTGGCTATTTAAATTATACTTATATTATAATAAAAAAAACAATTTTTGTCATATCAATTTAATTAAAAAAGGCGCTGATTTTATTCAACGCCCTTGGTGCAATATTAAAAATTATTGAAAACCTATATCATCAATATACAAATTACCTATAAATTCCCCGGCCTGAATTGTAAATTTCACATTATTAGGATCAAGTTGGGGGCTGCTAACTGCGGTGAAGTCCAAATCAATTGTTTGCCAATTAGTGGTGATATAAACCATTTTCCAGAGACCAAAATTATCCCAGGGATCAACCGCCCTCTCCATGGCAATGTATATAATACCGGCGGTATCACCTTTCATTTTTATTTCTCCTTGGTATGAAATTCCTTGGCTTAGCTGCCAACCAGTTTTTTTGACTTGAACCTGCCAAGATGATACTGACTGAGTATTGTTTAAAATTAAACATTTTCCGCCGCCATAACCGGCCGTATCACTAAGATAAAGCGACGCCGTAGATAAATGATCCTCTTTTTGAAAATCATCATTACCGTTGGTAAAGTTCTGCGTATACGGAATAGTTTGATTAGCTGGCACCACTGTAAATGGCTTAGTATCCTTAAGGACAAAGCCACCGCCTTCATCCAAGAATATCCTAAATTCGTAGCTGCCTCCTAATACATTTTGCAAATAGGGTGTAAAATTAGAAAAACCCCAGCCGTTGACATTGTCCACGTCCATCAAGCCAGAACGATTCTCCCATAAATAGCTTCCGTTCTTCCAGACTTCTAATTTCCATTCATGGTCAACAAAAACATTATGCAATTGCGCTAAAACATAAACCGTTTCACCGGCGCTGAAATTTGTCCGAGGATCAACTGGTTGTAGATCCCAATATAAATCTCCTGTGCCGTATGTCCATCCTCCGCAAACGACTGAACCGGTATAAGTATAATTATTACCGGCCACGGTGAATGTTTTAGAATCAAGCATGGAAAAACCACTGCCTATGTCCAAATAAAACTTCACTTCATAATCCCCTGGCTGCAAATTAGTTTGGTAGGGCGTAAAACTGGAATATCCCCACATCGGACTTGGATAAAGCCAAGCTTCGGTCTGTTCGCGCAATAACGTACCGTTACGATATATCTGCATATGGTAACGATGATTCACGCTTATGTTGGTTAGTTTAACCATAAACTGAGCGGTTTGACCAACTTCAAATTGATTACGAATATTTACCGGCTCCAAATCCCAATAATTTGGGTCCGAACTGTTCGCCGAGCCATACGTCCAACCGTCGCAAACAAATGAACCAATAAATTCGTAGCCATCGCTAAACGCAGGCAAAGTTCCTCCTCCAGCGCCGATTCCATAACCGTCAGTTTTATATCCGACGTTTATTTCATTGCCTTGATTTAGATGATTCCCATACGTAAAACCTTGACTCGTATAATCGTTAAATATCCCATTTGAAGTTTTATAGGCTATTTTAACATATTGATTATCATAAGGCTCAAACCATTGGACTATATACAGATTATTTGCAGGGCATTGGGCACAGGGATTGGCAAATGAATAGCCAGCGCATTCGCAATATTCATTTGATGCCGGAGGACCGTATAACTGATAATTTAACTGCCAGAAATTTTTAATCTGCCCATGGATCGGGAAGGCAATCCCCAGATACTGTTTATCCAAGTTATAAATGTGTCGATTTAAAAACAAAGTGAACACATGACCGTCTTTGCTAAAATCCTGTGCATACATAGAAACACCGGATGGAGCGTTTACTTGGTAAACCATGCTCGTCGGATAACCTAATGTATCGGGTCCGCCGTTGTTTATATAAGTATCAACAAACGGTAAGGATGGTTCATTCCAACTTGGAGCCGAAGAATAATCGTTATTATACCAAGGCTCATTATGCCAAGCTATACTTTCGTTATACTGTCCGACACCATAATCATTATAAAAGAAAATCGAACCGAACAATACATTTTTAAAATCTGCTATTGAATACCATCTTACACCACTATTTAATTCTGTGCTTTTACCAGGATCATTAACTTTTATTTCTTCAAATATTCCGTCATTATTCGAATCCCTAAGACCTACGGCTAACATCCAATGCCAAGTTCCATTAACACTCATGTTCGTTTTTACACCTATTATTACTGGCTTATTATTATTCAAAGAATCGCGAATAGCGTTTATCTGGGCGTCTTTGTTTAAAGCGGAAATGCTATAATATTTACTGTTCCAAAGCCCGAATAAATATGCCGCGGCCGCTCTTAAATCATCATAGCCAGTACCTTCTCCATATACTAAATCATAAGAATTAATAGCCGAAATCAACTCGTTGCTGTAAAGCCAATCATCTGTTTGCTTTATTTTATTTGAGTTTGGAGTAAAGCCTCTCAAATATCCGGACAACATAGACAGTGCCGTTGGACCGCAATTCATATTTACTGCCCATAAAGTACCCATACTATCTCCTGATTTAAGTTGCGGATGCCAGGGAACCGACAAGGTGATTTCACTCGCGTGGGAAGTAATTAAAAATCCTAATACTAGAAATACAGAAATAAAAACAGTAATTTTTTTCATCTTCATCCTCCTCTTTTTTTGTTAGACACAATTACTAATATTAACTTTTAAAGAACTTTATTCACCTCCTTTTTTAACAAAATTGTTACAAAACGTCATCAAAGTATTTATGTAAAAATTTTATTCTATAAATTTAAAACTAGCGATAGATTGTAAAACTAAGGGGTCGTTATTCTTGCTAGTGCCGACCTTATAGCTTGCATCTTTGTAATCAAAATAAACGTCACTATTATTTTCAATCATTTGGTTTATAAAAAGAAATGATTTTTTACCGGAAAATATAATTTTATTTTCGATATACGGTTTATAATCTGGCATATTTCTTCTAATTGAAAAATTTGCATCAGTCAATTCACGTCTAATCAATTCTATATTTTTATTTCTGCAATCTACGCTAATATTAATATAACTGGCGGACCTCTCCGTATTCAGTGGACTGATAACAATTTCTTTTGTGCCGCAACTCATATCACAGGCATTAACCGCCCAGGTTGAAGGATCTTCCCTGTTGCAAGGGCTAACAGTCCAAATCGGCGGATATTTAATGCTATAACCGAGCTCTTTATTAAAATATGTTTTCCAACCTTCATAGTCTTTTTCGGCATATTTTTGCTCTGGCCATACCGGCAAATTTTCTACTGTAGATGAGGAAATTATTCCTTCTGGCGGTGTTTTGATTTCTTTGTTTCCATTCGTAACTTTTGATTGACACCCCGAAACAACTGCAACTAAAGCCAGCGGTAAAATTAATAAAAACAGATATTTTTTAGTCATATTTTTTATTTAACTACTTAATAATTTCATTCTAATTTTAGTTTAAAATTAGCAAAAAATCAATTCTGAACAAAAAAATAAATACCAAAATATCACCTCCTTTTTTTAATTCGTTAAAACAAAACTTTTAACTATACTTTCTAGCTCGTTTATATTTTGTTCGCTTATCATATCGATATTGTTAAAACTCATACTAATGGTATATATATATTTATCCGTTACAAAATAATATGAATTCATAACAAAACCATCTCTTCCTGCGCCGACAACCGCATTAACTATCTCTTTCCCATTAATAATTATTATTTTTATTCTCTTGGTATTATTTTTAGTATTTTTTACGCAAGAAGAATAATGAATTCCTTCAGGCGAACCGCATTGTATATCATAAAAATCTTCCTCGTTTTTAGGAGACGGTTTAAAATATTTATTTTCTATTATATCTATCCCAAAACAATCAAATAAAAAAGCAGCTGGATAATTCTCCCTAGAATAAAATTCTTTATAAAAACATTCTTTCGGGGTTTCAACTTCAAAAAAATATTTATCACTTTTATAATGGTTATATTTCGTATCTTCGAGACTAATCTTTTTTATTATGTTTAACTCGGTTGTGCTAGCCGAAGAGATATCACTCGTTGTTGCGGCAGTATTACTTTTTTCCGATTCATCAACAACTGTATTATTTAGCGCTCTTTTTCCACACCCAGAAATAACCGCCACAAAAGCAATAACTAAAATAATCCCCCCTTTCCTATTTTTTTGTTAATACTTAAAAGTGTTTAACATTTTTGTAACAAATGGCATCATTATTTTTGCATCTTCGGTCCTGGTTAAAAATTCTATCTGAAAAATATTATTTTTATTTTTATAATAGTAAGTAATAATTGTAGAAGGAGGTCCTTCCCATATCAAAACTTGTGCTTTCCATAAATGTTTAATATAACTATCAAAATATTCGGTTTTAACTATTAAATCATCTTCGGAAATATTACGATGTTCCCCGCCAAAATTTATACTCTCTTCTCTTTGTTCTTCGTCACTCTTGGGCTGAAAATCTTCATACCAATCATTAAGTGATTTATTTGATTCATATACCGTTATATATATCCGAATATTATTTTCTGACAAATAAGATTCTCCGTATTGTGGACCTTGAATAATAATATATTTTTTAACATCTTTTCTTATTTCTTCTAAGCCTAAATTATTAAAAAATAAATTTTGCGGGTATTTAATTTGAAAATTATAATCCGTGTCTTTATAATCTTTCCAATTTTCTAAATCTAAATTAATTTCCGTGGTCGTAGCAATGCCATTATTTGTAGTAGTCGACACTTCGTTTTGACTATTATTTATATTATTATTTTCCGGCTGATTAACTATTATATCCGGCCTTTTTCCACACCCCGAAACAACCGTAACTAAAGCCAGCGGAAGAATTAATAAAAATAAATATTTTTTTGTCATATTTTTTTTATTTATCTACCTTAGTATTAAAGTGGCTATTTAAAATTATCCTTATAGTATGTGAGATTGCCGCGATCCCTTCGGTCGCTCGCAATGACAAGCGCTATCTAACCTCGCATTTTTTAACATATTTACTCCCGATTTCGGTCATCTCTTTCATCTGCCTTGAATTATACGGCACTTTATTTTTTAAAGCTTGATTTATTAAATCATCAGCGCTTTTAAACCCTTGTAGATACCAAGCGCGCGCGCCTTTTATTATTTTCCCCATCTCGTTAATATCGTCTTTATTTAAAAGGTTAGGCACTACTGTAGTTCTAAATTCATAAGGCAAACCGCTCTGCATTATTAGTTTAACACTTTTTTTCACCCTGGTGAATATAGCGTTGTATTCACCAGGGTAAATATTATTAAAATTACCTTTTATGCCGGTTATCTCATCATACTTTTCCGCCGGCGCCTTTAAATCCATAGCAATATAATCAATTAATTTTTTTTCTAATAATTTCTCTAGCACTTCTGGATAACTGCCATTAGTATCTAACTTCACTAAAAAACCTAACTTTTTTATTTTTTTAATAAACTCGGGTAAGTCTTTATGCAGGCAAGGCTCGCCGCCAGTAACAACTACGGCGTCGAGCTTGCCTGCGCGAGACTCTAAAAAAACAAAAAGGTCATCCTCTTTGATTTTGGGATGATCTTTTTGCTGCTCGATGTCTCGAGCATATTTTAACTTGCCGACCGTTTCGGGCCAGACAAGCATAGGGTTGTAGCAAAATTGGCAGCGAAAATTACAGCCTTGAGTGAAAACAATAGCGCTAACGCAACCGGGGTAATCTAATAAGCTAAATTGTTGTAGTCCGCCAATTATCATAATGCTAGGATTGCGAAAGTCATGCGAATGACGCTAATCAAAAACTTATTCGCGCCATTAGCATTATTCGCATCTACCCTGTTAAATACGCTTTGCGTAAATTCGCTAAAAGCGAATTTATTTAACAGGGTGAATGTCGCATTATTCTTTTTCAACTTTAAATGTTTTGCGATTAAAATACTCAGCTTGTTTGCCGTCATTCCATTGTTGGACCGGTCTTAAATATCCGGTGACTCTTGAGTAAACTTCGCAGGCCGTTCTCTTGGTTTCGATTGGGCTCATATATTTCTCCTTGATCCAGTTTGTTTTAACAAACTTAGATTTTTATTTTTATTTATCCCCACACTTACACGTAAGTGTAGGGGGATTTATTATTTAAATTAAAATTTGTTCAACTTCTTTTTCAACCTGCTCTTTTGGCATATAACCGATTTCTTCATCGCACTTAGGGCAAAAAAAGTGTTCGCCCGCTATATAACCATGTTTAGGACAAACTGAGAAAGTCGGCGTGATGGTAAAATAAGGCATGTGATATTTATTTACTATCTTTTTTACTAAACTTCTAACTGAGTCGGCGCTTGGTAAAGCTTCACCAATAAAACCGTGTAAAACCGTGCCGCCAGTATATTTAATTTGCATGTCATCCTGTAAGTCCATGGCTTCAAATAAATCGCTCGTATAATTTACCGGCAATTGAGTAGAGTTAGTATAGTAAGGCGAGGCTTTACCGGCTTGATAAGCTT
>JBAZFW010000017.1:0-21078 GCA_041653215.1 Patescibacteria group bacterium
CAGGTAAAGATTTTTCTAAAAAGCATATCCGCGTGTGTTTGATAAGTAGGTGCTTCTTTTCTGGTTCTAACTTCCTGCACTTTATCGTATAGCTCTTTAGTAATTAATGGCTCTTGTTTGCCTGGGTATATTTTTTTGTTCCACTTTAACATCCCATAGTAGAACGGATCTTGTAAAGATTGATGCACTTTTCCTAGCTCCATTTTTAACCCGCTTCTTTTTCTCAAACCTAAATCATACATTTTATCAGCCAGCCGTTCTAAAGAGATAGTGCCAGTCGCGTAAAATTCAAACATTTTTCTTACAAGCGGGGCGGTATTGTCATCTATTACGTGAATTTTATGTCCTTTATCGCCAATAGTTTTATAGCCGTCGGGCGACTTAGTGGGAAGTTGTCCCTGAGCAATTTTTTCCATTTGTCCTTTTTTAACTTCTTCGGAAAGATTGGCTGTATATTTTTTAGCTAACACGATTTCTATATCCCAACGGAACCTTTCATCAGATTTTGAGTCTTTGTGAATTACTAAATTTTGTTTTACGAAATGGAGCTTCCTGTCTTTATTTTGTTCAAGCCAGTCATTTATAATTACAGCGTCTTTCAAATTTCTTGTCAGGCGGTCCACTTTTTCAACTAACAGATGCTGAATATTATTGTCTTTTAGATATTTAAGCATCTCGTGGAATATTTTTCGCTGATGATGTTTGCTAGCCGTTTCTGATATAGAAAATATTTTAGCGACATGAAAATTACACCTGTTGCCATATTCAATAAGAAGTTTTTCTTGTGCCTCTAGTGAATATCCAGTTTCCTCTTGCTCCTTGGTGCTTACGCGAGCAAGAATTACGCATGTTTCTTTTTGATTATCCATAGATTTATTTCTTTACAATTTTTATTTTTTTACTTTTGACAAAATCATCAAGCAATTTTTGCTGTCTCTCTATTAAATAGCCGATTTTTTCTTGTTCTATTGAGGCTACTCTCTTGTAAATTATATAGGTTTCTTTTTTGTTAAACATAGATTTATTATTGTGAATGTCAAAAAGTTATTATTATCGCTTTATTATTATAGCGTTGCTTTGCAAACATTCAATCTTTGTGTTTAGTTTATTAAGTTTCTTAGTGTTCTCATAATTAACTTCGGCGAGTAAATCAAAATAACTGGATAGCGTCCTCGCAAAACGCATAATTTCATCCACGTTTAAATCAAGCCCATACTCGGCTTTCAGAATCTCCTGTAATTCTTTTATTAGCGGCTGACTTAGCATAGAATATCGTATTACTAATTTTCATCGCGTAGCGATTATAAAATATTATGATTTTGGCTGTTCAGTCTTGGGGTTGAGTAGAGGTTTTACGATTTTTTCTACCCATTCCTTGGTATCTTCAACTGCTTGTTTAACTGACTGTAAATTTTTGCTGTCGCTGAAAAGCATTAATTGTTTCATTTTAATGTCTATCAGCTCGTTAATAACTGAAATAATGTCTGGGAAATAGCCCTCTGTTTGCCCGTTAATTTTTAAAACAAACTGATATTTATCTGCCCAAATTTCAATTTTGTCATCTATTTTGCAGATTAAGCCCTGGGTTTCTTCTAAATGTTTTAATCTGCCCTCTTTTAATTTTTGCACGTGTTCTTCGGTTACCATAAAATTTAGCTATCACCCCGCCCGCGATAAGGTGAGTGGAGTGTTAGAATTAATTAAAAATAAATAATCTCGCCGCATTTATCGCAGGTAATAATTGCGTCTCCGTCAAATAATTCTTTTCTGACGACCCCAAATCTTTTTTTATTTTCAGGAACGCAATCCCAGCAGACCATTTCGCCTGATTTGTTTGTGAAGGCAATTACCTCGTCTTTTGTGTAGACAGACATAGATTTTGTGCTGATTTGTATAACCCCAATTAGGCTTAGATAAATCAGAAATTAATAAATAAAATTTGGAACAATATGACACTCAGGAGAAAGTAAGGGGGCAGGAAGAGTGAGGTTGTATTTTTAGTAAAAAGATTTAACTATTCCCGCCCGGGAACATAATTAATATTTATAGTTGAGCTTACTTAATATGTATGCCACTTTGTATCAAATTTTATTTTAAAGATTCAATCCACCAGTCGGCTTACTTATTCCTGGTGCGTGTTCTTGCTTGCCAGCTTGAACTGAACGACCCCATGGCTGGTGGATTGGATTTTTAAAATAAAATTGTTGCTTGCCAGTAAAATGGTAAAAATTTGGTAATTGCATTTTAATTGCCCATTTTCCTCGCAGTTGTTTTTCTTTAAATATTTTGTTGTGAATGGTGTCGTAATTTTTTATATTTAAATAATTTTGGTTTGCTTCTTCAATGCTGTTATAAATTGCATAATCGCTACTGTCATATTTAAAGACAAAATCACTTTGTAAATCTCTTTGGACTCCGGCTTTTTTTAAATGTCTAATAACCGTTCGTGCAGATGAGCCGGTCTTTTTTGAGATTGCTGTAAACGCCCTGCCGACTTTATCTCTTTTATTTTTTTTTCGTATCGGTAGCTCCGCAACTGATTTAGTAATAAAAGCTTTAAATAATGGAAGATTGCCTAGATATCTAATATCATCAATTCTAAAATAAAGGATTTTTGCATTTTCCAAGTCTAACCCATTTTCCCTGATAATTCTTTTGAATGACTTAATAATTAAATATCTCTCGGGAAATCTTAGATATTTATTTGGCCTATAAGTCCAAAATAGATTATTGTTTAATGTTTTTTCTAAACCTTTTTTAGATTTGTAATAATTAATATTTTTAATGAATATCTTGCCGTCTTTTATGTTGTGTGTGCGGCAATGAATTTTTAATAGATACCAAAGGCGTAAGCTCTTTAATGCTTCAGGATGTTCTAGTGCTATGTGTTCGTTTAGGGTTGTGCAGAATTTAATGGTTTTCATATTTAAGATTTGATATTTCTAAAATAAAAAAACAGACTATATTTTGTCTGTTCTAAATTAATTATATCAAATATTTATATCAAAAATTTATTTAGTTTTATTTTTATGTCAGAAATTGATTATAATTTTAGTAATTTTACTGATTAATTTAAAAATAATATGTAAGATATATAGTAGATAAAGCGTAAGTCGGTATTATTGTAGTTTTATAACTAATCTATATTTGCCTGCGTTATTAGGTTCTATGATTATTGGTAGTCCTGATAGTCTTTTTCTTAATCTGCCTAGTAGTGCGTCAAGTCCGCCCCCGGTTGTTTTACCTTGAATGAGTAAATTGTTTTTTGCTACCCATTCCCCACGCTCTAACAAATTGTCTTTTTTATACGTCCACTTGTAGTCCCACAGATGACGAAATATTTTATATAACTTTGTTTCAGCGTCAATTCCTTCTCCGTCCTTCTTGGATTTAAAAGACACAAATTTTTCGTCATTATTTATTTTTAGGATATAATTAACTACGTCTAATTTTATATTTTTAACAATTATGCCTCTATCCGTTGTGCGTTGTTTAAATTTAGTTATAGGGATGGTTTGTTTTTTGTCTTGTGGTAATAATTTTTTTATTTTTTTTAAATTTATATCTTGTTTATTTATTTTTAAAATGTTACAAGGAGCATCTAATTGATAACAACCCTCATCCTCAAATTGCTTTCTTTGGTCTTTTTGATAATCGTAAATAATGGTCGGGTCGTTTTCTACTTGGAGTGGAGTTGGCGGGGTTAATTCCTCAATTTTAAATATATCTCTTTTTGGCTTTTGAATAATTTGAAATTTTTTTATAGCTTGTTTATTAACTAATTCATTTAAGATATTTTCATATTCTTTTAATTCTTCAAATCTATCTATATCACAAATAAAAATTTCAATTATCTGTATTTCTTTTTTGTATTCTTTTATAATATTTAAAATTATTTTAACCCGAAAGCTAATAATAATTTTTTCAGTTATTTTTTGGTTATCCATATTTGATTATTCTTGGGTCATTCTTGCCCTAAACGGGCTAATATTATATACTTATATTAACTTATATTAAGTTAGCGGTCAATTTATGAAAAATAGTAAAACATCAAAAATATTAACCTTAAGCCAAGCGTGCGAGGTATTAAATTGCCACGCCAATACCCTTAGAAATTGGGAAAAGGAGGGGCTGGTTAAGTGTATCAGGTTTGGCAAGCGTGGCGATAGACGGTTTAGAAAAGAGGAAATACTAAAATTATTAAAAAAATAATATGGCCGATTCAATAGAAAACATTTTTAAAGATATGCAAGATAACCCGGAATTAGATAGTGAAATGGTTAGAATATTATTTAATGATTATAAAAAATTTATTTTGCAAGAAATTAAGGATGATGTAGCCAGTAAGATATTATTTTTAATTGAAAGCAGGTATGCTAAAGATAAAACAGATAGAGGTTAGTGGTTTTAGGGGTATATTGAAACCCTGGCCTTTAAATCTGAATAGCGAATCATTGGTAATTTTTGGTCATAACAGTTATGGGAAAAGCTCATTAGCTGATTCCTTAGAGTGGTTTTTGTCTCCACAAAATAAAATAGAATATTTGAATAGGGAAGATGCTAAAGAGAAATCTTATCCTCATCAAAAAGCTGATAATACTTATATAAAAATTAAATTTTCAGAAAGTGGGCTTGAAGAACTAGAAAAAAAATATAATTTTTCTACACCCACTATTCCCACAATTGTAAGTAAGGAAAGTTTTAATAATTTATATAGTAAATATGTAATTCCGCCGTATTTAAGAAATTCAGAATTAGCGATTTTTATTTTAGCCTCAAAGGCAAACAAGTATAAAGAGTTATCACGTTGGATGGGGTTTGGGTTATTGTTGGATTACCAGGAAAAAATTGAATTTGGGATAACAAACCCCCTAAAGGAGGAGAAAAGTAGACTAGAGGTTATTAGCCAAATAAAAAGTGAAGATATTAAAAAAGTAATTAGCGATTTTGGTGGCACTGAAAATGAAATTATAGATTTTTGTAATAATATATTTGAAAAATATAAATTAGAGAAGATAATAAATTTTGAAGGACTTGAGGGTAGATTTAAAGAATTAAGCTTAAAACAAATAAATACAGAACAACTTAAGCAGTCGTCGGCGATTTTAAGCACGAAAAATGAAATGGAATCATTGAGTTTTAATAAGGGGCTATATCAAAAATTAATTTTGTTATCAAGCAAAATAAAAAATTTTAAAGAGAAAGGAGATGTTTTACCAAAGATTAGTTTGTTGCAATTATGTGAATTGGGATTAAGTGTTCTGAATGGTAAAGGAAAAACGACATGTCCGCTTTGTGATAAGCCATGGGATACAAAAGAAAAATTATTTGAGCATATTAAGCTAAAAATAAATAATTATACCGAAATAAAAAATGAAAAAGAAAAATTAGAGGATGAGGCTAAGGATTTAGCTATTAATATTAATAAGGAAAAATACATAATTGATAGTTTGTCTGTTAGTGCTAAGAAAATAGTTTTAAAACTAAACGTTGAGAAAAAAAGAGATTTTATCAATAAATATAAGGATAATTTACAAGAATTAAAAAACATTCTTTTGGGAGATAATATTTTTTCGCTGTGTAATTATAATAATGAAATATTTAATACATCGTTTGAGGAATGCGTTAAAGATGTAAAATATATAGTTGAAAGATTAAAAGAGGCTGGAGAAAAAATTACACCGACTGATAGAGACAAAGAACTAATAAGCGATGTTGCTAAAATTAAAAGATTATTAGAATCATGGGATGAATTAAATGAAAGTCAGGGAAAAATGAAATTTTATACATCGGAAATTGAAAAATTTATAAAAATTAGAGATGAACTAGTGGAAAAAATAAAAGTAAATATTGAGGGTAGATTTAACCAAATTTCCGACAAAGTTGATGAATATTTTAAGATATTAAGACCTGATAAGGATATAAGAAATATTAAAATTGAGTTAGTGTCAAGAAATAAGGCAAGCGGTAGGTCAGCAGAAATTAATTTAGATTTTTATGATGTTAATATTTCCCCCGCATACAAGATTTTAAGCGAGTCATTATTAAACAGCCTAGGACTTGCTATTTATTTTGCTTGTGTAAAAGAGTTTAATAAAGACTGCGGTTTTATTATTTTAGATGATATTATCAATAGTTTAGATAAGGACAATAGAGGTAATATAATTAAACTAATTGAGGAAAAATTTTCTGATTATCAATTGATAATATTAACACACGATGATTTATGGTTTGAGCAAATAATTAATAGATTTCCAAAATGGATGAAATTGAAAATTTTAAGGTGGGAATATGACAGCGGGCCAATAGTTAATTTTGCCAAGACGACAGAAGAGGAAATTGAAGAATTGTTAAAAGATTCACAATGTAAAATCGCCGGGAGCAAGTTAGGCGACCATTTGGAGGGAGTATTAAATATTTTATGTGAAAGATTAAAAGTAAAAACTGAGCATAGATATCAATCAAGGCAACCTTTTACTTTATGCGAATTATTTGAAGGTGTGTGTTCAAGACTAAGGGATAAGATAAAAAAGGACGACGAAGGTTTTAATCTAATTAAGGAAATAGGAAACATAAGTGCCAATCAAATTGGGTTAAGAAATTTTTGTAATCACGACAGAAGCCAAATTGCCTCAAGCTTATCTCCTGAAGATATAAAAAATGCTAGTAATGAATGGTTTGGGGCAGAGAAATATTTATTTTGTCCAGAATGCAAAAAATATGTATTTTATGACAAAAAGGATGGTTATGAACATATTTTTTGCCCTTGCAATAAATTAAAGTTAAAATAGAATTTAATATGGCCGGTCTATTCAAAAATAAAATAATAAAAGAAAATTTAGGAGTATTTGAAATTACAAATTTTGAAGAAAAGGTGTCTATTTTAAAATCTTGGCTAAATGCTTATAAAAATGGGGAGTTGCAGAAGAAGACCGAGACTCAATGTGAACAATCCTTTAACCAAGATATATTTGTAAAGGTTTTGGGGTATGAAACTTTCCCAAGAGAAGTTTATTCGTTGTTGCCAAAAGCAAATGTAGAAACTGGCGGTGGTCAAATGCCTGATGCTATCTTAGGGTATTTTGACCAAGCTGAAAAAAGAGTTATTGGTGTAGTGGAAATTAAAGATGCAAATACTTCTTTAGATAAATCGCAATATAGACAAGGCAACCTAACCCCAATTCAACAAGCATTTAAATACAAGCCTCAGTATAAGGAATGTGGCTTTGTTATTGCCACAAATTTTATTGAGATAAGATTATTTAGAGATAATCAATTGGATTATGAGCAATTTACTTTACGGGAATTAGTTGACCCTAAAGATGACTATTTTAATTTTAGGAAATTTTATTATTTATTGTCAGCACAAAATTTTATTTCTAAATCGGGACAAACATCTACCGAAAAACTTCTCTCCGCGATTAGAATTGAGCAAGAAGAAATTACCAATAAATTTTATAAAGAATATAAGACACTCAGGGAAGATTTGATTAAAGATATTGTTAACAATAATAAAATAAAACGCTCAGAATTCTATAACCTTATTGTAGAAAAAGCCCAAAAAATTATAGACCGTATTGTTTTTATATGTTTTTTTGAAGATGCTGGCTTACTGCCAGAAAGAAAGCTTATTGAAGTAGTTGAATATGGAGATAGAGCGGGCTTATCTATTTGGTCGGTAATGAAAGATTTTTTTAAAGCCGTTGATTCTGGTAGCGTCAAAATGGAAATACCTGACGGATACAACGGCGAGCTTTTTAAGCAAGATAACGATTTAAACAATTTAATAATTAGTGATGAGATATGCAAAAAATTTGTTAAATTATCAAGGTTTGATTTTTCAGAAGACCTGTCTGTTAATATTCTTGGTCATATTTTTGAGCAGTCTATTACTGATTTAGAAAGATTAAAGTCTTTTTCGGTTGGTGACAATGAGGGGCAAGGCAAGAAACAAAATAAACGGAATAAAGAAGGTATCTTCTATACTCGCGAATATATAGTAGATTATATTGTTAAAAATTCATTAGGAAAATATTTAGAAGAAAAAGAGTTTGAAATTATAAATAAATATAATCTTGACGACAAAAGATTAAAAGACTCTGGGTATAATAAAAAAATTATTAAAGCATACGTTGAATATTCTAACTTTTTAAAAACAATTAAAATTATTGACCCCGCTTGTGGCTCTGGGGCATTTTTAGTTCGTGTTTATGATTATCTTTTGGCAGAACATAAGAGGATTTTTAAAATAATTTCTGAGGCAGAGGGGACTGCTGGAAATAATTTATTAATATCTGACGAAGAATATATTAAACCTATACTAGAAAATAATATTTACGGAGTAGACCTTAATATGGAAAGTGTGGAAATCACTAAACTATCACTGTGGTTTAAATCTGCTAAAAAAGGTAAAAAACTTATTACCTTAAAAGATAATATTAAATGTGGCAATAGTTTAATTAATGACATGGCAGTGGCAGGTAAGAAAGCTTTTGATTGGGATAGAGAGTTTCCAGAAATTATGCAAAAAGGTGGTTTTGATATAGTAATAGGAAACCCACCTTATGTAGATTCGGAAACAATGGTTAAAAATAACCCCGTTGAAAGAAAATCTATAGCCGATAAATTTTTGACCGCGAGTGGTAATTGGGATTTATATATACCTTTTATTGAAAAAGCGAAAAGTTTAATAAAAAAGGGTGGCTATGCTTCAATGATAGTTCCTAATAAATGGCTTTCAATGGACTATGGGTTAGCTTTGAGAAATTTAATACATAATAATATTATTTTATTATCCGATTTATCTAAATTAAAGGTGTTTGATGATGCAAATATAACTTCTTCAATTTTTGTAATTAAAAATTCTAACGAATTAAATATTGAAGTTTCAAATTTTATAGATTCTTCTAATTACACTTCCAATATAATTAATAAAAAAGAATTAGACCCAAACAATTGGGGGTCTTTATTCGCCGATAATTTTTATTTGATTAAAAAAATTGACTCAAGCACAGAACCTTTAGAAAAATATTCTGATATATCGGGTGCATTCACAACCTCCGAGGCTTATGAGCTTATAGATTTTATTAAAGATATAAATACCTCAGATAATAAAAATTATTTTAAATTGGTAAATACGGGCACAATTGACAAATATTATACCGTTTGGGGTTTACAAGAAACTACATACTTAAAAAATAAATATTTACATCCCGTAATATCAAGCGGCGACCTTAAGGAAAATTTTGGTAGAAGATTTAATAGATTCAATTGTTCTAAAATAATAGTTTCTGGAATAAGGCATTTTGAATGTATTTTAGACCATGACAACGAATATATCGCCGGCAAATCAACAACTGTTATAAAAGATGTCACCGCCCCCTTGGATTTGTTTAGCTTGATTTGTATTCTTAATTCAAGTTTAATGACTTTTTATATTAAAAATAAATATTCAACTTCTGGTATGGGTGGAGGTATAAATTTTTCTCCTTCCTTAGTTAAAAAAATACCGATAAAAATATCAAATTTAAAAGATGAACAAAAAAAAGATTTTAGGTCTCTATACTTTGATTTAGTAAACCAAAATAAAAAATTATTAAATCAGATGCTCAAAATAAAAACATTATTAACCGTTGAAGCTGGTTTAAACAAGTTGAAGGACAATTTTAATTATTTGGGGTTAAATTCAGAAAAGTTAAATAAAATTTTAAAGGAAAATGTGGCAAATACAGAAAAAAGACTACAGATAATTAATTTAATAGAGAAAGAAGCTGATATATTAAAACTTATAGATAATGAAATTAAAAATATAACGTCAAAAATAGATAAAACCGTATTATCAATTTATGAAATATCTTTAGATAATGATATTCAATTAATTTTAAATTATAAATCAGTGTAAAATTTGGTGATTGATTTTTATTAATAATTTTAATATAATTTAAGCAAACACAATAGCCTAACCCTGTCGGTCGCCGACAGATATGGCAATAATAAAAGCCTACGCGAATAAAGACGGTCTCCTGACCGGCACTTATTCGCGTAGGTCTATGCCGAAAGGTATAGGGCAGTCCTGAAAAGGGTTGTCGCCGTAATCGGGAGACCCTTTTTGTTTAAAAAAATCCTACGCGAAAAATATGAAAATTAAAAAATCGTTTTTTGTTTTTTCGTTTTTATTTATTTTAATTCCGACCATTCCTGTTTTCGCTGGTAGTTTATACGGCCCAAGTTTACAGGGGATTGCGTATAAGCAAGGTTGGATGGCTGACTATATCGGAGGAACATGCAAATATCGTGAACCAAATAATTCCGAGTTGCAAGAATTAAATGATTATTGTAAAAATACACAAGATTGCGTATCTACTTTAAAAAATTATTTAACCAATCTTAAGGATTGCGGTTCGTTTGGTAAAGTTGTAGGCAAAAAAGATTTTAATGTTGTATATGAGCCAATAACGCCCGATATAAATACTAAAAATAAAATACCTGAAGTTAAAGAAGAAGCAACCATAGAAAAACAAAGTTTTAGTATTAAAAATTTATTTTTTAACATAATAAACTTCTTTAAGCGAATTATTTTTAAATAGTTTTTTATTATTCTAAAAAAACGGACGAAAAACTTTTTGACCCGCCCGCGTAGCAACAACGCCATTGTGATTTTTAAAAGTGGAAGCTCTAGATTTTCATAGGGGGGTAGGGTAAGCCGATTACTATCGGCTTTAACTCAAAGCCGGCATTACTTATTAAGTGCTTGGCTTTTTTGTTAGTTTGTTTTGCTATTAAAAATATAGTATTTAATCTAATATCAGATAAAATGTGGATAACTAAGCTGATTTTGCAACTTGCCAGTTTATATGCCTTAAATTTGCCTTTTTATCTTTTGTAAGTTTTTTATTAGTCATTGCTTTTCAACTTATTCACCCATTTATCACTCATCTATTAGCACTCGTTTACAAGCGAAATCATAAGCGTAGCAAGCGTTGATACTCAAACAAGTGGAATAGTCTATTGGAGGGGATTATTATATATGTGAGCCGTATAACACTAAGTTTTAATACTTAAATTAATGCTAATATTAGTTAAATTTTCTTGACTTCTTGAGTTATTTTTGCTAGTATTATAGTAATATTAGCCTAAAAACTATGAAAAAGCTTAGACAATTTATATTTAATTTATGCCTAGTAATAACAATAATTGCCATTCTTTTGGAGTGGGCAAATTGATAATATATAATTTAATAATTAAGCCCCGATTTAACAGGCTTCCTAACTAACAAAGGAAGCCTGTTTTTGTTATGGGGCGGAAATTTTATGATGCTAATGACAAAAGAGCTTGAAGCTCAATTTAAAAAGGTCGGCAGTCAGGAAAATGTTAAAGACCCGTTGGTGATTGCCAAATTTTTTAATCCCACGGGCGTTGGCTATTGGTTCGCTACTGAATATAATCCTGAAGATAAAATATTCTTCGGTTATGTTTCTTTCTTCGGCGACCATAATGATGAGTGGGGAAGTTTCGCCCTTAGTGAACTAGAAGAATACTTCGGTCCGTTCGGGTTGGGCATAGAAAGAGATATTAATTTTATATCTCAGCCAATCAGTAAAATTATGCCTAAAGCGATTTTAAAAGAGGCAATAATATAACTATCAAATGAGCTTGTCTTTTTTGATACTAATAATATGACTACAAAATTAAACTATTATGCTTATTTAAGGGTTTCAACCGAAAACCAAAAGCGAGATGAAACTATAAATATTCAGGAAGTGGCTATTAACGAATATGCCGAAAAAAATAATATTAACATTGTTAGAATGTTTAACGATAATGGCGTTTCCGGTGGTTTAGAAAACCGCCCAGCCTTGGCTGAGCTATTAGACGCTCTAGAAATTAACGGAAAAGATATTGAGGGAATTATAATTTTTAAATTAGATAGGTTGGCTCGCGATGTCCGTATTCAAGAAAACTTAATTTACGATTTACAAGAAAAGCGAGGCAAGAAAATTATATCAATCAAAGAGCCTGACCTCGGCAGTAAAGATATAACCAGAGTTTTAATGCGTCAGATGTTAGGGGCAATCAGCCAATACGAAAAGGGATTAATCACTATGCGTTTAAAGGCGGGCAGACTTCATAAGCTAAGAAAAGGCGGATTTCCTGGTGGTGGCGTTGCAATGGGCTACGAAGTAGTTGATAATGAGTTAATTATAAATCAGAAAGATGTAAAAATAGTCAGGCAGATTTATTATTTAAAAAGGTATAAGCGACTTAACTTAACTGCGATTGCTAAAAATCTGAATGGCAATAATATAAAAACTCCCAAGGGCGGAAAGCGTTGGTATGCCGCGACTGTAAAATATATTTTAAATAATTCTATCTATCGCGGGCGGATGACTTATTGCGGAGTAGAAGCCATAAGGGCTGATTTATCCTTAGTTCTCGGCAAGAAATAGAGTTTTAGGTAAAGTGGATAGATATTGACTATAAATGAAAAAAGGCGAGAAATTGCCTTTTTCTACATTAACTATCATAATATAAATATAATCTCTAAGTATTTTGAAGTAGCTTCTATGAAAATTTTGGAAGAAAAGTTTAAGGCTAAACTTTTAAAATTTATATCCAATGAAAAATTGGGTGAATTAATTGTATTAAAGAAAATCCTTGAGGATGACAAAAATCGGACTGGAGATTATCCGTCTTCTCCTAGTATGGCTAATTTGAATAACATTAAATCAACTGGCGAGAAAGCTTTTCAGCGGGCAATTTTTAATAGGAAAGAAACGATACTAAATTATAAGGGCTTGAAAAGAACGGATATTATAACTTGGTTTGATTTAGAACTTCCTATAACATTTAATAAAAATTCAAGGCGAAGATGTTTAGACTTAATTGGTTTTTCTGATAATGTCCCAGTTATTTGCGAGCTTAAATATTATGAAGCCACTCGGTCAAATCAACCGATTTATGCCATAGTGGAATTATTAGTGTATTATTATTTTATCCATTGCAATTATAAAAAATTGGATAAATATGACATTCATCATCATTTAATTAATAATGATTTTAAATGGAAAGTAATAGCCGAAAAGGCAGAACCTAAATTATTAGTAGCGGCAAATAGTGCTTATTGGAATTATTGGTTTAAAAAAATAGATAAAAATACCTTGACTAAGCAGGTAGCTGAATTAGGTAAAAAGTTGAATATAAAAATTTATTTATTTGAAGCAGTTAACGAAGATTTTATTTTACAAAAAAACTCGCGACCTACATTTAATCCTGCCGTTATATCAAACATATGGCAAGAAATATAATATGAAATTTAAAATACATCGTGGCACAAAAGAAATCGGCGGTTCCTGCGTCCAGATTTGGACTGAAAAAACTAAGATACTTTTAGATTATGGCATACCGTTAGTTGAAAAGGACGGAAGCGAGTTTAATATTGAAAAATATAAAACACTAACTGTAGAAGAACTTATTGAAAAAAACATTTTGCCCGATGTAAAGGGGATTTATAAAGATGACAAAAACATTATTAACGGCGTTATATTGTCGCACGCCCATTTAGACCACTATGGATTATTTAATTTTTTAAATCCAAATTTAAAATGTTATTTAGGTCGTGCCACCCACAAGATTATTGAGCTTAACAGTCTATTTACTTCGCAATCAATATCTATTATCAACCCTGTTTATTTTGAAAAAGAAAAGATTTTTCAAATCGGCGATATTTCAATTACTCCTTATTGGGCTGACCATTCAGCTTTTGACTCATATTCATTTTTAATTGAAGCCGACGGTAAAAAGATTTTTTATTCGGGTGATTTCAGGGGACACGGAAGAAAGGCAAAAGTTTTTAAATGGTTTACTCATCACGCACCGCAAAATGTGGATTATTTATTATTGGAAGGCACATCAATTGGGAGAGAAAACAAATTGTCTAAATCGGAGACAGAGCTTGAAGATGATTTTGTCGCTTTATTCCGCGAACCGAATAGGATAAATTTAATTTATACTTCTGGTCAAAATATTGACCGACTGGTTTCAATTTATAGAGCCTGTTTAAAAACTGGTAAAATATTAGTCATTGATGTTTATGTAGCGGAAATTCTAAAGGAACTTTCTGAATTTGCAAAGATTCCTCATCCTTCAGAAGATTTTAAGGGCTTGCGAGTGATGTATCCCTATTATACCAGTAAACGATTGACTAACGAGGGCAATGAAAAAATACTTTACCAATTTAAGAAATATAAAATTACTAAAGAAGAAATAGAAAAACAATCAGATAAAATCGTAATGGTTGTCCGCCCGTCAATGCAAAAAGACTTAGATAGTATTAAAAATATTGACGGCGGTAATTTGGTTTATTCTATGTGGGACGGATACATGGAAAAATCAAACACCAAAAAATTCATTGATTATTTAACTAAACGAAAATTTATATTGCATAAAATACATACCAGCGGACACGCTGATATTAAATCACTTAAAGAAATGGCAAATGCCCTTAAGCCAAAGGCTATAGTTCCAATCCATACCTTTGAAGCAAGCAGATATAAGGATATTTTCAAATTTCCTGTAATTGAAGTGAATGACGGAGAAAAAATTGTTATATAATTTGCAATTTTACGCAAAAACATTTATTAGTTTAAACCAAAAAAGGCGAGAAATTACCTTTTTCTACGTTTCCTATCATAATATTATTTGTTTTGAAATATATTAAAGTATTTTATATATGACAACAATCCCTTTATTAAATGACCCTGAGTTAATAAAACTGATTCAATTAATGGATTCGTCGTTAAAACCAATTTCTGTTCCAGTTGAACCAGAAAAATATGCCGAGGAAAGTGAATGCCTTCCAGCAGTAAAAGAAAAAATTGAAAAAGACGGAGGTTCTCAAATTTTGGGATGGCAAGTTTGGAAATCAGATTTTTGGATTGAAGCCGAATTTCACTCAGTTTGGAAATCTCCTGAAGGTAAGTTAATAGATATAACCCCAAAATTAATTTTTGTTCTTCCTAATTTTTCAATACCCGTTTCGTTAATTACTTTTTTACCAGATTCAAAAATAAAGTATATCGGAGCTCAAATAGATAATATTAGATTAAATATAACTAACAACGAGGTCGTGGATGATATTATTGAAATATTTAAATCTGAATTTAAATTATTAAATCGTGGAGAAAGGGCGTTGGAATATACAGTTGAATTAAAAGATGAAGATGCTGATTTATTGCGTGAAATTAAAATCATTCAGTTAAATTTGTATTCTATGATACAAAGAGGGATGAATCGTGAATCAGATTGTTTTTGCGGTAGTAATAATAAGTATAAAGATTGTTGCTACCAAAAAATTATTCAAATATCAAAATTATGATGATTTTTTCCGACAAAGATTTATCGCCAAATATACAAAAATTTTTACCGCTTATTGATAAAAAATATCTTTTTAATAATAATTATAATTTAAAACATCCTGGTGCTATTTATAATGTTTCTCTTTCTAAAATTGAAAATTCTTTAAAAGATTTTTTTGATGTTTATAAGGCAGTTGAAAAGATTGAAAATTTTGAGGAATTTGAAAAGGAAGAAAAAAATAAAACTTCACTACTTTTGAAAAATTATAAGAATTTTTTATATTGTCTCAGGGAGCATCTTGATGATTGTTTTAGTATAGTAAAAACATTCGTCCAAGTTGATAAAATTATTAACGAGAGAAATCAGTATCTATGGCTTCAAAAAAATGCCAATTCTGTCGTCAAGGATTTTTTTAAAAATATTTCAGAATATAAAAAGTATCTTGATAATTCAGTAAATGAATTAAAACATAATAACGCCACTCTTTGTTCAATAGTATTTTATAATTTTAATAACTGTAGTGATAATTGTTTCGGCTATTATGTTGCTAATGTAAATAATGGAGGGTATGAACCAATAGAAAAAGTTCATAAAAAATTTAATAATTCAGCTACTGGTTTTTCGTATAGAAGAGATATAATTTATAACTTATTTAATGTTTATTATATTTCTGAGGAAATGATATCCTTATTAAAAAATAAAATAGGTATAGACTTTAAACTATTAACGCCCAAGACGATTGAAGCGGCAGAGAATAAAAAGAAAATTTTTAAGAATATAATGGAAATGGCAAGATATCATTTTCCTGATGAATATTTAAAGCCAGTCCCTAGTCTTAGCTTAGCAAAAGGTAATTATTTAAAATTGGAATATCCCTCACTTTTATCAATAAAACCTAATTTATTAAATAGGGTGGTTGCTACTATGTCGGGTGATGGACATACGGCTAAATTTAAAATACCTTATATGTAATATGACTTTTAAAAAGGGGGGGGTAGGTCACTAAAAATTTATAATTTTTTTATTTGATATATTATCTGAGCGTTTTTCAGCAAAATTATTTTCGTCTTTTTGTATATATTCTTTTTCTTTATCTCCAGTTTTTATTTTTATTAAAAAATCTTTCAATAGCACCCCTAATATAAATTTTGAGATTCTATAACTATTTCTTCTGACTTCTTCAATGTTGTTTGAATTTTTAACTTTTTCAACCATACTAAATAATAAATTATTGAGGTGGTATACCATATCCTCAACTGATTTTTTTGTAGGTCTGGATATTTTTATAAAATGCAATCCCCAATAAATGTATATATTTTTATACTTATTACTTTTTATTTCTCTGTTCATTTGAACAAAAGAAGTTAAGACATTATCATCAGAAAAAATTTTATTATAAAAAAGCTCTGCCGATGCCTTCGCCGTTTTATTTCCTATATTCCATAATGTGCCTATATAACCGCGTGCCCCTATTCCCAACAATGAGTATGCTATTTCATACCAAGAGCTACAGGAATTGTTAAAAACAAACGGAGCGGTTTGACCTGCTAAATAGTGGAATTGACATTGATGAATATTATCAGAGCATTGGACATGGCAAGAGGTAGGTATATTGTATTTTACTGGAGTTCTAATTGTTTTACCTTCTAAAAATTCGTGCTTGGTCATCACAACCGAAAAATCATCCCAAACATATTGAGGTATAGCCTGTTTTCTGAGCTTATCGCTCATCCATTCAAACCCGTCAAATTTTTTGAAGATTGCTTTACTGGCAACTTTAATCAATCTCTCACCTTTTTTATCTATCTCGTCGGAGGGAGAGAATCCTATTACCTCATAATATTCTATTGTATGTTCAACGCCTTTCTGGTCAACAAATTTTTGTATTGTGTAATAACCGTCTACCTCTCCACCATGAGAACAAATATGTAATATGTCGTATGGAAAATGTTCAGCATAATTTCCAAAATTATTCACAGTAGCCTCATCATTTGTTAATGATTTTACATAGTAGTTATTTTTTTTAAAAGTATCAATTATGTAGCCAGTTTCTTCCGCATCAAATTTTTCAGGCGAGAATGTTAGAGCAGAATGAAAAAAATTATTATTATCTTCGTTAAAAATATTATCAAAAATAAAATACGGGACTGTCCATCGCATAACATGGGTTATTGGTATTATGTTATTAAATCCTAAGCCATATGGAATTCCCTCGGTAAAAAAAGTTGCGAATTCATATTTTTGAATATTAAAATTACCTAATTTAACAACAATACTGTTTTTAATTCTTTGTCTATGCTTTTTATATTTTTTACCATTTGTTATTGAATTTAATTTATTTAATTCCTCGCCTAGTTTTTGAACTTCTTTTCTGCTTACACTTGGTATAATTTTAATGTTACTGTCAATTGAAAAGGCATAATTTATTGAAATAATATTATCTATATCCATATTGTTCTCAATAACCACCAAGCCTCCATTATCGCCGTCGTTTAAATTAATAGCCGGGGAGTTTTCGTCTATTTTTAATAGTTTTTGTTCCCGTTTAGCAAGATATAGGCCCGACAAGGTATCAGATGCTCTACATTTTATTTCACCTTTAAAATTTCCTTTTATTTTTTTTTCAACTTCTTTGATATCTGAAATTTTAATAATATATTTTTCTGGTATGTCTTTAAATAAAGACATTTGAAACTCACTAAGTCCGGCGAATATTACTTGTTTTGATTTTATTTTATGTAGTCTCTCGGTAATGAAAATTCTATGTCTTCCAGAAATTATTTTTGCGGTCAACAAGTGGCTATCTTCCTTTTTTATTTCCGGGCAAATAAATATTGCAAAATAAGTATTTGGTATACTAAAATATGAAGATATAATTGCCGCTAAGGCAAAATTTTTTTCAGTAGTTATGCAGACGGCAGTTTTATCTATCTTTGGTGTCATAAATAAATCAATATTATTAGAGGAGGTATGGCAATTTATTATATTATATCATAACTTCTATAGTATATTTGGTTTTTCTAATAAACTCCAAAGCCAGATAAAATTCTGCCATTCTGGGAGTTTGGTTTCGTGCCAGCCTTGGTTGGTTCTGATTTTTAATAATATTCGTTGCTTTTCTGCAATTAACTGAATAAGCTTTCTGCCAGCTCTGATAAACCAAATTCGTCTCTTACTAAAAACAACCTCGCAATTATATTTTGCGGGGATTATATTTACTAGTTTACCGACCTTGCTCCTAAGCCTTAGATTATCAGTGCGTTCTAAGTGATATTCTAGGTTGTAAAGCCTTTTTTGGCTGGGTCGGGTATATTTATGGGTTTTAGGCATAAAATTGTAGAAAACTAAGAATTCAACTAAATTCTGCGTTTAGCTATTAGCCTTTGCATTTCAGGCAGGTTTATAAAATAGTTGACTTCGTTTTGAAGATACTCAGGATATTTAACTTCATTAAACCATTTCAAGGACATGAATGCCTGCCAATGCGGGAGCCATATGGGATGAGCAGAGCCAAAAGCTCTGCTTTTCTCTTTATCTAAGGGCTTTTTCAGCGGTTCGAATGTTGTATTTTCGTCTGCATTTTCTCCCAACATCTGTGTTACTCGTTCAAATACCATTTTGAAGGCTTTCTGGTATGAAATCTCAACTTTCTTGCCATTTATTATGGGGTTCGAAAATAAAAGGGACAAAAGTTGTTTCTTGTCGTCGACCATTTCGATCGTGCTTCGGTTCAAATAAATTCTCCTTGCCTCTTTGGCCATTTGTAAAAAGGTTGACCCCATATCGTAATACTTGAGGTTGGCATTTTTGTGTTTATTCAGTCCGTCCAGCACTTCCTCTTGTTCAATTTTGTATTGCTGATATTTTTTCTGGTAGAAGTTCTCACTTATCTTGCCGTCGATCTTATCATCGTATATCTTATCCAGCCTCTGCGTGGCTACTTGGTAGCGTCGCTCGAGCTCGCCGGTGGCCTTTTGTCGGAATTCTATCTCCTCGCCATGGCTTTCCTTGAGAGCTTCTTGGACCCAAGTGAGCATATTCTCTATGACCTCATCGTGTTTTGAGCTTAAGTGCTCGATATTTTCCATTACTTGTAGGTCAATGTTCTCTTGTTTGACCCATTCCTTTTGTTGGCAGTTTTTATAATGATTGCAGTGGCCATACCAGTGGCCTTTTTGTATCTCCCAAGTTATCCGGCCCTTGCATTCCTCGCAGTGGAAGACATTTTTAAATAACGGATTATGTTTATTGTACTTCGGCGTGCCGTTGCTATGCATTATGTCTTGGCATCGCATGAACAGTTCTTTGGTTATAAGTGGTTCGTGTCCACCTTGAGCAACTTTTCCGTTCCAGCGATTCATTCCGTAATAAAACGGATCACCGAGTAACTGATGGACTCGCGAGTGGCTGACTTTATTTCCTCCCCGAGACCGCATGCCAAGTTTATGCATTTCATCGGCTAGCTTTTTGGTTGAGTAGCGATTAGAGGCATAAAGGTCGAACATCTTTTTGACCAATGGAGATTTCTCCGGATCAATGATATGGATTTTATGTCCTTTCTCGCCAGTGGTTTGATATCCGAGTGGCGGTTTGCTTGGTAGCCAGCCTTGAGCCAGCTTTTCTTTTTGTCCTTTTTTAACATTCTCGGAAAGCAGACGGATATAATACTCGGCTGTTGCTACTTTGACTCGCCACATAAACCATTCGTGCGACTTGGAGTCTTTGTGTAAGGTGCAACCCTCTTTTACCAGATGAATGGTGTGCTTTTCATCGGCTAGTATCCATTCATCGATTACCGGCACATCGGCAAAGTTACGGGTTAAGCGATCGGTCGTTTCCACGAAGACCGTGTTAATCTTGGCCTTGGTCACATATTCCAACATTTCGTGGAATATCTTTCGTTGGATTTTTCCGGCCGCCGATTCTTGAATGGCAAAAACTTTTACCAGATCAAAACCGTTTCTGTCGGCATAATCGTGTAAAAGTTTTTCTTGAGCCGGTAGTGAGTAGCCGGTATCCTCCTGATCCTTGGAGGAGACACGGGCATATCCTACGGCTCGCATCGATTCATTTTCGTTTTGCATTGTCATAGTCATAATTTTGTTAATTTTACTAAGGTTCGAATTCGACTTTTGGTCTCAAGACACAACATACGCTAATTTTTCGAACAAGCTAAGCTCGAGTTGCCCACAGGCACTTTATTCGTCCGTATCGTCATTTGTTTTGAGCGTTTTTGGTTTAGTTTTTCCAGTTTCCGCCCAATTAGTTATCATGTCGGTTGTTTCTTTGGAATAGAAATCTCTCGACAGTCTTAGTTTAATTTCGTAAGGAATAAGTTTCCAGCGATCTTGAGGCGGTAATTCGTAGATGTCTTGGTTATCAAGCATAATGTTTTCTTTCGGCTTGCCTTCGACCCGATCCAGTATCTCTTTGATTGCAGCTAATTTTACGGCATCATTGGAACTCCCCATTAGAGCCACAAGCATTTCATTGGCTAGACGAAAGTTTTCTTCTCTGATTCTTGCACCGGCTTTCCGAACAATCTCCATAGTCTCGGCGTGAATCTGATCCATTTCGCTTTCGTAGACGCAATATGTTTTGTATAACCGGCCGTTTTCTTTAAACCAATCTTTTATGGTTTGTTCGTTGAATTTCGCAGGTCTACTTTTCGGGAACTTCTTTTTTAATGCATCGGCAATGCTTTGATAAGAATGGCCTTTATAT
>JBAZFW010000018.1:0-18814 GCA_041653215.1 Patescibacteria group bacterium
GTAAAGAAGAATTTATAAAAGAGGTAAAAAATAAAATTAAAGAGAGAAAATAAAATATTTAAAAAACGACTTCGTGAACACGAAGTCGTTTTTATTTATATATAAATTTTTATATATCTAAATTTTCCACTCTCTTAGCATGCGTCTGAATAAAATGTTTACGAGGCGCTACGTCAACGCCCATAAGCATTTCAAAGGTTTCGTTAGCTAAAGCCGCATCATCAACATTAACTTGTTTCATAATGCGAGTTTCCGGGTTCATAGTGGTTTCCCAAAGCTGTTCTGGGTTCATTTCACCTAAACCTTTATAACGTTGAATATTAATACGCACAGCAGCCTTAGCTTTAGTTATTTTAACTTCTTCTTCAGTTTGGTTTTCTTCAGCCAGTTCTTCTCCGGTAGCTTCTGTTTCAATTACTTCTGCTTTGCCGCCGCCAAATTCTTTAACAATACTTTCTTTTTCTTCATCAGAATAAGCGTATTTTACGCTCGTGCCTTTTTTAATTTGGTAAAGCGGAGGTTGGGCTATATATAAATTACCGTTAGTTACTAAAGCGTTAAAATGACGGTAAAATAAAGTTAAAAGTAAAGTTCTAATATGTGCGCCGTCAACATCAGCATCAGTCATAATAACAATGCGGTGATAGCGTAATTTCCCTAAATCAAATTGATCGTCAATATTCGCTCCTAAAGCAATAACTAAATTTTTTATTTCATTATTAGCTAACATTTTATCTAACCGCGCTCGTTCAACATTTAGGATTTTTCCGCGTAAGGGGAGTATGGCTTGGAATTTTCTATCTCGGCCTTGCTTAGCTGAACCACCAGCTGAGTCGCCCTCTACGATATATAATTCGCTTTCTTCTGGTTTACGGCTTGAGCAATCAGCTAATTTGCCTGGGAGAGTCATACCTTCAAGCGCGCCTTTTCTTAAAATAGAAGCGCGAGCGGTTCTGGCTGCGATTCTAGCTTGAGCCGAAAGGAAACATTTAGCGACTATAGCTTCAGCTTCACGTGGGTTTTCCTGCAAAAAGGTAGCGAAACTATCGCCAAAAATTTGCTCAACATAAGTTTTAATTTCCGCATTGCCTAATTTACCTTTAGTCTGACCTTCAAATTGAGGATTGGTTAATTTTACGCTGATAATAACGGTTAAACCTTCGCGCACATCTTCGCCGGTTAGATTTTCATCTTTTTCTTTAATTAAATTTTGGCTTCGAGCATAGCTGTTTAAAGTTCTAGTTAAAGCAGTGCGAAAACCTACGACATGAGTACCGCCTTCGGGGTTGATAATATTGTTAGCAAAAGCTAAGGCGGTTTCATTAAAGCCGTCGTTATATTGCAAAGCCACTTCAACTCGAGAATCGTTTATTTCTTTGTCGACATAAAAAATAGTTTCATTTTTTACTTGGTTGTTGCGGTTTAATGATTTTACATAAGCCTTAATGCCACCTTCAAAATAAAATTTATAATTTTTAGCGCGATGACCCTTTCTTTTGTCGGCTACTTTAATGGCCACGCCTTTAGTTAAATAGGTTTGTTGTCTTAAGCGGTCTAAAATCGTACCCCAATTAAATTCAAGAGTTTCAAAAATTTGTGCGTCTGGTTTAAAAGTAATAATTGTGCCGGTTTTTTTTGAGTTGCCGATTGGCCTCACTTTCTTTAGAGGTTTGCCTCGTTCGTATTCTTGCATCCAAATTTTACCTTCGCGATGCACCTCGGCTTTTAAATATTCGCTTAAAGCGTTAACCACAGAAACGCCGACGCCATGTAAGCCGCCGGAAACTTTATAGCCGCTGCCGCCGAATTTTCCGCCGGCATGTAATTTTGTTAAGACTGTTTCTAGGGCTGAAACTTTTGTTACTTTATGAATGCCAACAGGAATACCGCGACCATTGTCAAATACTTCTACCATGCCGTTAGGCAATAGGGTAACTATTATTTCATTAGCATAGCCAGCCATAGCCTCGTCAATGCCGTTATCAACCACTTCCCAAACTAGATGATGTAAGCCGGTAGCCGAGGTTGAACCGATATACATACCTGGCCTTTTTCGCACAGGTTCTAGCCCTTCAAGCACGGTAATTGATTCAGCATCGTATGATGCTTCAGTGTTTTTTTTGCTTAGTTTTTTATCCGCCATAATATTGGTAAATTTATTTTAATATTAGCCATTTAAACATAAAAACGAACCCAAGGTTTCGGGCTTATTTTTATACATTAATTTTAGCAAAAAATATGATAACTGACAAGCGAATAAAGCGGATAAAATTTAGTTTGCCACAGGGGTTAAATTTATGTTAAAATAAGTAATAATAATTGAATAAATATTTATGGATAATAATAAAAAATTCGATCAAGAGAGAGAGACAGAAAAAAATCTTAAAAATTATGTAAGCACCGAAGGTATAACAACTAAACAATTAGAAATTGGCTTGTGGTATGTTGAACATAAAAAACATTTCAGAATGATTTTAATCGGTTTTTTAATTTTTGTTGGCGCGGTTTCTTGGGCGTATACTATTTACGGTTTTGCTTACTATATTGCTCGAGGTATGAATGAAGATGAAATTTTAACTAAACAATTAGTGCAAATTAATAGCGTGGGCCATGATTATGTTAAGCAAATTTCAGCTAAAGATTTAGTGATCGGTTCAATTGGCATTATTAGATCGTCAGATAAAAAGTATGATCTTTATATAAAGTTGCAAAACGATAATCAAAAATGGTGGGCAGAATTTGATTATTATTTTACCGCTGCTGGCCGCCAGACAGAAAAAACTAAAGGTTATATTTTGCCAAATGAGATTAAGCATCTAACGGCTTTAGCTCAAGATTTTTCTTATTCTCCGGACGATGCTCGATTGGTTATGGAAAATATAAGCTGGCGCAGGGTTAATCAGCATGAAATAGCTGATTTTGAAACTTATCGAGCCGGTCATTTGAATATTGAAATTGCTGACATTAAATTTACTTCAGCTAGCGCCAGTCCTTTGTCGGAAAAATTAGGTTTAAATCAATTGAGCTTTAATGCCATTAATAATACGGCTTACAGCTATTGGAATGTTGGTTTTGTTATTTTGCTTTATTCAAGAGATCAAATAATTGCTATTAATCATTATGTTTTAACTGATTTTATGTCAGAACAAAAAAGATTGGTAGAAATTAGTTGGCCAGGAGATTTTGGTCGGGCTGACAGAGCTGAAATAATACCAGAGATAAATATAATGAAAGACGATATATATATTAAATATGACGGCGGCATAGGACAGGAAAAGTAAAATAAATTTTCAATTTTCAATGCTTAATTATCAATGAATTTTTTAAATTATCAATTATCGTTTTCATTGAGAATTAGTTAGTTGATAATTGAATTTTTTTTATTATGTTTAACAAGCTATTAATTTATCTCAAAAATTTTGACTGGATAATGTTTACCGCCGTGTTGCTTTTGATTTGTTTTGGTTTAGCGGAAATTTATAGCGTCGCCTTAGGCAGGTCTCAATTAGATTTACTTAATTTTAAGAAGCAAATTATTTTTATTGCTATAGGGATAATTTTGCTTTTTTTGTTGGCTTTTTTCGATTATCACAGTTTAAGAAGTTATAGTAAATATTTTTATATTGGTGGCGCAATTTTATTAATTGCAGTTTTATTTTTAGGTCAAACGATAAGAGGCACTAAAGGCTGGTTTAATTTGTATTTTTTTAATTTTCAACCAGTGGAACTTATTAAATTTATCTGTGTGCTATTTTTAGCTAAATATTTTTCCGGGGTCTCTTTAAAAAATAAGACACTTAAAAATTTAATTATTTCTGGTAGCGGAGTTTTGCTATTTGTGGTTTTAGTTTTGGCTCAACCTGATTTTGGTTCAGCATTTTTACTTTTTGCTCTATGGTTAGCTATGATTATTTTGGTTGGTTTTGATAAAAAATATTTTTTAGTTATTTTTTTATTGCTAACGATGATTTTCGCTGGTTCTTGGTACCTAGTTTTTCAAGATTATCAGAAGGAGAGAGTTAAAACTTTTTTAAATCCATCATTCAATCCCTTAAGCCAGGGCTATAATGTTTCGCAGGCGATTATCGCCGTTGGCGCAGGCGGTTTAATTGGCCGTGGGCTTGGTTTCGGCTCACAGTCGCAATTAAAGTTTTTGCCTGAAGCGCAAACCGATTTTATTTTTGCCGTAGTAGCTGAAGAACTTGGTTTTTCCGGAGTCTTGCTAATTTTATTATTTTTTGGTATATTTTTTTATCGTTGCCTCTACCACTTAAAAAGAGTAAACAATGATTTTGGCATATTTTTTATTTTAGGCTCTATGAGCTTGATTTTTATTGAAATGTTTATTAATATTGGTATGAACCTGGGTATTTTACCCGTAGTAGGCATTTCATTGCCTTTTTTAAGTTATGGTGGTAGCGGTATGATTGCTAGTTTAATGTTAGTTGGAGTTATAGAAAGTATCGCCATTAGGTCAAAAATTAATTACTAATCTTTGAAAACTTTTTTAGAAAAAGTTTTCAATACTTTCCAAAATATAAGGTATCAAGTTAAAATTTAATTAATAAAAGCGAATTCATTTATAATTCGTTAAATTTTCTACTATATGACAACAAAAGTACAGCTAAACGCTCAATTAAGAAGCGAAAGCAATGGTAAGGCTAAAAAAATCAGAACCACCGGTTTTATACCAGCGGTTGTTTATGGTTTTGGTAAAGAAAATAAGAATGTTAAAGTTAAAAAACATGATTTTGAAAAAGTTTTTGCTACGGCTGGCGAATTTAATTTAGTTGATTTATCAATTGACGCCGCCGCCTCAACGAAAGTTATTATTAAAGATATTCAGCGAGACAGTTTAACGGACGCTATTATTCATGTTGATTTTTATCAAGTCGATATGACTAAAAAGATTACTACCGAGATACCTTTGAATTTTGTCGGTGAATCTAAGGCAGTAAAAGAATTAGGCGGAACTTTAGTAAAGAATATGGATACGGTAGAAGTTAAATGTTTGCCAGGAGATTTGGTGAGTCATATTGATGTTGACATTTCTAAATTAGAAGTTTTTGATCAATTTATAAGATTACATGATTTAGTTTTGCCTAATGGTATAACCTTAGCTCATGAGACTAACGAAGCTGTCGTTGGCGTGGCTGAAACTAAAGCTGAACAAGAAGCGCCTAAACCCGCTGAAGCTGTGGCCGCAGAAACTCCGGTTCAAGAAACTACTGCTGAAGCAAAGGAAGCCTCAGATAAAAAATAATTTAAATTTAGCATTTTTATATAAAAAACAGCTATTCCTCATGGCTGTTTTTTATATTTGTATCAAGTTAATTTGCAACTAAGTTTTAAAGCTGGTATAATTAAATTAGTATATAAATTCACTTTTTGTTTAATGTTGCCATATTAAACAAAAAAATAAAATTATGTTTAAACAAAAATTTAGCAGCCTTTTAAATCTTAGTAAATTTAAAAGAGGGTTCACTTTAATTGAACTTTTAGTCGTAATTAGTATTATTGGGTTTTTAACAGTTGCTTCTGTGGTGGTTTTTAATATCGTAAGGATGAATGCTAGGGATGCGGTTAGGGTAGGCAATGTCGCTACTATTACTCGCGCTTTGGCCATGTATTTAAATGATTCCAGCGCTGGTTACCCAGCTTCTACAGGAGAATGTTTAAGCGCTAGTTCAGGCGTGGGTGCAGCTCTACAAAATTCTAAAGTATTATTAGATGTGCCAGCCGATCCTCTATGGGCTGCTAGCGCGCCAAATCCAACACCGAATATTACACCTCCTTACACTTCAGATGCCGATGGATTTTGTTATTATTATGTTTCAACAAGCAATAAAGAATTCGAACTCTATTATTTTCTTGAATCAAATTCTAAGTCTGGTTCTGCTGGACCAAATCTAAGAACTCAATAAATATTATGCCAGACATTGGCATCTCTAGTGGTTATAGAATAGAAAAATTAGTAGCCGTTGTTTTTATTGGCTGTCTAACTATTATGTTTTTGTCTAGTTTTGATATAATTAAATCAAAAATTAGAGATGTAAAAAGGCGAGCTGATATTAAAATATTAACTAAAGCGTTAGATTTATATCATGATAAATATGGAAAATATCCAGATTCAGTTAACGATTGGCAGGGTTGGGACTTAAGTATTAGTTATAATGGCAGTAACGTTGAATTTATAAATCAGCTTAAAGAAGAAGGTTTGATTGATAAAACAACGAAAGATCCAATAAACGACGCAACCTATCACTACCGTTATAAAAAATTTAAAGCCGGTGATTATGGTTGTGAAAATGCTTTTTATATTTTACAGGTTAATAATTTTGGATTACAAAATAAAAATAACGGCAAGGGAAGTTGCCCAGATTTTGATTGGGTGGAGTCGGCGCCTAACGGCTATACGATGCAGGAGTTTGATTAGAGAGGTTTAAAATTAATAATAACTAAACGATTAAGGCCAGTCAGGTCTTTTTTTATTTGTATAGTAGTTTCTGACAATTCTCGCTTAATGAGCTGCTTAATTTTTAAAGTTTGGCTCGGGTCTATTTCGCATAATACATAACTGATATTGTGTAACATCTTTATTTGTTTAAATAGCCGGCGATAATATTTTAATCCATCCGAACCAGCGGCTAAAGCTAGTTTTGGTTCGCGTTTTATGCTTGGAGAGTTTTTTATTTGAGTTGGAGTTAGATAGGGGAGATTGGCGAGAATGACTAATGACGAATTTCCAATGACAAATTTTTTATTTTTTAAAATAGGTTCAAGTAAGTCGCCTTTTAGAAATTTTATTTTTTTGTAGGCATTGTTTAATTTGGCATTTTGCTTAGCTACGGCTAAAGCTTTTTCAGAAATATCAATTCCAAATAATTTGCAATTTTTAATTAAGCCAGCCAATGTAATAATAATACAGCCGGACCCAGTGCCTATGTCAGCAATTATGGTTTTGCCATTCGTAATTTTTAGCGTTTCATCTACCATTAATTCTGTTTCCGGCCTAGGAATTAAAACATTTTTGTTAACCTTAAAATTAAGACCATAGAATTCTTTATGCCCGGTAAGATAAGCGATTGGCACACCCTTAAGCCTTTTTTTAATCAATAATTTGCTGTTTGTAATTTGTGATTTTGTTAATTTATGTTCCGGATGAGCAATGATGAATTCTCTTGATTTTTTTAAAACATATGCTAAGATGAGCTCAATATCAAAAATATTGAGTTTTGTTTTTTTGCTCATTTCAAAAATAATTTTTTGTAAATTCATAATATAAGGAGAACGAAAATGGCTAGAAAAAGTAAGGTAGATAAATATTATAGTAAGATTGAAATAATTTTGTATAAATTTTTGGACAGAATGAGAAGAAAAAAACGTCTTGAGCTTATTGATAAACTGTTGCACTCTTTAAATCTTCAACGCAGGATGGCGATGCTCACAAACGAAGAGATGGCTCATATGTGCAGTCAGTCGCTTTCGCCCGCGATGATAAAAAGGTTAGATGAAGCGGCTACGGAGGAAAAACGTGATGAAATTTTAATGGAGTATGCTCGTTCAAATTATTTTCGGCAATGCGCGTGGGCTGATTATCTTAATGGTGTTACTGGCAAAAAGCCGTTTGTCTTGTCAAAAAAAGAAGAAAAATTAAGGTGTTCTTAAAATTATTTTAAAGAAATAACTCTTGTTATAAGCTGCTAATTATTTAGCAGCTTTTTTTAATTCAGCAATTATGTCAGCTATATCGCCATCCATAATTCTGGCTAGTCCATGCCAGTTTTGTTTAATGCGATGATCGGTAAATCTATCTTGAGGAAAATTATAAGTTCTGATTTTATCGCTTCTGTCGCCGGCACCGACTTGTTCTTTTCTTTGAGCCGATTCGCGTATGCGTTTTTCTTCTTCGGCCTTAGCCAAAAGTCGCGAGCGTAAAATTTGTAGAGCTTTTTCCTTATTTTGATGTTGAGATTTTTCGTCTTGGCAGGTAACTACTAAACCGGTCGGTAAATGGGTTATGCGAATGGCTGAATAAGTGGTGTTAACGCTTTGACCGCCCGGCCCAGAAGAGCAATAAGTATCAATTCTGATATCGTTGGATTTAATTTCTAAATCAGTTTCTTCGGCCTCAGGCATAACTACCACAGTGATAGCGCTAGTATGAACACGTCCGGCCTTTTCGGTTTCCGGTACTCTTTGCACTCGATGCGTGCCAGCTTCATATTTTAAATTACCGTAGACATCTTTACCTTCTACGGAAAATATAATTTCTTTAAAACCGCCGATGCCGATGCGGTTAGAATATAAAATTTTTAACTTCCAGCCTTGTTTTTCTGCATAATGAGAATAGAGGCGGAAGATTTCGGCCGCGAATAAAGCTGATTCGTCGCCTCCGGTGCCAGCCCTGATTTCCATGATAATATTTTTTTTGTCATTAGGATCGGCTGGATGAAGTTCGGTTTCAATTTCGTTAGTTAATTTTTCGATTTGTTGTTTTAGCTCCGCGATTTCATCTTTAGTGATTTTTAATAATTCCTGGTCAGATTCATTTTTAGTCATTTCTTCGCTTTGCTTTAATTCGGTTTGTTTTTTTTGCAATTCTAAAATTAACCCGATTACATATTTTAAATCGTTATGTTTTTTAGAAACTTCTCTTAGTTTTTTTTGATCGGTTAAAACGCTCTGATCCGAGAGTTGATTTTCCAAATCTTTAAATTGTTTTATTATATCTTCGTACATAAATTTTAATTGTCATTGCGAGAAGCTCGTACTCGAGCGACGAAGCAATCTCTGGTTTTTTAGTAAAACATCCGTGTCGCTTCGCTAGGACTTACTTTTTATGACTAAAAAGTAAGCAAAAAGTCTCGGGGAGTTCCGATTCCCCGCCACAAGGGCGGGGCAAGGGCTTTAGACAATTTACCCCGCGTTTATCGCGGGGATCCACTCCCCGAACCCCTAGGTGATTTTGAATTAGTTTTTGAATTAATACTAATAACAAAAACGGCTACTCCCTTAATTATGCTATAAATATATTATAGCATAACAAAAAGAATAACCGTTTAGAGTAGTTATTTTTTTTCAGTTTTTTTAGCAGCCTTAGCTTTAGTTTTAGCCGTTCGTTTAGCTTTTTTACTTGTGTGTACAGCTTTGTTTTTAGCTTTAGCGTCAACTTTAGCATTAAATTTCTCAACTCGGCGCGCTGAATCAAGCAATTTTTGCTTACCAGTATAAAACGGGTGGCAAGCTGAACAAATTTCTACTTTTAATTCCGGTAAAGTTGAACCGGTAGTGAAACTATTGCCGCAAGCGCAAGTCATCTTGGCTTTTGGATAATATTTTGGATGAATGTCTTTTTTCATAAGGATTTTTATAAAATTAAAAACAATCTTTTGCAGATTGGATTATGATGTGAGATTAACATAGAAAATATATTTTGGCAAGTCTGCTTGCTAATAGATAAAGGTTGACAAAATATTAAGATTATTATAATCTATTACCATAGCTTTGAGGAGCTGTCACCGAATACCGTATTCGGTCTAAATTTTCAAATTTAGGTAAATTTTTATCTAAAATTTTTTCGCCGATATATAATATCGCCTTAAAAATTTTATAAAAAATTTCCTCAAAATTGTGAAAAATTTATACTCGAAAGAGTATTCGACGACAGCCCCAACAGGCTTTTTAATTTATTAAATCTCTCATACTCCTTAATTTTCCTTGTCTCGATTATACGAGATGGTTAGGAGTAGAGGACTAAAGGAAAAACAATTATGAAAATTCCAACAGTGGAAGAGATGCTTAAGGCTGGAATGCACTTCGGGCATCGCACATCAAAATGGCACCCTAAAATGGAGCCTTTTATTTTTGGCTCAAGAAAAGGCGTGCACATTATTGACTTAAGAAAAACGCAAGCTATGTTAGGCGTTGCTTTAGAGTATTTAAAAAAACAGGCGGCTGAAGGAAAAACCATTCTTTTGGTTGGCACAAAAATGCAAGTTAAAAACACTCTTAAAAAAACAGCCGAAGAAGCTGGCGTACCCTATGTTTCTTCAAAATGGTTAGGCGGATTTTTAACTAATTTCGCCATCATCAGAAATTTAATCAGAAAATTTAAAGATTTATCGGAAAAAAGAGCTGGCGGTAAATTAGATAAATATACGAAAAAAGAAAGACTTGATTTTGATCGTCAGATTGCCAAATTAGAAACTAACGTCGGCGGCTTAGTAAGTTTAACTAAAACTCCTGATATTATTTTTATTTGGGATATTAAAAAAGAAAAAACCGCTTTTACTGAAGCTATGAAGAAAAAAATTCCGGTGGTAGCTGTTTGCGACACTAATACTAATCCTGATGGCGTTAAATATATTATTCCTGCTAATGATGACGCGTCTAGGGGTATAAAGTTAGTAATGAATTTAGTTAAGGAAGCGATTTTAGAAGGCAAGGCTGAGGGCCAAAATAAAGAAAAATAAATAATTCACTCGTCATTGCGAGCGACTGAAAGGAGCGAAGCAATCTAACGGATAATTTGTTAAATTAATAGTTCGTGAGATTGCTTCGTCGCTCAAGCTCCTCGCAATGACATATCAATAATATGGAAAATATAAAAGTTTTACGCGATAAAACCGGCGCTGGCATGGTTGATTGTAAGAAGGCTTTAGAAGAAGCTGGCGGCGATATTGATAAGGCTGTAGAAATTTTAAGAAAAAAAGGTATTGCTAAAGCGGCTAAAAGAAGCGACCGCGAAGCAGGTGAAGGCGTGGTTAAAGTTGCTTTAAGTAACGATGCTAAAACTGGCTATGTTGTAGAAATTAATGCTGAAACTGATTTTGTGGTACGCAGCGAGAGATTTCAATCTTTTACCGAAAAAGTTGTAGAATTAATTATAGAAAAACAACCGAAAGATTTAGCTGAATTAATGCCATTAAATTTTGATGGCGGTACGGTTAAAGAAAATTTAGATAGCTTAAGCGGTGTGATTGGCGAAAAATTAGACATAAAAAGATATGAAATGCTTAAGTCGGCCGGAACGGTAGCGGCTTATTCCCATATGGCCGGTAGAATTGGTGTACTAGTAGCGTTAGATAAAGAGGGCCAAAGTGATATAGCTTATGATGTTGCTATGCAAATTGCTGCCGCTAACCCAAGATATATTAATCCTGAAGATGTTGCGGTTGATGAGCTTAATAAAGAAAAAGAAATTTATCGCGAGCAACTTCTTAAAGAAGGTAAGCCGGAAAACATGATTGATAAAATTATGGGAGGCAAACTAGCTAAATTTTATGGAGAAGTTTGTTTGATAAAACAAGAATTTATTAAAGATGATAGTAAAAAAATTGAAGATATTTTAGGCGGTGTAAAAGTAGAAAAATTTATTAGGTATAGCTTATAAATTTATATATGCGCGTAGTTCAAGTACAATTTGCTTCTTGGGATAAAAAGTATAATTTTGACGCGGACGAAATTGACGTTAAGATAGGCGATCAAGTTATTGTTAAAACTGAACTAGGCGTCGAGCTCGGCAAAGTAGTCGGTTTTCAGGATTTATTAGATGTAAAAGCTAAGACAGAAATTGAAGGCGAGAAATCTGGCGTAGAGATAAAAAAGATTATTAGAAAAGCAGAACCAGCTGATTTAAAAAAATTGCCTAACGAAAAACAGATAAAAAAAGATTTTGTTTTCTGTAAAAAAATTATAGATAAATATCAATTACCAATGAAATTGGTTGATGTACATTATTCTTTTGATGATACTAGAATAACTTTTCCTTTTATCGCTGATTCAAGAATTGATTTTAGAGAATTGGTAAAAGATTTAACTAAGCATTTTAATCGTAGTATCAGATTACAGCAAATTGGTATTCGCGATGAAGCTAAATTTTGCGGTGATTTTGGACATTGCGGCCGCTCGTTATGTTGTTCTCGTTTTTTAGGTGATCTTAATTCCATAACTTCAGAAATGGCCGAGCTTCAGCAGTGCGTGCATCGCGGTTCAGAAAGAATTTCTGGTATTTGTGGTCGTTTAATGTGCTGTCTGTCTTATGAAGAAGACGGCTATAAAAAATTAGCGGCTAATATGCCTCCTATCGATAGTATGGTAAAAGTCGAAGGCAGGAAAGGAAGAGTTTTAGCGCATTATATTTTAAAGCAAACAGTAAAAGTTTTACTGGACGAAGGTAATGGTGAAGCTGGCGGTGTGGTGGAGGTAGAAGTTGATAAAATAAAGAAACTATAAAATTATAATAACGATAATAAAAAACAGCCGAAAGGCTGTTTTTTATTTTGCCTAATTTATGCTATAATAATTTTATAATTTTTAATCTAAAAAATATGAATATTGCGATAAACGGCTTTGGCCGAATCGGCAGAGCGGTTTTTAAAGCTTTGCTTAATAAAAAAGGCATTAATGTTGTTGCTATAAACGACTTAACTGACACTAAAACCTTAGCGCAATTACTTCAATATGATAGCTGTTATCGAGTTTATGATAAAAAAGTTAGCGCTCTAGCTGATAATTTAGTAGTTGGTGGTAAAAAATACAAAGTATTAGCTGAAAAAGAACCGTCTAAATTACCTTGGAATAAAATGAAAGTCGATATTGTTTTAGAGTGTACCGGTCGATTTTTAGACATGGCCGGAGCCGGAGAGCATCTTAAGGCTGGAGCTAAAAAAGTTATAATTTCAGCGCCAGCTAAAGATGAAAGCATAAAAACTATTGTTTTATCAGTTAATGAAAAAGATTTAAGCAAAAACGACAAAATTATTTCCATGGCGTCCTGTACGACTAATTGTTTAGCGCCGGTAACAAAAATAATTTCCGATAATTTTGGCGTTAAAAAAGCTGTTATGTCTACCGTTCATTCTTATACGGCTGATCAAAATTTAGTTGATGGTCCGCATAAGGATTTACGTCGAGCGCGAGCAGCGGCTTTAAACATTGTGCCAACGACGACCGGCGCGGCTAAAGCAGCGGCTAAAACTATTCCGGCGTTAGTTGGAAAATTTGACGGCTTGTCATTACGTATACCGACTCCGGTTGTGTCATTATGTGATGCGGTTTATATAACAGAAAAAATTATAACTGCGGAAGCTGTAAATAAAATTATTAAACAGGCCGCCGCTAAAAATTATAAAGGTTATGTGACGGTAACGGAAGAACCTTTAGTCTCGTCTGATTTTATTGGTAATCCATCTAGCGCGATTGTAGATTTATCATTAACTAAAGTTATCGACGGAGATATGTTAAAAATTATTTCTTGGTATGATAATGAATGGGGTTATTCGTGCCGGTTAGCTGATTTGTGCGAATATATAAGCAAGAAGAAATTATTGTAATTGTTATTTATGGATATCTTATCTAAAATAAAACAAGCTAATTTAGTTGGGCGTGGCGGCGCCGGTTTTCCTGTCGAAAAAAAATGGGCCGCGGTTAAAGATGCTGTTGGCGAAAAAAAATATATAGTTTGCAATGCTTCCGAAGGCGAACCGGGCGTTTTAAAAGACGGTTATCTTTTAGAGAATCGCGCTGATAAAGTTATAGACGGCATGAAAATAGCCATTGATTTTTTGCAAGCCGAAAAGGCTTATTTATTTTTAAATCACGCTTATTATAAAAAATTAAATAAAAAATTAGCCATTTTAACTAAAGATTCTAAAATTGAAATATTTGCTAAACCGATTAGCGCCGGCTACATCGGCGGGGAAGAGAGCGCGATTTTAAATTCAATTGAAGGCAAAAGGATTGAACCAAGATTAAAGCCGCCATTTCCCACGACTTATGGTTTATGGGGCTATCCAACTTTAATTAATAATGTTGAAACTTTTTACAATGTAAGTTTGGTGGCGGCCGATCAATATACAAACAAAAGATTTTATACCATAACCGGCGATTGTCCTAACGAAGGAGTTTATGAATTGCCGGATGATTTAACAATTGAAAAAGTTCTTGAGCAAACTAAAAATTATCCTAAATTTTCTTTTTTTGTTCAGGTTGGCGGCGGAGCCTCGGGCGAAGTTTTAAATAGCTCTCATTTAAAAAAACAAGTTAGCGGCGCCGGCTCAATCGCAATTTATAGTTTAACTAAAAATAATTTTAAAAAAGTTGTAAAAAATTGGCTTGATTTTTTTGCGAACGAATCATGTGGCCAATGCACGACTTGTCGTGAAGGTGTTTTTAGACTCAAGGAAATATTTAGCCAAGAAGAAATAGATTGGTCATTATTTAATGATTTACTTAATAATCTTAAAGATAATTCATTTTGCGCTTTAGGCGGTGCGGTGCCAGTACCGATAAATAGTTTTATAAAGAATGTTTGCCCAAATTTGAAAATAAAATATGAACCCCGTTAGAAATTATTAATTTAATGGGTGTTTGTATAAAATAATGTATCAGCTAAAAAATAATATGTCAGAAAAAAATAATAAAATTTCTAACGGGGTGAACAAAAAAATTAAAATAAAATTAAACGGCAAAGAAATTCTTTGTTCCGAAGGAATTACAATTATGCAGGCAGCGGCGGAAAACGGTATTGATATACCAAGCTTATGCCAGCATGATGATTTTCCGGCTAAAGCTAATTGCCGAGTTTGCGTTGTAGAAATAGCTGGCCGTAAAAATTTAGTTACTTCATGTTCAACTAAAGTTGAAGATGGCATGGAGATTATTACTGACAGCGAGCAGGTAAAGCGATCGAGAAATTTAAATATTGAATTAATATTTGCTGAACATATTGAAAAGTGCCCGGATTGCACTCAGCGTTTTAATTGTAGATTATTGGAATTAGCTGATAAATATAAAATAGAAATTACTCGTTTTAAAGATAGAAAAAGCGCGAGAAAAACCTACAAATTTGCCAATGCCGTAGAAATAGACGGAACACAATGCATTGATTGTCGCAATTGCTTAGATGCTTGCAATAAAATGCAAAAAATAAATTATTTAACTTTAAAAGGTAAGGGTATAAATCAGGAAGTAGTGCCGGTTACTGAAAAAAATAGTTTTTCTTTTCACAAAAAATCCGACAAGGTTGATTGCATTTATTGTGGACAGTGCACGGTGCATTGTCCGGTCAACGCCGCGCAGGAGCAGGCTCAATGGCAATTAGTGGAAAGAGCGTTAAAGAATAAATCTAAAACCATAGTAGCGCAGTTCGCGCCTTCAGTTAGAGTAAGTATTGGTGAAGAATTCGGCGCGCCTCATGGTAAAATAATGTCCGGACAAATCGTCGCGGCTTTAAAAAAATTAGGTTTTAATTATGTTTTTGATGTTAATTTTAGCGCCGATGTTACTACTATAGTTGAAGCTGAAGAACTTTTAGAAAGAATTAAACGTGGAGGTATTATGCCGATGTTTACTTCTTGTTGTCCGGCTTGGATAAAATACATTGAATTTTATCGACCGGATTTAATACCTAATATTACGACTTCAAGAAGTCCGCAAATTCATAGTGCCGGAATTATAAAAACTTATTGGGCAGAGAGATTGAAAAAAAATCCTAAAGACATTATTGTTGTCTCGGTTATGCCCTGCACGGCGAAAAAATTTGAAGCTACTCGACCAGAACTAAAAGTTAAAGGAATTTTACCAATAGATTATGTTATTACGACGCGTGAGCTAGCCTGGCTGATTAAGAAAAATAAAATAAATTTTTTAAATTTAAAATCAGAGCCGGCCGATAGTCCTTTAGGTGAAGCTAGCGGAGCCGCCGCGATTTACGGCGTCTCAGGCGGAGTTATGGAATCGGCCCTAAGAACCGCTCAATATTTAATGTTAACGGCGCAAGATACAGTTTGCCGTGATTTAAATAAAGAAAACAAAGCTACAAATTGTAATTTAAATATTGAATTTGAAGATGTGCGCGGGCTTAAGGGGGTAAAAAAAGCGGATATTAAAATAGGCGATCAGAAAGTTAGAGTAGGCGTAGTTAACGGTATCGGTAACATCGGTCCAGTATTAGATAATTTACATAATTATGATTATATTGAAGTCATGGCTTGCCCTGGCGGTTGTATCGGTGGTGGCGGACAACCAATACCTACCACCCCGGCCATTAGGCAAAAAAGATTAGAGGCTTTATATAGAATTGATAAAAATGATAAAATTAGGCAGGCGCATGACAATAAAACAGCAATTGAAGTTTTAGCTTGGCTTAAAGAAAAAGGTAAATTAGAACATGGGGTTTTACATACTAATTACAAAAAGAAAAAATAATTTTAAATTATATGGATAAAACAATTTTAGCTACAATAAGTGTTCTAATTAAAGATCGGCACAATCAATCGGCTACCGTTAACGATCTTTTAACTAAAAATGGTAATTTAATCAGAACTAGATTGGGCGTAAACATTGAACCTAGATGCACGGCCGGTTGCATGGCTATTATGAGTTTAATAGTCGAGGGAACGGAAGTTGAAATCGACGGTTTAGTTGAAAAATTAAACGACTTGCCAGAAGTAAAAGCTTTTAAAACATTTTTAATTTAAAATTTATGATAAAAATAGATTATGAAAAATGTTGTTGGAAAGACGGCAAATGTACGAGTTGTTCTTGCTCAAAATGCGTTGGTTGCGCCGAAGCTTGTCCGACTCAAGCAATTACGCGTGGCAAGTTAGTTGAAGTTAACCATAATAAATGTATTAATTGCGGCGCTTGTGTTGCTGCCTGTAAATATGGAGCAGTTTCGCTGGAATAATATTAATTTTCAAAGTAGTAACGTATGCAAAATATAATTAAAGAACAAATTTTAGGTAGGGTTCACCCCGTTAAATATACTTTGTTTAACAATTATTTTAAAATTTCATCGCGCGATCGTTTAATTGTGCCGAATGTTAATGAGTCTCTATTAAACGGGGTTAATGTTCAAGCTCTGACTCAATTTATTGGTTTAGCCGGTGCAGCTTTGTTTTTGCCATTTTTTATTCATCTGCAATGGATTAGCGGTCCTATAATTAATGCTATTTTAATTTTACTTTTATTTTTGTCAGGCATTAGAGCTGCTATGGTAGTAGCGCTAATACCAAGTTTAATGGCTTTATCTGGAGGATTACTGCCAGCTATTTTAGCGCCGGTCGTTCCTTTTATTATGATTAGCAATATGATTTTTGTTTTAATTATTGATTGGTTTTATGGTAAAACAAAGGATAGTAACAAGGGATATTGGTTAGGAGTTATTATGGCCGCGGTAGTTAAATTTGCCTTTTTATATTTTAGCGTAAGTTGGATAACTAAATTATTAATTAAACAGGAATTAACTGTAAAAGTGGCGCAGATGATGAGTTGGCCCCAATTTGCTACGGCGATTATAGGAGGCATGATTGCTTGGGTAATCTTAAAATGGTTGAAAAGATTTTAAGAGCCTGTCTAATAAGTTGCTTTCGCAACGAGAGTTGCAAATTTAGCGCAGAATTTTTTATAAATTTTTAAGCCTATATCGCTATATAGGCGAAAAAATTTAGGGGAAATTATGCCGAAATTTACAAATCGCAGTAGAAATGAACTTATTAAACAGGCTCTAAAAGTGGATAAATTGTGAGTTAATGGTTGAAAAGTAATATGTTTTACATCTTGACTTTTTGTAAATTTTGCTATATGATATTGGCCTGAAGAGTAAGAAAATATTTTTGGCAGCTCTCTAAAAATTTGAGGATAATATTAAATTTAACTATTGCGCATTAGCAGATAGATTAAATAACAAATTTGCAAACTATATAGTATTATTCTCTAGGATGAGTCAGCCAAGAATATGATTACTACTCTTCGCCAAGATTAAACAATTAATATATGTTAATCTTTAAAAAATAACCCCAATTTTGTTGGGGTTATTTATTTTAGTTGATTTTGACATAAAGAATTATTTATTGTATATTTTAACTGTAATTTAACGCTGCAATAAGTGTTATTTTTGTTATTCACCCCGTTAGAAAATTTAGTTTATAATTTGTTTGTGATTATAATAAATTCTATGGGGTAAATACAAAGTTTTTAAAGATTATGAAAAATTCTAACGGGGTAAAAATTCCTGAATACGTAAAAAATATTGTTGAAAAATTAGAGAGCGCAGGCTTCGAAGCTTTTATTGTGGGCGGTTGCGTGCGTGATTTGTTAATGGGTAGAATACCTAAAGATTGGGATATAACTACTAACGCTAGGCCAGAAAAAATATTAGAAGTATTTTCTGACGGAAAATATGAAAATGTTTTTGGCACGGTTTTAGTTCCGATTAAATTGGAAAACGGCGAAACCGAAGATGTCGTAGAAGTAACGACTTATCGCTCGGAACAAGGTTATAGCGACCGCCGGCATCCTGATAAAATTAATTTTGAAGATAATTTAGATAAAGATTTAAGCAGGAGAGATTTTACGGTTAACGCCATGGCGCTTCGGTCGTCGGGCAAAGCTAATGAAATCACAGATTTATTTGGCGGCGAAAAAGATTTAAAGAAAAAAATTATTAGAGCCGTAGGCGAGCCCGAAGATAGATTTAAAGAAGATGCTTTAAGAATGATGCGCGCCATTAGATTGGCTTGTCAGCTTAATTTTTCTATTGAAGGGAAAACCGAAAGGGCGATTATGAAAATGGCTGGCGGTATAAAATTTATTTCCGGCGAACGCATTCGCGATGAGTTGATTAAAATTTTTGAATCAGATAGAGCTTATGAAGGAATAATAATGCTTCATGAATTTAAATTACTGCAATATATTATTCCGGAATTGGAGCGAGGCGTTGGCATGGATCAAAATAAACATCATACTTATACGGTTTTTAACCATAGCGTTTTGTCTTTACGTTATACGCCTAATAAAAAATGGCAAG
>JBAZFW010000019.1:0-18538 GCA_041653215.1 Patescibacteria group bacterium
TCCATAAAATTGCGCCCTTAGGATGCCAAAGCGGTAAACCTAATCCGACAGTTTCTTCTATATGAAATAAATCTAATTCTTTACCTATTTTTCTATGGTCTCTTTTTTCAGCCTCCTCCATCATCTTTAAATAATTATCTAATTCCTGCTTAGTTAAAAACGCTAAACCATAAATTCTAACAAGCATTTTATTTTTTTCATTTCCGCGCCAATAAGCTCCAGCTATTTTTTCTAACTTCCAACTACCATTTTGCACTTGCCCCGCGGTTTTTATATGCGGACCGCGGCACAGATCTTCAAATTCGCCTAACTTATAATAACTAACCGATTTTTCTCCAGCTTTTTTTAAATCTTTAATTAATTCCTCTTTATAAATCTGCCCACTCTTTTTTTCACGCGCTAAAGCTTTAGTAATCGGTAATTCAGATTTTTCAAAAGACAAATTAGCTTTAATAATATTTTTCATTTCTGCTTCAATCTTTGCTAAATCATTATCACTAATTTTCGTTTTGCCAAAATCCAAATCATAGTAAAAGCCATTATCCACGGTTGGACCGATAGCGAATTTCGTTTTAGGATACAACTTTAAAATCGCCGCCGCCATTATGTGGGACAAGGAATGACGCATCATTTCTAACTTTTCATTTTTTTCTTCTGACATATTTTTTATTTAACTAAATTCTTAATTATTATATTATAACTCGCCTAGTTAATAAACTCAAATTAAAATTTATTATTGTAGTATAATTTTACTAATTGTTTGGTTAAACTAAAGCGGTCTGCTTCGCTATTAGCGCCTAAAACTACGGTAACGATAGCTTTACCAGTAGTGTCTTTAAACTTACTAACTAGGCAATAGCCCGAAGAATTAATATGCCCAGTTTTTCCTCCAAGTAAGCTAATTTCTTGTTCAGAAAAAGTACTTAATAAATCATTAGTACTAATTATAGATTTTTCCCTGCCTTGCTCAGTAATAAATTCATACTTTTTGGTTAAAGAAGCTTGATTAATTTCATCTACTCCTAAAGCGATATCGGCGAATCTAGCAATTTCACGAGCAGTTGAGATATTACCGTCTTTAAGTCCTACCGAATCAATAATTCTAGTATTTTTAAAACCAAGACTTTTAATTTTATCATTAATTTTTGCGACGAATTCTTCTTCGGTCATGCCAGTCGAATGGACTAACGCTACTGTCGCCGTATTGTCTGAACCGACCAAGCTAAAATAAAATAAATCTTTTATTTTTACTTTATCGCCGGTAAATAAATAAATTTTACCGCCTTCACGTTTATCTTCGGCTTTAATTTCATAAGTCGTCTCCCAGCCAGGATTATAATCTAAAAAAGTGTAGGCAGTAAATAATTTAGTTATGCTAGCGATAGGCCATGATCGATCGGGCTTTTTAGAAAAAAATAAATTATAATTTTGACAATCTAGAATCGCTCCATTTTCAGCCGCTAAATCAAAATTGACTGTTTCGGCCACCGTTTCCTTCACCGGATTTTGCGGCAATGTCTGCATTGACATATTAAACTGAGGTAATTGTGGTATGGGCGGCATGGGCAGCGTTTTTGCGTCTTCGATTACTTCAACTATGGCTTTACTAAAATTATTTCCCTGCTCAACTATAACTTTACTGGCCTGCTGGTATTCATTCACGCCTAAAACTAAACCGGTTTTAGCCAAATCAATATTACCAGATGTCAAAAACTGACCGCCTAAAACCAATCCTAAATTTAAAAAAATTGTTGAAACTAACCAACTAATTGTCGCCGGTATTAACATGTTTAACTATTTAATTCTTTAGATTTATCGCTTTGCTCTAACATTTTATCAATTGTATCATCTTGGCTAAGCCTTTCATAATCGGGCAATTCTTTAATATCATTTAAACCCATAAAACGAATGAAATCAAAAGCTACCGTATAATAATTTTCATTTTTCTTTTTATCAAATTTGCTCTCGATTAAACCTCTTAAAAGTAAATTTCTTAAAATTAAAGCGCAATTTACACCCCTAATTCTGTCTAAGTCAATTTTTGAAACCGGCCCGCGGTAAGCAATAATAGTTAAAGCTTCTAAACTCGGACGAGATAATTCTCCGGTAGTTTCATCTTTAATAAATTCTTGAATAACTTTAGCGTTTTCCGGCGCGCTTACCATCTGATACTTGCTGCCATCTTTAATTATTTGTGTTCCGGTTTTATTAATTTTATATTGCTCAAGCAATTCATCCGCGCTTTTTATAATTTCTTTTTTATCAACTTTTAATAAATCAGCTAATTGGCTCGCGGCCATTGGTTTAGCGGAAATAAATAATAAAGATTCAATTTTACTTTTTATGGAATTCATAATCAGATTATCAAACAAAATTTAATGGTCGTAGAGCTTTGCTCGCTATTAAATTTTGTTTGATACATTTTAATTTTTGAAAATATTAAAAACTTTTTTAAAAAAAGTTTTTAAAGATTATATTCTATTAATCTCAATTTCTCCGAATAAATCTCCCTGCATAACTACCACATCTCTTTGTTTAATTAATTCTAGGAGCGCCAAAAAGCTTACAATGATTTCGGTTTTATTTTTTGCGCTAGCCAAAACATGATTAAAGCTTACTTTTATTTTTTCAAGTAAAATTTGCTGGATGGCTAAAATTTTATCTTCAATATTAACTATTTGTTCTAAATTTTTTTCTTCTAGCGTTTCCGTCGGCCTAATATTTCTAATTATTTCACTAAACACGGTTTGTAAATCAACGGCTGTTAAATTTTTCGGCGGTGAAAAAATATTAGCACTAGCCAAAAAGGCTTTACGATTAAATTCGCGCGCGAAACTAAAACGCTTTTTACCGATTATGGCTTCAATCTTTTTTGCCGCCTCTAAAAATTCTTTATACATCTTTAACTGATGCTCAAATTCTTGAATTTCTTCCTCGGCTTCCCCTTTTAAAAACGGCAAAAGCGCTCTTGATTTTATTAACAATAACTTCGCAGCTACTACTAAAAAATCGGCCAATTCTTCCGGCCCGATATCTTTAGAGCTTTTTATATATTCAATATATTGATCCGCAATTTTTGCTAAACTGATTTGCGTAATATCCATTTCCTCTCTTTCAATCAACTGCAAAAGCAAGCCCAAGGGACCTTCAAATTTATCTATTTTAAAATTCATAATATTGACAACGAAAAATTTATTTTTTCTTCTTCACTAAAACAACTTTCTTTTTAATACCAAAACCGCCTAAAGCAGCGCCCTCTAATTTAATAAAATCTTTAACTGCCATCTCGACTGAATGATTAAAACTGCCGGAAGCAAAAACCGCTTTTTTTATTTTAGTTAAATTTTTTTCCATAATTACTGGCAATTTATACAAACCGCCAAAAGCGCTCATAGCGCCGGCCTTAACTTTTAACAACTTTTCCATAATTTTTTCACCTGGAATTTTAACTGCTTTTATTTTTTTGCCAGTAGCCTTACTGATTTCCTTGGCCAATTTTTTGAAATCAAGATTATAATCAGCCGGCAATAAAACTAAATAATAATCTCTGTCCGCCGCCACTAACAAAGTCTTTACGACTTCATTTAATTTTTTCCCCATAGTTGCGGCCGTATCATAAGCCGTATACACGGTTTTATGTTCTAAAATATTATGTTTAATTTTAGCTTTATCTAAATATTTAGCTAATTTTTGAGGAAATTTTGTTGTTTTTGCCATAAATTTATAAAGTTAATAATTAGTATTTTTTTGAAAATTGATAACATTATTATAACTCAAAAATTACTTTTAAGCAAAGCGTTAAAAAATAAAAAACCGGTCGCTTGCTTTAAGCAAATCGACCGGGTTGAAGTTTATTTTTCTTTAAATTATTTTGCGTTCCAAAATGCAGAGAAATCCATATCAGGCAGATACGGCGGTTGACCAAACATCTTAACCCACCCCTCGCCTTTTCCTAAATCGGTATTAATAGGAATTCCAGCTGCACATTGCGGACACGGTCCGATACGAACATCGTGCTGGTCCATATCGAGGCGCAAAAAAGGATAATACTGGGAGACGCCCAATGTTTCTGCTGTCTGACCTCCTCGATCAACCGTAGAAAGAGCAGCGAATAAGGACATACCCAATTCTTTTTGGTACAGTTCACTGACCTCTCTTATTGTCGTTCCGTTATTGACGATATCCTCTTTACAAAAGAGAGGCAAATCGACAATTTTCTTTTTTTGGTTTTCGGGGATGATATGGTACCTCTTACCAGTTTCATCCTTCTCAACCTCAGTTTCGACGACGATGATCTTGGTTCCGGTTCGCTTCTCTAAACAGGCGGCTAGAGGTAGGCCATACTTAATCGCTCCATACGCCGGGGTTACGAGAACCGCGTTTTTATATTTACTTAGTTCAAGTCCCATATCCAAGGCTTTTTCAGCCTCGGCTTCAAGAAGCGCCACCAAATTCTGAGCGCCTATATAAGGGAACATATCTTTGTCAATATAACCGGCGCCGTGCTTATACAAAGCTTTATAAACGAAATGGCCGCTTGCCACCGCTTTGCTTTCTTGGAGCATTTTATTTACATCAATAGATTGTGCCATGGATTTTCCTCCTTTCTGCCATGGTAATTTGCCCGTTTTTTATTTATGCAATCATTTTGGTCACATTTATCGCCGCCTCTCTCGCTCCGTCAGAGTTGATCTTCCCGCAAATGGCTGAACCAACAATGGCATGCCACTTGTCGCCCGCGACCTGGCCGCACTCGCTGATATCACCACCCTGGGTAATAAAACCGGGGGCATATAAAACAAAATTGCCTTCTCCGAGTTCTTCTGTCAGAATCTCTTTAATTTTCTGAACCCAGTTCAGCTTATTGCCAGGCACAACGAAATGCTTGACTCCGAGCTTGCAGGCCAGCCGATAAATTTTTTCCGGCGCCTCGTCAGCAATATACCCTCCTTCGCTGACCAAAAACTTCTTATGGGTCATAATGCCGCCGGTTAAAACTTCAAGGCCTGCATCCTGGCATGATTTTGTCCAAGCCTCCTGCGTTACCGGACCGGTAAACGGGAATAAAATGGCCGCGTCCACGCCTGCTTCTTTCAGTTTTTTAGCAAACAAAGCTCCTGTGTCAGGGATGTCGTTGGCAGCTTTTTGATGATCATAAATAACGGGGAAATCTTTTCCGAGAACCTTTTTGATTTCTTCAGTCATTCCCTTAAGACCATCGAGTCCCAAGCCAAAACCGAGTTTAAATGCGCCTATGCCGCTCACACCTTTCACGGCCAAAATCAAACTGATTAAATCGCAAAATTCTGCCACGTCTGCCGCTACAATAACGCTTTTATTCTTACAAATAATAATTTCATTCATTTCTTCAATTTTCCTCCCATTTAAAATTGTTATTTTCTTCTTCCGAAACTTCTGCATCTGACCCCACCTGAACGCGCAGCAACATTTACCGTTAAATCTTCAGCACGTCTTTTTGACCGACCATTTGTTAAATCTGTTCGACCGTTGCTGCTACCCCTCTTAAATCCATCCGACATAAAAACATTACTACTCCTTGCCATTTCTACCTCCTCTAAAATTATTTTTACTTCTAAAAATATTTATCTTCTTTTTATACTCGACAACGTTTACAAATTTTTGATTTTCTTCTTTTAAACTGCTCGAGACATTCATCGCTCCCAAGCACTTTAGTGCATTCACTTGGCTGACCTACAAATTTTCCCTTTTTACCACCGAACCTCTTCTTCATCCATGGCCTATATTTATTTCCCATTTCATTCTCCTTCCGCCCTAGGTAATTTAAAAAGTTTATATATATCTTCTTTACAACAATAAATATAAACACTGCCCAGGCTTCTTATCTCCCTAAAAATTTCCGGATCTTCAAGCGCCAATTTTGATAAATATTCTCTTGTTAGCGGAACTGATAAGCAACGCGAATCACAATCGTCACAACGAACATTCCATGAGTTTGCCATAATAATACCCCCAAAACAAATTGTAAAAGACCAATTATTTTTTACTATTTTAAAACCCAAAGAATAATATCTCCTTTGGGCTTTATTTTATATAATTTAACCTTATTTTATTGTCTTTGTCAACGACTCTTATCTAACCGGTACTGACACTGGCGCCGACTTAACGTCCAACGAAGCAATCCTCTGCTTTAAACATTGATAACCGATATCATGTAACCAGCGCGTATCCGTATAAACCGATTTATCGTTGGCCTGGCTTTTATTTTCCGTCTTAAAAGTAGCGCATAATTCATATGAATCTTTAGCATCAACTTTATAAACAAACGCTACTCCGGTTGCCGGATCAGTTATTTCATTTTCTAAAATATAATAAGTCGAACCACCGCCAATTAAATCTTTTAGATTTTCTGGTAATTTTTTATTTTCTCCATAATAAGCATTAATCGCATAATCAATCTGGCTAAATTTATTAGTAATCGCCTGGTCATACTTTTGAACACGAACTTTAGCCGGCGAATCAATAAAGAAAAAGGCGCTTACTAAAGCTACTAATGCTATGGCTATAGAACCATAATAATAAACTCTAATGATATTATTATTTTTACTAACGTCGGCGCGCCTAATGTCGTAAAGATAATAACTAAAAATCAAAGCGGAAATTAAAATAGAAGTTAAGGCCTTCAAAATAAATTTAGTCGTTAATTCTCCGTTCAAAAAGCTACCGACCGTAGCGATAAACCAACCAATCATAACCACGGCCGAAACCAATAAAATAAAATAAGTAAGCCATTTTCTTACGCCCGATTCTTTTTCTAAATTACCGCTCAATAAATTTTTATTGATTAGCCACATCATGGCAAAATAAATCGGCGCGGCTACAATAATTGCCGAGATAGCAAATCTTAAAACTTCCTGCATAAAACCGCCTGGCGCTAAAGTTAAATCATCAACAATAGTTTTATTAATAATCTGAAAAATTATCATACCCGTAGAAATTGATACAAAAACTAAAGACACAAGCGACAATAGATAAAAAAACGCGAATTTAGCATTTTGTTTTTCCATAAGTTTATTTTGGGCGCAAATGAGAAATCTCACAATTGCGTCAAATTAGTAAATTAATATTATTTTAAAGGCAATTTTCTTTGCCTGTTTTTAACTATTTTAATGGCTATTTTTTTACCAAGGTTAGTCAGTCTTACTTTATGGATAAACCATTTTTTAGCTGTCTTTTTACCAAAAGCCGTAATTAAATCTCCGGCTACTAGCGAGTCCAAACTCCTATGAATTATATCTTTAATAATTTTTTTATTTTTAGATCTTTTTTGATAGAAATCAGAAAATTCCACTGGCGTTGTAGCCTTGAAGTTATAACACTTTTCTAAAATAAATTTTTGCAACTTAGACAGTCGCATAATAAATTGAATCTCTATATTCTTCGTATAACTCATCGACATATTTAACGATTGAGTCTTCCCCGGGAAAATCAAAACCAGCTTTGCAATGCTCCCGATCCATACTGCTGCCTATTATAGTATGAAACAAATAATATTCTCTGGCGTTAGGATATTTTTGCTCTAAACCTCTAGAAAAATTAGTTACTCTGTTATAAATTTCTTTTACTTTAAGTACATCTAATTTATACAAAAAATTTATCTTTTCTTTTACCCCGGCATTTATTTCTGTTTCACTCGGCGGGATTTTTATTTGATTAATTTTTGTAGAAAGATTATTCATGTTTTACTTTTATATTTAATTCTCTTAATTGTTTTTCATTAACTTCGCTCGGGCTATCGGTCATTAAATCTTTACCTTTGCCGTCTTTAGGGAAAGCATAAATATCACGAATTGAATCTAGATCTAGTAGTACCATTAAAATACGATCAACGCCCGGGGCATTACCGCCATGAGGCGGAGCGCCGTATTCGAAAGCCCTGATCATAGCCCCAAATTTACTATCAACCTCTTCTTTAGTATAGCCAGCGATTTCAAAGGCTTTATACATTATTTCCGGCTCATGATTTCTTATGGCGCCGGAAGATGCTTCAAAACCGTTTAAAACTAAATCGTATTGATAAGCTAAAATCTCTAACGGATCTTTAGTATTTAATGCTTCTAAGCCGCCCTGAGGCATAGAAAATGGATTATGCCCAAAATCAATGCGACCGTCTTCAATCTCTGAATAATCATACATTGGAAAATCAACTACCCAGCACCAAGCCGCTTTTGCATTATCCTTTAAACCAAGCTTTAAAGCGCATTCATTTCTAACCGCGCCTAAACTTAAACAAGCAATTTTCCAGGTATCAGCGCCAAAAAATATTATATCGCCTACTTTAGCGCCGAGTTCTTTAACAATTTTTTTCGCTAAATCATCACCTAAAAATTTAACGATTGGCGATTGCAATTCGTCTTTTTCTTTTATTATAATATAAGCCAAACCTTTCGCACCCTTAGTTTTAGCAATTTCAGTTAGTTCATCAATTTCTTTACGGCTGAATTTTGCGGCGCCATCAACTTTAAGAGCATGCACAACTCCGTTATCTTTTATTGCATTTGCAAAAACACTAAAACCGCAATCTTTTAACATCTCGGTAATTGGCTTAATTTCTAAGTCAAATCTTAAGTCCGGTTTGTCTGTTCCATATTTTTCCATAGCTTCACGCCAAGGCAGCTTTTTAAAACGACCATCTTTTTGTAAGCCCACTAATTTTTTATTACTAAATTTCTCTGTTAACTCTTTCATCAACGGCTCCATTATTTTTAAAATATCTTCTTGTTCAACAAAGCTCATTTCCATATCTAACTGATAAAATTCGCCGTAATGCCGATCCATTCTCGGGTCTTCATCGCGAAAACAAGGCGCAATTTGAAAATATTTATCTAAACCGCCAACCATTAGAAGTTGTTTAAATTGCTGTGGCGCCTGCGGTAAGGCGTAAAATTTTCCTGGGTAAAGGCGCGACGGCACTAAAAAGTCGCGCGCGCCTTCGGGAGACGAATTAGCTAAAATCGGAGTTTGTATTTCAATAAAACCGTTATCTTGAAAATATTTTCTTATATATTTAAAAAATTCATTTTTTATTTTTAGCATTGTCTGCAATTTCGGCCTTCTTAAATCAACAAAACGATATTTTAATCTTAAAGCCTCATTAGCTTCTTCGCTTTTTTCTTCATTTAATTCAAACGGCGGGGTTTTTGATTTTGATAAAATTTCTATTGACTCGCATTCAATTTCAATCTCGCCAGTTGATAATTTCTTATTTATCATATCGTCTGGTCGCGGCGCGACTTTGCCTTTTATTTTAATTACCCATTCATGACGCAATTTATCGGCTTCAGCTAAAGCCTTGGCGCTAATTTTCGGATCAAAAGTTAATTGTGTTAATCCATAACGATCGCGTAAGTCAATAAAAATCAAACCGCCATGGTCACGTCGGCTATGCACCCAGCCAGCAAGTTCAACGATTTTTCCAACATTTTTTTTAGTTAATTCACCGCAAGTATGAGTTCTAATCATAAAAATTTCTCTAATTTTAGATAAAAAAACAAAAATTAATTAATTCTTAACTAACTGTTTTATTCTTCAATATTAGCTTATTTTTCTAATTTTAGCAAGAAAAAATCGGCTCTTAATAATAAGGCCGATTCAAAAAGATTTTAAATTTATTTTTATTAATTTAAATCTATCTGCTGCACTCCTTTTTCTCCATTTTTCACCCAAAGGGTAACACCGGAATCTTCAACGAGTTTTCCCTTCGCATATTCCTTGGCGTCATTCTCGGTGGTTGTGCCAACAGGAAACGTCTGAGCTGAACTATATTTTATAAAATATTCTTTTAAAACTTCAGGATTTCCATTCGCCATTAGTAGGCACCTCCTTTTTGCCAGGCTTATAGATTATAACTTTATTCATTCTTTACTAACGAGGGAAATAAGTTATACCTTTCCCATTCTTTTTGCTTATTGTAATAATTTCTCCTGTGGGCAATTTAACCCTCTTGCCAGAACTATCTTTTTTTATTACTTTTGCCTTTCCTCTTGCTATCATTCTATTTATTTTTTTTCTATGGAAAGGCACAACGCCGCCGTTTTTGCTTCTCTCCGAACTCCTTTGATTATAGTGAAAACTCGCTGGACTTTCGGAAAGATTAGGCGCTTCTCCATTTGACTGTTTATGCTCTTTTTTCCTTGCATTCCTTACTCCCAATCGGCACCCCTCCTTTCATTTTTTTATTTATAATATCGTTGAAAAGACCGAATAAAATTATCTAACTCTTTTTCTAAAACTTTATCAATTTTTAATTTTATTAATTCGCTTAAACTATTTTTATCAGCGAATCTTAGTATCTTAATTAAATTTGCAGAGATTGTCAATCTCTTATAATTTAGCGATTTTTCTAAACAATCCAGGCAAATTACCCCACCGCGAGTAATATCAAAATAATTTTTATGATCTGATATTTTTTTATGGCAATTTAAGCAATGAAACAAATCTGGTTTATAACCTAAAATAATCATTAATTTATAAATATAGAATAATTCAATTAATTCTTCTTTGCCATCCTTTAATTTCTTATCATTTAATATTTCAAGCGCTTCTTTAGTTAATAAAAAAATCTGCTGATCCGGTACGGCTTCTTTAACCAAATAATTTAAAAATTTTATAATCCGCCCAGCGACCATTAAAAGACTTAAATCATTTTTTATATTATAAAAAGCGCTTCGACTTATAGCGCTTCCGAGATAATCAAAATTTTTACCTTTAATCGCCATCGCTTCAACCAAATTAAACGGTTCAATATGAGGAGCGATTTTTGATTTTATTTTTTTTGTTCCGCGAGCCACCAACTCTAACTTTCCTCTTTCTCGACTATATAAAATTACCCGGCTGTCACTTTCGCGAAAAGCATAACGGTTTAAAATAATTGCTTCAAAATTATATGTTTCTTCCATATTATAATTTATCCAAATAACTTTGCAAAATTATCATAGCCGCTATTTCATCTCTGTTCGATTTAGTTTTTTTATCTCCCGGTAAAGCATCGGCCGCCTTACTAGTTAACCTTTCGTCCACTAATTCAATAGATATTCCAGATTTACTTTTTAAATCATTAATAAAACTATTATATTTTTCGTTCGTAATTTCTAATTCAGAATTTGCAATTGACGATGGCTTACCAACTATTATTATATCTATCTCCTCATCTTTAACTATTTTCACTACTTCGCCAACGTCTTGCGCTGTTTTAAACGGCGTGGCGATTTTAGTCTCGCTATCAGCCAAAGCTAAACCAATACGTTTTTCGCCCCAATCAACTCCTAAATATATTTTTCTTAATTCATTATTCATAACAATATTATTTGATGCATTATATTTTTTAAAAAGTTTTTAAAGGCTTATTCATATTTAGTTAATATTTCGTATCCGTTCTCTGTCACTAAAACTGTATGTTCAAATTGCGCGCTTAAACTTCCATCATTGGTTAAAATAGTTAAACCATCAGAATCATCTCTAATCTGCCAATCACCAGTATTAACCATTGGTTCAATCGCTAAAACCATGCCCGGTTTTAAAATTATTTTTTTGCTATAACTTAAATCATAATTTGGTATCTGGGGATCTTCATGTAATTCATAACCAACACCATGACCGACTAAATCACGCACTACGGAAAAATTATTAGCTTTAACATATTGCTCAATCGCTTTACCAATGTTATTTAAACTATTGCCTGGCCTTACTTGTTTTATACCTAAGGCAAGCGCTTGTTTAGTTACTTTGATTAATTTTTGTGCTTCTCGACTAACTTTACCAACGGCCACGGTAGCCGCCATATCTGTATAATACCCTTTCTTAACGACAGACTTGTTGGTTAAAATTTCAGCATAAGCAGGAAATTCCATACCCACATCAATATTAATAATATCGCCTGATTTTAATTCACGCGACGGCAAAGATGGCGCATGAACCACTTCATCGTTAATATTAGTGCATAAAACCGTGGGAAAAGGTTTATCATCTTTATCCGATTTAAAACCTTTAAAAGAAGGCCGACCGCCGGATTTTTTAATTAAAAAATCAGCCATTTGTTCCAAATGGCCCGTGGTTACACCCGGCTTAACTTCAGCTATTAATTGCTTTAATATCTGCCCTAAAATTTTTCCGCCCTGGCGCAGTAATTCTATTTCATTGTCCTTTTTTATAGTAATCATATTAACTTTAATGCTTTCAATTTTTGCATTATTTCTCCGTGTATTTTTTTAATCGGCTGTTCGCCGTCAATTTTTATAAGCTTACCTTGTTTTTGCCAATAGTCAAGTATTGGTTCGCCTTCATGGTGGTAAATTTTTAAGCGATGTGAAATCACTTTAGGCTTATCATCATTTCTAATAAAAAGTTTACTGCCGCAAATATCGCAAATACCGGCGTTAATCGGAGGATTATAAACTAAGTGATATACCTTACCGCAAGCGCACATACGACGTTGGCCTAAGCGCTGTTTAACTTCTTTATCGCTAACCGCAACTTCAATAGCATAAATTTTATCATTTTTCTTAAGCGTTTTTTTAAACAAATCTAAAAGCTGGCTCAATTGTTTTTTATTTCTAGGAAAACCGTCAAAAATAAAACCGAAGGCTTTTTGCTTTAAACCATGCTCAACTAATTTAACAGTTATTTTATCAGGCACTAATTTACCGGTTACAGTATATTTTTCCACCATTTTACCTATTTTAGTTTTAGCTGAGATTTCAGAGCGAAATAAATCTCCGGTAGAAATTTTTTTCCAATTAGTAATTTTTGCTAACATTTCAGCTTGGGTGCCCTTACCTGATCCTGGCGGTCCGAAAAAAATAATAACATTTTTTGGCATAATAATTAATTTATCTAATAATTTATATTTTTAAAGCCTTTTTATAAACCTAGGGGCTTTACTCCTCCTAAAGACGATTTAGAGGCTGAGCTATCGGGTAATTTTTTATTATAATTTGCGGCAAAACCGACCGTTGCTTTTTTTATTCCTAAATCTTGCGCAATACCCTTAACGCCAGAACCATAAGTTTTACCGACTGTCCCAGCAAAAGACATTGGTTTTGTATTACTAGCGCCTCCAGTCAAAAAAGAATCATCTATTTGTTTATTTCTTGATAAATTTTTCTTAATAGCCGCGTCAGATATAAATACATCTTTACCTTTAATTTTTATAATTTTCCCATTTTTCGGCAATCCGTTAGCTTTTAAAATCGGCCCCTTGGCTGATCCGTTTGAACCTAAATATTTAAGCACTTCTTTTATCTCTCTTCGATCTTCTTTAGTTATTGTTTTATCTTTAGCTTTCATTTTAAGCCAAGTATCTCTTTGTTGCAATCTCGAAAGTCCGCCTCTTCGAATTGCTCTTTGTATTGTAGGATTTTTTATTGTATCAACAATTATTTTTTGATTATCTCTTAAATTTTTTAAACCGCCGTATCTAGTCGCACTACTTAATTTTGCCTGAAGACTTCCTGCGCCAGCAGCTCTAGTGGCTCTGAAATTAATGCCTGGCTTTGGTAAATCCTGAATACCCATATTTTTAAATTTATCTTATTATAAATTATGCTAATTTTTTATTTTCCATATTAGACTTATAGAAAAAATATCCTACTACGCCAAAAGTTACTATCGGCGACAACCAACTTGGTATATGAAAACCAAAACTATCCAATATCATAATTATGCCTAAAAAAAGTATAGAATACATAGCGCCGTTTTTCAAATAAGCATATTTTTTTATTCTTTCAATATTACCCATAGTAAGCTGGCGCACTACTATAGCGCCTATACCGTTACCAACTAAAATTAAAGGCACGGCCAAAGTAAAGGCAAAGGCGCCCAAAACTCCATCAATAGAAAAAGTTGTATCAATCACCTCAAGATAAAATATTTTACTTAAATCTGATAAATTTTTATTAGTTAAATCCTTTTCTCTCTGCTCAGCATTTTGTTTAAAACCATGAGTGATAAAAAATGCAGTTGAACCAACCACGGCGCCAAAAGCCATCAAAGGATTTTTGTCTAAAGCTAGCCAAACTATAACAGCTAAAATTATAGAAATTATCGAATAAAACCAAACGCCATTTTTATAAAAAAATTTTTCTCCGCGTAAACCGAAATTTTTTGATTCTAAAAATAACCAATGGAAAAACAAAAATATCAAAAATACGCCTCCGCCAACCAGTAGCATGGGCGATGATTTTTCTACAGCCTCAATAACTCTAGAATCAGAAGAAAAAGTAGCGGTTAGAGCCTCTATCGGCCCAAGCCCCGGGGTAGCTAACCAAACTATAAGCCAAGGCAGTAATCCCCTAACTAAAAAAACCGCAATAATTATGCCGTATAGTAAAAACCAACGCCTAGCTTTAGCGCCCATAGTTGAAAGAACTTCAGCATTGATAATAGCATTGTCAATACTCGAAATTACTTCAAATAAACATAAGCCGGCAATAATAAGAATAATTGAAAATATGCTCATATTAGATATTACTGTATTAATATAATTTTATTATACCATAAAATTAACCAAATAAAAATCCCGCCTAAGCGGAATTTAAATTAATAATTCGTAATTGTTAATTGATAATTGCCTTACATTCCTTCGTATTCTCTCATAGTTAACTGTGATTCAATTTGTTTAACGGTTTCAATAACCACTGATACCACGATGAGTAAAGATGTGCCGCCGATAGTTAAAGATTGTAAGCCGGTAAAATATCTTAAAATCAAAGGTAGTATAGCAATAATGCCTAAAAATAAAGCGCCAACAAATATAATTTTATGCGTAGTATTAGCTAAATATTCGCTGGTATGGCGACCTGGTCTAATGCCAGGAATAAAACCGCCTTGTTTCTGTAAATTTTCCGCAATTTGCGTTGGGTGAAAAATAACTTCCGTATAAAAATATGTAAAAGCAAAAACTAATAAAAAATATAAAATCGCGTAAACTAATTGATTTTGAAAAAAGCTAATCGTCCATTCTGCCGCATCAGCAATAAAAGCTGTGCGAGCGTGAATAAAAAATTGCGCAATCATTGGCGGAAAAATTACAACTGAGATAGCGAAAATAATCGGAATTACGCCGGCCATATTAACGCGTAAAGGCAAATGAGTTGAAGTGCCGCCGAACATTCGATTACCCCTAATCTGCCTAGCATATTGCACTGGCACTTTGCGCTGACCCTCATTTATTACAACTACGCCAACTATAGTTATTAAGGCAATAGCTAAAAATCCTAAAATCATATATAGCTTTGACGGATCAAAAGTAACTATAACTTGCTGAGCGGTTTGCAATAATCCAGAAACTATACCGGCAAAGATTAATAAAGAAATTCCGTTACCAACTTTCTTTTCGGTTATAAGCTCGCCTAACCACATTAAGAAGATGGTGCCAGCGGCTACAGTTATAATCATAGCGAGCAAACTAAACGGGCTAACATCACCTAAAATTGAATAAGAAGACCGGCGTAATAATGTAATCATGCCGTAAGCTTCAAGTATGGCTAAAGGCACGGTCATCCAACGAGTCCACATATTAACTTTCTGGCGTCCAGCCTCTTCCTTGTTCATTTCTTCTAATTTAGGAATAATCATGGCGAGAAGCTGAAAAATAATTGATGAAGTAATATATGGACCAACGCCCATCATAACAATAGAAAAATTAGACATTCCGCCACCGGCGAATATATTCATGAGTCCTAATATTTGATTAGAAGAAAAAAAATCTTTTAGCGCCTGAGTATCAACTCCAGGAACCGGAATATGCGCGGCTAATCTAAAAATAACTAGCATACCCAAAACAAAGAGTATGCTATTTCTTAAATCTCGCGCTTTCCAAATTTGTATTAACTTGTCGTACATATTATTAAATCTGCAGTAGAAAATTTTATAAATTTAGCTCTTTACAATTATAACACTTTACCGCCCATTTTTTCAATCTGCGCTTTAACGCTGTCGCTCAATTTAACACCTTCAAATTGTAAATTCTTCAAAGCTAACTTACCTTGACCTAAAATTTTTATTTTCTCCTGAACGGTTTGTACTAAACCAGCTTTTAATAAACTATGAGCGTTTATTTTATCGCCAGCAGAAAAATTACTATTTAAATCTTTAAGATTAACAACTTGATTTTTAGGTTTAGCCGATTTAAAACCACGATTTTTCGGAGTAGCAGCTAATATTTGTTTAAAACCTAATCTTCTTAATTTATTTCTACCGCCAGCTCTTGATCTTTGACCTTTTAACCCTCGAGTACTATAAGAACCATGGCCCGAAGCATTGCCTCTGCCAATTCTCTTTTTCTTTCTGACTGAACCACGCGCTGGCTTAATTGTATGTAATGATAAAGACATATTTTTATTTTAAATTCTTTTCTTGAACATGATTATATTTATTTTCATGCTTAATCGGTCTTTTTAAATTTTTTAAAGCTTCAATTGTACATTTTACATTATTAACTTTATTACCAGTGCCTAAAATTTTACAAGTAATATTTTTTATACCAGAAAGTTCTAAAAGAACCCTGACGGCGCCGCCGGCAATAATACCTCTACCCTTTTTAGCTGGTTTAAATAAAATTTTAGCCGCGCCTAATTTTTGGTAAACTTCATGAGGAATAGTTTCGTTAACAATCGGGATATCAATAAATTCTTTTTTAGCTTTATTAACGGCTTTGGTTACGGCGCCGGTAACATCCGCGCCCTTAGCTAAACCGATAGCGACTCTACCCTTTTTATTACCGATAGCTACACAAGCTCTAAAGCGCATTCTTTTACCTCCAGCCATAACGCGGGTAACGCGAGCAATGTCAATCATTTTTTGTTCAAATTCTTCCGGCATACCGCTATCTCTGCCTCGTCCGCCAGGTCTTTTACCTTTAAAATTTCTTTTTCTGTCAGAAGCATCATTATGCCTTCTACCCTCAACGGTTGACGTTGCCATAGCATTAGGAACCTTAGCTTCCGCTAAAGGCGTAGCTTGATTTCTAATATTCTCTTGTTGTTTTTTTGTATCTTCCATATAAATTAATATCTTTTTAGAATTTTAAACCGCCTTCGCGAGCGCCTTCAGCCAAAGCCTTTACTCGGCCATGATATTTATAACCATTACGATCAAATACAACCTGACTTATGCCCTTAGCTATAGCTTTAGTGGCAATTAATTTTCCTAATTCTAAGCTCACGGCAATTTTTTTCTCTTTCTTTTTTATTTCTCCAGCGCCAACGGCAACTAAAGTTTTGCCAATTTCATCATTTATAATTTGAGCATAAATTCCGCGGTTAGATCTAAAAACGCTTAACCTCGGGCAAACAGCCGTGCCGGTAATTTTAGCTCTAACTCTATTTTTACGTCTAAATCTTTTATTTTGTTTAACTTTATTAATATCCATATAATAATTTTATTTTTCCGCTTTACCCGCAGTTTTGCCTGCTTTGCGTCTTAATATTTCATCGCTATATTTAATACCTTTGCCTTTATAAGGCTCTGGTTTTCTGATTTTTCTAATTTGAGCCGACACTTCGCCAACTAATTGCTTATCAATACCGTTAATAATAATAGTATTGGCTTGAACTTCAGCTTTTATGCCAGCTGGTAATTCATAAATTACTGGATGCGAATAACCGACATTCAAGGTTAATTTAGATCCGCTAACCGCCGCTTTATAGCCAACACCATTAATTTCTAATTTTTTAGTATAAGTTTCATTAACCCCAACTACCATATTTTTAATCAAACTTCTAAACAACCCCCACAAAGCTTTATCTTTAGAAATAGTTTGATCAGCAATAGATAATTTTATTTCTTTTTCAGTTATTTCTATTTTTATGGCTTCGTGCATTTTAGTTTTAAGTTCACCTTTAGGTCCTTTAACAATTATAAAACCGTTCTCAAGTTTAGCCTGAGTTCCTGCTGGCAATTCAATTGGTAATTTTCCTAATCTAGACATAAATGTTTTATTTATCTTATTTATCAAGTTAAAATTTAATGGCCGTAGAGTTCTACTCGCTATTAAATTTTAACTTGATACGTTATATTTTTTGAAAATATTAAAAACTTTTTCTAAAAAAGTTTTTAAAGCACTAGTAAATTTCACAAATTACTTCTCCGCCAATGCCCTGCTTTTTAGCTTCTTTATTAGTCATTAAACCGCGTGGCGTAGAAATAATGGCTATACCTAAATTATTTAAAACTCTTGGTAATTCATCTTTGCTAGCATAAATCCTACGGCCCGGGGTACTTATTTTCTTTAAAGAAGTAATCATCGGTCGGCCATTTTGATATTTTAAATCAATTTTAATTTCATTAAAAATTGAGCTTGAATTCTTTTTACCTTTAGTTTTAATAATTTCAACTTTTCCAACCCAACCACCATCTTCTAATATTTTAGCGATACCGTGCTTCATTTTACTCATAGGTAAAACAACCGTTTTAATGTTTACGGCTTGAGCGTTTCTTATTCTTGTTAGCATGTCTGCTATTGGATCTGTCATATTATATTATAATTTAATCTATTTATTTT
>JBAZFW010000020.1:0-17233 GCA_041653215.1 Patescibacteria group bacterium
GATAGATAGAATTATTTAAAATATACTTTACGGTCGCGGCATACCAACGCTTTCCGCCCTTGGGAGTTTTTATATTATTGCCATTCAGATTTTTAGCAATCGCAGTTAAGTTAAGTCGCTTATACCTCTTTAAATAATAAATCTGTCTGACAATCTTTACATCTTCCTGATTTAAAATTAACTCATTATCAATTACTTCGTAGCCCATTGCAACGCCACCACCAGGAAATCCGCCTTTTCTTAGCTTATGGAGTCTGCCCGCCTTTAAACGCATGGCTATTAAACCCTTTTCATATTGGCTGATAGCCCCTAACATCTGACGCATTAAAACCCTAGTTATATCTTTACTGCCAAGGTCAGGCTCTTTAATTGAGATAATTTTCTTGCCTCGCTTTTCCTGTAGTGTGTAAATTAAATTTTCTTGAATACGGACATCACGAGCGAGTCGGTCTAATTTAAAAATGATAATCCCTTCAATATCTTTAGCGTTAATTTCTAGAGCGTCTAATAACTCAGCTAATGCTGGACGGTTCTCTAAGCCACCGGACACGCCATTGTCATTAAACATTTTAACAATGTTAATATTATTTTTTTCGGCATATTCGTTAATAGCCACTTCCTGAATTTGGATAGTTTGTTCATTAGCCTGCCTCTCGGTGCTTACGCGGCAATACGCATAATAATTTAATTTGTCTTGCATAAATTTAATATCAAATGAGACATTCTCATCTGTTAGATTATATTTGAAATTGCTTTTGGCATAATTTTACTTATAGGCTGAGATATAAAATTTATATCTCTTTCTATGCCTAATCCGAACGGTCCGCAATATTCTTCCAATTCTTTTAAACTGAACGAACCCCACTCATCATTATGGTCGCCGAAGAAAGAAACATAACCGAAGAATATTTTATCTTCAGGATTGTATTCTGTGGCGAACCAGTAACCAACGCCCGTGGGATTAAAAAATTTGGCAATCACCAACTGGTCATTAACATTTTCCTGACTGCCGACCTTTTTAAATTGAGCTTCAAGCTCTTTTGTCATTAACATCATAAAATTTCCGCCCCATAACAAAAACAGGCTTCCTTTGTTAGTAAGGAAACCTGCTAAGTCGGGGCTTAATTATTAAATTAAATATTATCAATTTGCCCATTCCAAAAGAATGGCAATTATTGTTATTGCTAGACATAAATTAATAATAAATTGTTTAATCTTTTTCATAGTTTTTAGGCTAATATTACTTATAATACTAGCAAAAATAACGCAATCCGTCAAGAAAATTTAACTAATATTAGCATTAATTTAAGTATTAAAACTTAGTGTTATACGGCTTGTATACATAATAATCCCCTGCAATAGGCTATTCCACTTGTTTTAACCCCACCGCTTGCTACGCTTATGATTTCGCTTGTAAATGAGTGCTAATAGACGAGTGATAAACGAGGAAATAAGCTAAAATGCAATGCCTAATAAAAAACAGACGAAAGATAAAAAGGCAAATAAAAGGCATATAAACTGGCAAGTTGTAAAATCAGCTTAGTTATCCACATTTTGTCTGATGTTAGATTAAATAGTGTATTTTTAAGGGCTAAATAAACCAACAAAAAAGCCAAGCACTTAATAAGTAATGCTGGCTTTAATATAAAGACGATAGTAATCGGCTTACCCACCCCCCTATAAAAATCTAGAGCTTCCAGTTTTAAAAAACACAATGGCGTTGTTGCTACGCGGGCGGGTCAAAAAGTTTTTTCGTCCGTTTTTTAATACCCCTAAAAAACATTAAGGCAACGACTCACAAACCTTGCCGTCCTTATCGCTATCTAGCCTATGTATATCATGACCAGCCCCACCGCAACATTCAAATAAAGCCTGAGCTTCAGCCTGAGTTTTAAAATCAGTGCAATTATATTTATTAGACGAACATTCGCATTGAGTTTTCGTTTCGGGCGGCTTAATCGTGGTTTCTGTTGATTTTGTTTCTATCGGGGCAGGAACAACGGCGGTAGAATTTTCAAGCTTGCCTCCGCAAGTTTTATCCGACCATAAACCTAATTTATTTGTGCGAGCGTAATTTTCAGCTTCTTTAAATTCACTTTGATATTTATATGGGGTGTTATAGGTATATTCATAGGCATAGCCCAGCTTGATAATTTCCAAATTATAAAATAATCCCTCTTTAGTCTTGACATATCTTAACAGTCTACTATATTTATCTCGCTCATCTTGGCTATTATCTTTTTCTAAAGTAACTAATTTGCCAGTTAATAATTCTTTGGCTTTATTGCTCGCTTCAACCCCAAAACATTCAACTGTTTTTCTAGGGTCTACTGTTTCAGGAGTGTTTATACCAATCAGCCGTAAAGTTTCACTAACTCCGTCTATATCAACGGCAACAGTATCGCCGTCCACAACTTTAATGACTTTATAATATTTAGTTTCTTCGCTTTTAATTTCTTCTGCTTTCGGTTTTTCCTTTAATGTTTTGCTATTGGTTTTTGAGTCGCTTAAATTATTGTTAGCTTCAACTTTTGTTTGGTTAGAGTTATTTTGAACCTCATTTATAGGTTGGCTTAAATTATTATCAATTTTAATATTAGTTTGTTGGTTTGTTTGGTCTGATTTCTGCTCTTTTGGCTTTGGTTCTTTCTGTTTATTATTTTCAGGAATTGCTACTGTGTTGGCGGTTAGAATATTACTCTGCGAATTGTTTGCAGTCTCACAGCCAGCCAATAATAAAAGAGAGATAGAAAAAACGGCAAATAATATAATAGTTTTTCTTGTTTTCATAGATTTTACCTACTTCTCTATTATAGCACAAACAATCTGGTCGCTAATTAATACAACTGCAATTTCTGCATAATCTCGGTCTCTATTCTTTGGCTCCTAGCTTCCTCGCTTTCTAAATATCCAGCATTTTGCAAAGCCCTGCATAAAGACGGGTGGTTTGACATAACGCTAAAATAAGGAGCCCCACTACAAGCGTTTATGTCTCCAAAAATATCAGAAAAACCAAAGTATGGTCTCTTAACAAAGATTAATGCTCTTAATGGGTCTGTTGCATTTAAAACAATATGATAATTTCCAATAACAATAACGGCTATAAAAATGAGAAAAACGATTAAAACCTTTTTTGTTTTTTTATTTATACTTAAATTGCTATTTAAACTAAAACTTTTTAATTTTTGTTCATTGTTTTTTGGGTCGTTTGGTTTTAACATATTTTTAAATTTAGAATAAATTATTTTTCTAATAAATCAATTTCTTTTAATATGCCCTGTTTTAATTCTTCTCTTTCAGTTTTCGCTTTATTGTAAGTTTCTGTTATCGTATTTAACCTTTGACTTGTATTTAAAAGCTGACTATCATAGTTAAATTTATATTGGGATTTTTTAGTATCTCTGTCATTTTGCAATCTGGTTATTAGATTATTATAATTTGTATTTTCTAAATTTAATTTTTCCTGATAATATTTGGTTTGTTCTTTATCCTCTCTTAACCCCATTCCCCGCTCTAAATCTATTTGATGCTGATAATAATTCGCCCAATAATCGTGGGTTGGTTTATAATAATTAACATCTTCTTGATATTTATTATCAGAATTTTTAATATTGATGTCATATTCCTGCTTATAGATACTATTTTCAGAATTTATATTATTTACAAGTCCGTTATATTCATTTTCAAGTGATACTAATTCCTGCTCAATTTTTTTAAGATAATTTTTCAAGTTTAATAATTTTTCATCATTTGAAATAGTATCACTACTTTTTGTTTCTTGGGGCTGATTTATTTTTACAACCTCCTTTTTAACCTCATTCGTTTTACTATCAATATAACTTTGTAAATCAATCGCCTTGCTTTCATCTGGATATTTTTCAGAAAGTGTAATTTTCCATAAATCATTATTTGTTATGCCAAGCCCTTTATCACGCATAACATTAAAAGCGTCTTTAGGGCGATTTAAAAAATATCCTTTTAAATCTTGTGGGTTGACATAATATGCCTCTCCGTTCTGCTCTACATCTAATAATATTTTCCCGCTTAATCTTTCAGGAAAAGAAGAATTAAGATATTTTTCTAACTCCTCGTGTCTAATACCTAAACCTAATTCCCGCATTATATGAAAAGCATCAGCAGGTCTTCCTAAATATGCCCTTTCTTGAGTTTCTGGTTCTATATACCAAGCCTGCCCCGCGTCTTCCACTTGCAATAAAATTTTACCTTTAAGTTTGCTTGATAAACTTTGAGCATTGGAAAAATTCAAGGGCAATAAAGTAAATAACGATATCAAAGTTAAAGTTTTTATTAGTCTCATACTTTTATCAATTAAAATTTAATATATAAATTTTGAATACAAAAAAGGCTTACCATAAACCACCGATAGCCTTTTCAGACTACCCATACCCCTTTCGGAGTATAACCTTATCGCTAAACAAAGTGGCGGCTATAGTAAGCCGTTGTTGTTAGCGATAAGGTTTTTGAGCCATACCTCTTACGAGGGTTAGGCTATTTTATATTAGAAAAATATTCAATAAGTTATTTATTTAGATTGACCACTCACTTAACATGAGCTAACATTATTATATAATAGTAGCCATTTTAGGGCAAGAAATTAAAATGAATATGAATTATAATCAAAAAGTGCTTATTGTTATTGAATATATCTTATCGCAACAGTATAATACCCCTGATACTGAACGATTAATGATAAGCGTTAAAAATTTATGCGAAGCGGGTCTTTCTGAAATAGAGGTAAATAATATATTAACCAATTTGGTATATGCAAATTATATTGAACGGGCATCAAACATAGACGACCTTATTGAAGCCGGTATCTGTAAATCTAAAGAGGAAAATATGAGCAGAAAGGAAGAATTGGAAATATCTGAATACAATTATAATATTATGAAAAAGCTCCCCAACATAAAACCGAATTATGAAAAATTGCTTGATTATAAGATTAAATTAATGCAGGTTACTGACGGAAAAATTAATAAATCTCAAATAAGCAAGCCAAAAGAACCATTAATAAAGTTACCGCCGAATACCGACTGGGAAGATATGACGATAGAATTGGTAAATGATTATGATGTTGAAATATATGTCAAGGGAAAATTTTTTTGCAAATCAAATAACGAAAAAATGAATTTTTTTAAGAAAAATTCTAAGAATAAAAAATCAAACGAAGCCTGGAATTTTTTTAAAGAACTATCAGCAAATAACGGAAAGCTTATTCGTAAACCAATAGTTAGCGAAAAAGCGGCTCAAGATGACGAAAAATATAGAAAACGCAAAGAAAAATTATCAATACTTTTAAAAGAATGTTTTGGCAAAAACGATGACCCTTTTGATAAAGACGCAGGAGTTGGTATTTATAAAGTTAGGTTTACTTTAAAACCAATACCTATATTAAGAGGAAACGGAGAATTGCGGGGAATAGAAGATATTTCTAATGAATATTTACCCAGCATTTAATTCACGGAAAATTTCACATAATAATTAAAAGAAGTATAGAAATAAAACGCCTAAGATAAGGCGTTTTTTTGTTTGTCTGTGAAATTTCACAACAAATGATATAGGGATACGAAATTTATTAATTTAATATGGCGGCGGGGAAATTTCTTAAATTGAATTAAATTATATTAAATTAATTTTTGTCTCTCACTATGCCCCGCCATCATATTTAGCTAATGAATATTGATAAAATTATGAAAGATGTAAATGTAAGAAATTATTATCAAGTAAAAGACCAATATTTATCAACGCTATTGTTTTGTTTAGATATCCCTCTTGAAAGAACTGAGCGAAAAGGTAGCGTTGTATTTTTTGTATTTCAAAACAAGGACAAATGCGAAGAAATCATAAAAGACTATTATCAAAATAAATTAAATATAAATCCAAAAAAATTTGTGGATTCTCTTAATACTATAAGAAGTCTTATTTTTAGTTAAATGAAAATTATATGAGCAATAAATTAAATGAAGAAAAAATAAAAATTTTTTTAAGTTATTTCCCGAACTGCGTTATTCAATTTTTTGATGATGACAAGCAACGACAAGATATAAAATTAGCCGAAACTATAAGTTATTTTAATCTAAATAAATGCGAAACAAAACAAAAAGATGGATGCGGAGTTTATTTTTCTGTTAATGGTTTTAAAGACGGCAAAAGGAAAAAAGAAAATTTAAAAAATATAAATGGAGTGTTTATAGATTTAGACATTGCCAAAGAGAAAGACAATCTGACAGAAGAAAAGAACAAACAAAAAAAAGAAGAATCTTTAGATAGCTTTAAAAAATTTTACTTACCGCCCCATTTTGTTATTGAAACCAAAAATGGACTGCAAGCGATTTGGCTGACAGAAGATTTAATGAATGAAGATGAATTTAGTTCAATACAAAATTCTCTTATAAAAAAGTTTAATTCAGACAAAGGAGCAAAAAACATAAACCAGGTATTAAGATTGCCCGGGTTCAACCATTTAAAAAATCCCAAACAACCATTTGAGTGTTTTTTGTCTTTAGATGAAGCCCGCAAGCCGATATACAAAAAACAGGATTTCAGAAATGTCATTGACGAGGCAAATAAAATAGAGGATCTGGACAAGGCAGACAAACAACAAGGAGCTAAAATAAATAAGCCGTCTGAAGAAATTAAAAAAGTGTTAGATTTGCCTATTAAAGAAGTGATTAAGATAGCCGGCGGTCTCGCGGGAATTAAAGTTGAATTCACAGAAAATTCTGACGGCTCAAATCAAATTATTGAAAATGGAAAAAAAACAAGCGGCTTTATTTCTTCAAAGGGCGACTTTGTTTATTCGCCGTCTGAAAATGGAAGAAACGGAAACCAAATAACAGTAGCTGAATATTATATTAATAAGCGGGGTAGAAATAATTTTGACCGCCAAGAAATAGCCAAAATTATACTTAATAAAAAATATCCCGACACAACCGCTTTTAGCATTGTGAGTATTAGAGATTTTATAAAAAGAGATATACCCAAGCCAGGTTTTTTAGTTGATGATTTATTGCCGGATATTGGAATCTCAATGATAGTGGGCAAGCCGGGCGGCCACAAAACCTGGCTAACCTTTTATATTATCCTTTGCATTACGACTGGCCGAAAGGTGTTTAATTTATACAAAACAAAAGAAGCAAATGTATTACTCGTTAATATTGACGATTACCTGTCGGTAATACAAGAGAGAATGAAAAATATGGGATTTACCGGCAATGAAAATATACATATTTGGGACGCTGACACTTTTAAAATTGAAGATGAAAATACGGTAAAAAAATTAAACAATTTTATTAAAGAAAAAAATATAAGTCTTTTAATTTTTGACGCTTTTAGAAATATACACAGTCGCGATGAAAACCTTTCCGATGAAATGGAAATAGTTTTGCAAATATTAAAACAAATAGCCAAGGTCAATAATTGTGCGATTTTGCTTCTTCATCACGAAAATAAAACAGGCGACTCTAGGTCTGAATTTTCTTTAAGGGGTTCATCGGCGATTATTGCTTCGCTAACCTTTGGGATTAGCTTAAAAAAGAATAAAGAAGAAATTAAACTCCATATTTTTAAAAATAAACTAACGAAAATTATTGAGCCAATCAACATAAAAATGCTTGGGCAAAAGGCTGGTTATGCGTTTGAAATAGTTAAAGTGAAGGAAAAAATTGACGCAGAAAAGTTGATGATAAAAATTCAAGATGAGTATGAAAATAAAAATCTAAAACTAACAAAAAATCAATTTATTCAACATTTTTTTAATAAAGAGAATACATCTAAAAGCCAGATTAAAAAACTTTTTGAATTACTGGTAAAGGACAAAATATTGGTTAAAGACGGCAATAATCATAAATATAACGAAATTTATTATATCTATAATCGCCAGGACAAAACCACATCTTAAGTGGGGGCAGTTAGTTAATCTTTTTGCTTTATAAAGTCATAAATAGACTAACTAACTAAATATTCAATTATTATCATATCCCCGCCACTTAAGTAAGTTAGTAGTAAATAAGATTATAATAAGAAAAATTTAGACTAACTAAATTATGCTAAGCCAGCCCCTAATAAAAGAATTGCAGGATATTTTGAAAGCCGAATATGGGCTTGATTTAGGTGTGAATGAAGTTACGCGTTTAGCGAGAGAATTATCCGGCTATTTTGACTTGCTCGCTGAAATTAATTATGAGAACACTAAGAAACTTAATAAACTAAACATAAAGATTGAATGTTTGCAAAGCAACGCTATAATAATAAAGCGATAAGCACGGCTTTTAACATTCGCTATAAATTTATGGATAATCAAAAAGAAACTTGCGTAATATTTGCTAGGGTAAGCACGCCAGAGCAAGAACAAACCGGCTATTCCCTACCCTCACAATTAAAACTTCTTACAGATTATGCCGAAAAGAAAAATTTTACAATTATTAATCAGTATATAATTGCTGAGTCAGCAAGAAAATCAGAGGAACGAAAAAAATTTAAAGAGATGATGAGCTTTATAAGTAAACAAGGAATCAAAAACATTATTTTTGAAAAGGTTGATAGAATTAGCCGCTCAATGAAAGATTCAGTTGAACTTAATGAATGGCTTTCTAAAGATGAAACGAGAAAAATTCATTCAGTAAAAGACAACTTGATTTTACATCATAACTCTATCTCGCAAGAAAAATTAAATTGGAATATAAAAGCGGTGTTGGCTCAAAATTATATTGACAATCTTTCCGAAGAAGTTAAAAAGGGTCAGAAAGAAAAAATCGCTCAGGGCTGGCTTCCGTCTAAACCGCCATACGGTTATAAAACTATTGGCGAAAAAGGTCATAAAATTCACGTAATAGATGATAATATAGCTCCGCTGATAAAAAAGATGTTTGAGTTATATGCTACTGGCACTATCTCTTTAGAACGGCTGGCTGATAAAATGTATGATTTAGGTTTACGAAAACGAAGTGGTTTAAAAATGAAATTAGGAGCGGTTCACGCTTTACTTAAAGACCCGTTTTTCTTCGGCCTAATTAAATGGAATAAAAAGCTATATCCAGGCAAACAAGAGCCGTTAATTGCTAAAGAGCTATACGATAAAGTTCAGGAAGTTAGAACCAGAAAAGAAGCACCTACTTATCAAACACACGCGGATATGCTTTTTAGAAAAATCTTTACCTGCAAAAATTGTGGCGGTCTCATCAGCTGGGAAAAACAAATCAAGCGAAAAGGCAAACATATCTACGGACATTGCAACCATTATCAAAAATGTGCAAAAAGAACCTATGTTAAAGAGCCTGAAATAAATCAACAGATAAGCTCCCTATTCTCAAAATTAGAAGTTAAGAGTCAGCGATTGGCAGACTGGATTAAAAAGTCCCTGAAAGAAAATCATCAAGAGGAAATAGAATACCGCACTAACACTAAAACCGAGCTTAATAACCGCTTAAATGCCTTAGAACAGCGTTTAAGCAAGGTTTATGACGACAAGCTGGACGGTAAATTTAGCTCTGATTTCTGCGATAAGAAGTTTGAGCAATATAAGCAAGAGCAGGAAGCCACCATAGAAAGCTTAAAAAAACTCTCTAACGAAACCCTAAGATACTACGAAGTGGGATTTAACATTTATGACCTTTCGCAAAACGCCCAAGCTCTCTATGAGCAAGCGGATGTAGATAAAAAACGGCGACTAATTAAATTAGTTTTTGATGAATTATTATTAGACGAAAGCCAAGTAATTCATAAGTATGCCAAACCTTTTGAGATTTTATCTAAGGCGGTTGCTAAAACAAACCGTTCTGAAATGGCAAAAAATGAGAAAATTGAATTTAAAATTTCAGAACACTCGGATTTCCGCTTAGATATAAAGAAAAACAGGGCTTTAAACCCTGTTCCTCTCATTCAGCTCCCGCATTGGCAGGCATTCATGTCCTTGAAATGGTTTAATGAAGTTAAATATCCTGAGTATCTTCAAAACGAAGTTAATTATTTTATAAACCTACCCGAAATGCAAAGACTAATAGCTAAACGCAGAATTTAGTTGAATTCTTAGTTTTCTACAACCATATGCCTAAAACCCATAAATATACCCGACCCAGCCAGAAAAGGCTTTACAACCTAGAATATCACTTAGAACGCACTGATAATCTAAGCCTTAGGGGTAAGGTCAGCAAACTAATAAATATAATCCCCGCGAAATATAATTGCGAGGTTGTTTTTACTAAGCGAAGAATATGGTTTATCAGAACTGGCAAAAAGATTATTCAGCTTATAACAGAAAAACAACGAGTAATATTGAAAATTAGAACTAACCAAGGCTGGCACGAAATTAAACTCCCAGAATGGCAAAATTTTACTTGGCTTTTTTTATTATTAAATAGAATATCTTAATCTACCTCTTTTTAAATAATAACTTAAATTTATATATAAATTAGTCAAACTAATAGATTAGTTTGACTATTCATATTGTCCATTATACAATCAATAAGTAGCTATAATAATATGAATAAATATAAATTATATCTTGATGAAAGCGGTGTCGCAAGCATAAATAACAAACTACGAAATTCACCATTTTTCATACTCTCAGGTCTTATAGTTGAGCCTAATAATTCTGAAAGAATAAAAAATCACTCCGACAGGATTAAATTCAAATATTGGGGAGATAAATATCATCAGATAGTATTCCATTCTCGAGAAATAGGCAGAAGGGACGGTGACTTTATAATTCTAAGGGATCCAAATATTGAGAAACAATTTTATGCAGATTTCTATAATTTTTTATATAGTATCCCTATAAGATGTATTGTTATTTCAGTTGACAAAAACGAGGCGGCAAAACAGGGGTATGATGAAAAAAAAATATATGATTCTGCAGATAATAAACTATTGGAACTTTTTATAACATTTCTTTATAAGAAAAAAGCTTCCGGCAAAATTATTATTGAATCAGCTGGTTCAAAATCAGATTTCTTATTTTATAAACGATACTCTTATTTTTTGGCGAATGGATGTCCTGCGTTAGGTATTACCCATCAAGAAATGAAAAATATTTTGACTTCTATTAGTTTTGTAAGCAAAAGAAATTTTGATATTGAAACCCAAATTGCTGATGTCTTGGCTTACCCGGCATTATTAAGAAACCCAGCCAATAACAAAATAATTATTCCTGGTAGTTATGAAGAAAAGATATGTAGTATTTTTGATTATAAACTTATATCTATCAATGGTGCAAAAAGTCATTTATTTATTCCTTAAACAAACAACTTCTTTAAACGGCAAACAGCGGGCATTGCCCGCTGTTTTGAATTAGTTAGTGGTGTAATCACTCACTCCCTAATTATCACCTAAAAATATTAAAAATAATATTTTTATCATTTTTAGATAATAATTATAAATATATTCAATTTGATTTATTAGTATATATTATTTATAAAAAAATGTCAAGACCTTTTTCTATATAAATATAGCTTTAAAATAAATAAAACCCTATTATTAGCTAAATATTTTAATTTATTTTATCCTCTCAGTTATCCACAGTATAGCATATTTTAATAATTGCTCAAAATTCAAATAATATTATAAACACTAATTTAATTATTTTTAAGTAGCTTTTTTATACTACTAATTATTAAATTAATATGGTCTTTATCTAGAATCTTATGTTTTTTGAAAGAATTACATTTATTGCAAGCAAGTATTAAATTGTCTGGATGATTAGAGCCAAAACTTTGAGTCTTCACTTTCTTGCCTTTTTCTGACTTAAAATTCCTTATTTCTTTATTTAACTTATTAGTAGAGAGCGGTATAACATGGTCTATCGCGAAACCGCTTTCAGTATCGCATATTCCATTATAAGATAAAAAACAAACTTTTCCGTATTTTTTAACCAGTCCATTATAAATGTTATTTCTGATAATATTAAATTCCTTTCTTTTCACTTTAAGCGGTCTAAAATCAAAAAGATTTTCATATTTTTCTATTGTTTCGCCTGACTGACAAATTAGCCGAGCAAAATATATTTCATCTTCCTTATATTCAAAATTCATATAATTGATGTCAACATTATTTTTTAACAACTATGGTTATTAATTTATCCAAAAATTATCTGCTCGCTTTCACCCTCTTTTGTCTGCTTAAATAAATTATTAATATTATTAGATAACAAGTTCAAATATATAAATTGGTGAGCATAAAACATAATTAAGCTGTTTAAATAATCAACATTTTCTCTTTTAACATCGGCAATCTTAATATCGCCTTTTTTAGTATTAAGAATAAGAGATATTTTTGGCGACAAGGGCAAATAAATATGGGAGTTTGCAAATCCATTTCCATAAAAATGTGGTAGATTAGTTGGTCTAATTAAAACTACTGGATTATCAGAAATGATAAATACTCTGCTACCGCGGCTAATTAACAAACGCCAATTTTTATCAAATATATAAGGGACTAACTCCATGCCAACCTTCATTCCGTTAGCAATAAAATAATCGTCACTATTTTTAGAATATTTGATTTTAAAATGCTCGTCAAAATTAAGTATTGAATTCCTTAAATCTTCTACTTCTTTATCGTCATCTAAGTTAATTTTATATTTTGACCCCTCTAATATTTTTTTAAAGTTTTCCTTATTTTGAGCATTCATTTGCATGACTTTTTTCATTAAAGCGGTGTGAGAATTTTTTTGTTGTTCTAAATGCGATAAATTTCTAGTATACAAGAATGCAATAAAATATGACATTAAAACCTTTTCGTCATCGGAAATATTTATTTCTTCGGTATTTATAATTTTTTCTATAATAGGTTTACAATCACCCTCTAAAGTAGCAAACATTTCTTCCAACCCTTCATACTTTTTTCCGTCTTTATTTTTTAAGATATATAAATCATTTTTGGCGGCAACGCTATTAATGGTTGTCTTAAATGGTTGTCCTTTTCTGCTATAAGCAAAAATATATCCCAGCTTTTCAGGGATAGAAAAATTTCTTAAATAAAATTGTGGAACATAATGGCATCTCATCAGCTTTTTTATTTTTCAAAAAAATCATTTGTGTTTAATTTTGCAGGAGCATTAAGAAAAACCTCTGGCACTTCATCTTTAACATATTGCAAAAGCACCTCTAAAAAATATGAAGACTCTTTTAATCTGTCTAAATAAAGCTTCGTATTAAACAATTTATTGTTTTTTTCATCCCATAAATGTTTATACATACAGCTTGAATTATAATAGTATTGAGCTCCTGTTTCATAAATTACAGCCAACCATTGTGGCATTTTTTCGTATAAATATTTATCTATTAATCCTTCTGACTTCACTTGTTTTCTTTTTGAAAAATCAATAATTTTATCAATATCATTTTCATTAATAAGTTTAATAATTTCTTGAAGCTCATCATTCCATTTATTTAAAAACATTGTTACTTCTATTATAAAATTTACACGGGGAAGTATTTCAAGCTGTTTAGATATTTTATATAGCTCAATACTTTTTTGAGTTTTTTCAAGAGTCTTCTTCGTATAAATTGTTTGAAAAAATACTATTATTAAAGTAAGAATTGTAACCATCAAAGTAATCCAATTTAATAATAAAGTATTATTTAGGATTGCTCCAGCTATTATTGACAACATAATTTTAATTAAATAAATTTAGATATTTTAACTTTAACATTTCTTTTCTAGTATCGCTATCAGTATTTTTTAGAAAACTACTTATTGTCTTGCTCATATTTTTATAAATCTTAGATATCTGCCACTGTTTTGTTTTTGGTGTCTTCGCCAGACGATAATAAGATAAATGAGCGAGTTCCTTGTTCGCTCTTTTCAACGGAAAATATTTATCTATTTCTCCTTTTAAGCTTCTATGTTTTTTAAAATTAATAAATTCTTTATTTGATAAAAAATCTTCAACTATAACGTCGTCATCAATTGGATTTTTACCTTTCCTGCGATAGAAAAAATCATATAAAATTCTACAATGAAGTAAAAAAACTTCAATAAAAGCACTCCTCAACAGAACATTTTTATTAATACGCGGGGTTGAATATGTAACATACGCCTGATGCAACATTTGAATTTCATATGCAATATGCCTTGACGATTTAAGTAAATTTTTTTTACTTCTAATTTTTCTTGTCATATTTTTTATTAAACAGTGATTTCCTCCCCGTCATTCACTTCAACTACAGGAAACTTAAAAATATCCTTATATTTATCTGCTTCAAATGTATGGATTGGAACTATAGCCTTTGGCTTAAGGGCATTTACCATTTCTTCAAGCGATTTAATATCAGCGTGTCCGCTGGTATGTATTTTATATAAAGTAAATCCCCTTTTCATTAAATAATCAATAAATTTTTTGGTGCTTGATTTTTCCATATATCCGTCCCACATAGAATAAATCAGATTACCACCGTCAATATTTTTAATATTATCTAAATCTTTTTGCATTGACGGGCGGACAACCATTACGATTTTATCTGGCTGTTTATTAATTTCTTCTTTGGTAATTTTGTATTCTTTAAATTGGTAAAGTATGTTTTCATTTCCCTCGTTCGTTAATCGCTTACTGGTATAATAAGGAAATATCACACGCAAACCCTTAAAATTCTCTGAGGGATGTGGTATTTTCGCAAATTCAGAAAGCTCTTTTAAAATTTCCGCAACATAAACATCAATGACTAATATTTTGCCAGTTTTTAAACAGGCTCTGTAGATTGAAACCAGTCGGTCAATGTTTTGACCAGAGGTATAAATTAGATTTATTTTATTTGATTCGCGGAATAAGGCAACAAAATCATCTTCAAGCTCTGTCTCCGATTTAGACAATTTATTTTCTCTCCCAATTGATGTGCCTTCCAATAATAGATAACCAACATTTTGCGGTGCGTGATGAGTAAACCATTTAAAAACTTTTGCTTTTCTTCCGTGTCCCCTAAAATCACCAGAATAAAAAATCTTTTTACCGTCAGCTTCAATTAAAAATGAATAAGAGTCAAAAGCTGAATGGTCAGCCCAATAAGGAGTGATTGAAATATCGCCGATTTTAAAAGTCTTTTCTTTTTCAAAATAAACAGGATTGGCGATAGAGATTAATTGAGGCGTAAAAAGGCTGTTAAGTTCTATAATCTTGTGGGTGGCACGACCAAGATAGCATTTTAAATTTGGATTTAAAAAATTAAATAATCCATAGTGGTCTAAATGGGCGTGCGATAATATAACGCCGTTAATAACATTCTTGTCATCCTTATAAATCCCTTTTATATTGGGCAAAATACTTTTTTCAATTAGTTCTTTTATGGTCAATGTTTTATATTTATCAATGTTAAACTCGCTTCCGTCTTTTTCAACCAACGGTATGCCATAATCTAAAAGTATCTTAGTTTTTTCAGTCCAAATCTGAACGCAGGAGCCGCCAATTTCTTTTGTGCCACGATGTATTTTAAATTTCATATTATATTTCTCGCCATATGTTTGATGTAATGGCAGGATTAAATGTAGGTCGCGAATTTTTTTGCAAAATAAAATCTTCATTAACTGCTTCAAATAAATAAATTTCTATATTTAACTCTTTGCCTAATTTGGCTACCTGTTTAGTCAAAGTATTTTTATCTATTTTTTTAAACCAACGATTCCAGTAAACACTATTGGCCGCTACTAATAATTTAGGCTTTGGCTTTTCGGCTATTGTTTTCCATTTAAAATCATTATCGGCTAGGTGGTGATGAATATTGTATTTATCCAATTTTTTGTAATTGCATAAAATAAAGTAATAATAGACAAGCAATTCCACTACGGCATAAATCGGTTGATTTGACGGGGTAGTTTCATAATATTTAAGCTCGCATATAATCGGGGTATCATCTGAAAAGCCAATTAAGTCCAAACATCTTCGCCTTGAATTTTTATTAAATGTTATAGGAAGCTCTAAATCAAACCAAGTTATAATATCCGTTCTTCCCAAACCCTTATAGTTTAGTATCGTTTTTTTCTTATTAAAAATTGCTCGCTGAAATGCTTTTTCGCCAGTAGACTTAATTTTATTCAGATTAGCCATACCAGGAGAAGACGGATAATCTCCAGTCCGATTTTTATCATCTTCAAGGATTTTCTTTAATACAATTAATTCACCCGATTTTTCATTGGATATGAATTTTAAGAGTTTAGCCTTAAACTTTTCTTCCAAAATTTTCATAAAAGCTACTTCAAAATACTTAAAGATTATATTTACATTATGATAGCTAATGTAAAAAAAGGCAATTTCTCGCCTTTTTTCATTTATAGCCAATATCTATCCACTTTACCTAAAACCTTATTTCTTATTGAGAACTAAGGACAAATCACCCCTTATGGCTTCTACTCCGCAATAAGTCATCCGTCCGCGATAGATAGAATTATTTAAAATATACTTTACGGTCGCGGCATACCAACGCTTTCCGCCCTTGGGAGTTTTTATATTATTGCCATTCAGATTTTTAGCAATCGCAGTTAAGTTAAGTCGCTTATACCTTTTTAAATAATAAATCCGCCTGACAATCTTTACATCTTCCTGATTTATAATTAACTCATTATCAATTACTTCGTAGCCCATTGCAACGCCACCGCCAGGAAATCCGCCCTTTTTTAGCTTATGAAGTCTGCCCGCCTTTAAACGCATAGTTATTAAACCCTTTTCGTATTGGCTAATAGCCCCTAACATCTGACGCATTAAAACTCTGGTTATATCTTTACTGCCAAGGTCAGGTTCTTTAATTGAGATAATTTTCTTGCCTCGCTTTTCCTGCAAATCATAAATTAAGTTTTCTTGAATACGGACATCACGGGCTAACCGGTCTAATTTAAAAATTATAATTCCCTCAATATCTTTTCCGTTAATTTCCAGAGCGTCTAATAGCTCAGCCAAGGCTGGGCGGTTTTCTAAACCACCAGACACGCCATTGTCATTAAACATTTTGACAATGTTAAGATTATTTTTTTCGGCATATTCGTTAATAGCCACTTCTTGTATATTGATAGTTTCATCTCGTTTTTGGTTCTCAGTTGAAACACGCAAATACGCATAATAATTTAATTTGTCTTGCATAAATTTAATATCAAATGAGACATTCTCATCTGTTAGATTATATTTGAAATTGCCTTTGGCATAATTTTACTTATAGGCTGAGATATAAAATTTATATCTCTTTCTATGCCTAATCCGAACGGTCCGCAATATTCTTCCAATTCTTTTAAACTG
>JBAZFW010000021.1:0-17094 GCA_041653215.1 Patescibacteria group bacterium
GGACTTTAAAAGCTAAAAAAACAACCTTTAAATTTGATGTTAAGATTGAAAATTTTTCTTTATGTCCGCGCTATATGGGGATTGGTGTTGAGGGTATAAAAATTGCTCCTTCGCCGAAATGGATGCAAGATCGTTTAGCGGCCGCTGGCATGCGCCCGATTAATAATATAGTTGATGTTACTAATTATGTGATGCTTGAATTAGGCCAACCTTTACACGCTTTTGATAAAAATTTTATTGATAAAATTATAGTTAGAACCGCTAAAAATGGCGAAATTATTGAAACGCTTGATGGTGTAAAAAGAAAGCTAGAATCGGATATGTTAGTTATTGCAAATCAAACAAAACCTGTAGCCGTAGCTGGCGTTATGGGTGGAGCTAATAGCGAAATAAATGATCAGACCGATTCTATAATAATAGAAGCGGCAAATTTTGATTTTAATTCGGTAAGAAAAACGGCGCAAAAACTTAGCCTTAGGACCGAAGCTTCTATGCGTTTTGAAAAAGGTTTAGATCCGAATTTATGTGAGTTAGGTTTAGCTCGCGCTGTAGAATTAATTTTACAAATTTGTCCAGATGCGCGCGTAGCTACAAGCTTAGTTGATGAGAAAAAATATAAGAAAGATATAAAACCGATTGAGTTGGATTTAAATTGGCTAAATAAATTTATTGGTTATGAGTTTACAAATAAACAAATTAAACAAATTTTAGAAAAACTAGGTTTCATTGTAAAGGCGAGTCCCTCCTTCGCTCCCGCCGTCGCTAAAGCTATGGTGGGCAAGAAAGCTATGGAGGGCAAGGGCAATAATTTTAAAGTAACCGTGCCGAGTTGGCGCGCGGTGCATGATGTAAGTTTGCCGGAAGATTTAGCTGAAGAGGTAGTAAGGATTTATGGCTATAATAATTTAAAAGCAGAACTGCCTAAAATAGATTTAATACCGCCTTTAATGATTGAAGAAAAAATATTGACTAGAAAAATTAAAAATATTTTGTCGCTAGGCGCCGGATTTATTGAAACATATAATTATTCTTTTCTTAGTCGGCAGCAAGCTGAAAAATTAAAATTTGATTCAATAATTAAATTAGCTAATCCGTTATCCGAAGATTTAGTAATTTTAAGGCCGAGCTTAATACCGGGTATTTTAGAAAATATAAAAACAAATCAAGCGCAAGAAGCTGAAATAGCTATTTATGAAATTGGCGGCGTGTTTTTAAATAAAGCAGGAGAAATGAAAAAAGACGATAGCGGCCGCGAAAAATTGCCTTTTCAAGAAAAGCGTTTAGCTATTGCTTTGGCTAGCGATGGAACTGAAGATTTACCCGCACACCAAGTTTGGTGTGAGGGTTTATTCAGAAAATTAAAAGGCGTAATAGAATTTTTACTAAAATCTTTAAATTTAGAAACGACTTTTGAATTTGAAGTATCAAAATATAATAAATTTGCTTCGGCAAAAATTATGGTAGGGGACTGTAATATTGGATTCGTAGTTGAACTTGAAAAAAATATTAAACAGTCTTTTGGCATTAAAAAAGCCGCGGTCATAGTGGAAATAAGTTTACCCGAGTTGTTAAATCTAGTAAAAAATGGCCCGATTAAGCAATTTAAAGAGCCGCCAAAATACCCTCTCGTTAGTCGGGATTTAGCATTTGTGGTAAATAAAAAAATATTGTATAATAATATCAAGAAACAGATTATAAATTTTAACGATTTGATTAAGCAAGTTGAACTATTTGACGTCTATCAAGGCGATAAGCTAGGCGCGGAGAAAAAGAGCTTAGCTTTTCATATTATATATCAAGCCGATAAGACATTAACCTCAGAAGAAGTTGATGAAGTGCAGAAAAAATTAATAAAACATTTAGAAAAAGAGTTTGAATCTAAGGTTAGAGATTTCTAATATTTTCTGTCATTGCGAGGAGCCTATAATTAGGCGACGAAGCAATCTCACGAATGATATTTATAAATATAATAGTTATCTTTTAATTTAAGATTATTGTTTGTGAGATTGCTTCGCTTGCGCTCGCAATGACAATAACCATAGTCCCCATGCCTGAAAACGAATCATTTAACGAAAAACCAACGCCTTCCCCAATTGATAAAAACCAAAAAATCGCGGTTGCGGGTTTGGCGGTTTTTGCTATTTTGGTTGTAATTTTATGGATGGTGCAGCTAAAAAATAATATTTATGGGCCGTTTAATAGTACAACTAGTCAAAATCAAGTCGCTACCGAAGAAGAAAATAGCGATGCGGCTTTAAAAGTCAAAGATACTGACGCGGATGGTTTAAACGATTATGACGAGCTTAATACTTATAAAACTTCGCCTTATTTAGAAGATACTGACGGTGACGGATTTAAAGATGGAGATGAGATAGATAAGGGATATGATCCTAATTGCCCACAAGGTAAAACTTGTACCGGCGGATTATTAGATAATACTGCGGTTGACCAAACCGAGACTATGGATAATACAACTAATACTTTATTAAATCAATTAGGCGGCGCTAATTTATCGGCCACATCAAGTTCGTCAGGCGCAACGACTAGTTTGACTAGTGATCAATTAAGCGCTTTAAAAAATTTAGACGCGGCTAGTTTACGACAACTACTTTTACAACAAGGCATGGATAAAGCGACTTTAGATAATATAAGTGATGCGGATCTTTTAAAAAGTTTTCAGGAAACATTAAACGGACAGTAAAATTTTAAATCGTCATTCCTTTCTCTATTTTCACGATGGTAAATTCCAGCGGGAGTCTAGAAAAAATAAGAATCGTCATTCCTATAAAAACAGGAATCTAGAAAAAAACTGCGTAGAATTTCTGGATCCCTGCCTCCGCGGGGACGACGCATAAAGTGATGTATAAAGAAAAATTATCGTATTTATATATAATAGCGAGCGGTAAAAATGGTACCCTCTATATCGGAATAACGGCAAATTTACAGAATAGAATCAATGAACATAAACAAGGATTGGTAGAAGGATTTACGAAGAAATATAACATAAAAAATTTAGTATATTATGAAATATTCGGTGATATAAAAGAAGCAATTACTAAAGAAAAACAGTTAAAAAAATGGAAAAGAGAATGGAAAATAAAATTAATTGAAAAGTATAATCCGGGGTGGGAAGATTTATATAACAAGTTATTTTAAAAATAAAAAATCGTCATTCCTGTGAAAACAGGAATCTAGAAAAAAATGCGAAATTCTTTCTGGATGCCTGCCTGCGCAGGCATGACGGAAGAGAGACAGGGATGACGTAAAAAACAGGGATGACGGGAAAGAGTAAAAAAAGAACCCCGGGAATTCTCTGTTAACCTTTTAGTAAAGTTAATAGAGAATTCCCGAGGTTGCGAGCAGGAAAAAAATAAAAATAAATATTTTATGATTAAAAAATATATTCAAGGCAAGGTAAGCGTTTTTATAGATGCATCCAACGTATATCATTCGCAGAAAAAGCTAAATTGGCAAGTGGATTTTAGAAAATTTTTAAATTATTTTAAAAATGAAACAGATTTGCAGAATATTTATTATTATACCGCCCGCGATTTAAATTCCACTAAACAGACAAAGTTTATTAATTTTTTAGAGATGGTTGGCTATAAAGTAAGAAGTAAAAAGGTTAAATTTATTAAGGATAAAAATAAAACGAAAGAAAGAGACGGTTTTCATAAGGGCAATTTGGACGTTGAACTTACTATGGACATATTAGAAACTAAAGATAAATATGATACACTGATATTACTAAGTGGCGACAGCGATTTCGAGCCGTTATTACAATTAATGAAAATGAAATATCGGAAAAGATGTCTGGTGATGGCGACTAAACATAGTATTTCCATTGAACTGATAAAATGCGCTAAGTATATTGATTTAAAGAAATTAAAAACGCAAATTCAAAAATAATAAAAAAGTCCCGCATTCCCTTGCGGGAACCGAGACGTTTGGTGCATTAGATCCGTAGACCTAACAAATATATTATAGCAAACAGTAAATTTCTGTCAAGAGTTTAAAAAATCGTCATTCCTGTGAAAACAGGAATCTAGAAATAAGAGATTATAAAATTCTTTCTGGATCCCTGCTTTCGCAGGGATGACGTAAGAGAGGCAGGGATGACGTAAAAGGGTAAAAAAGAGCCTCGAGGATTTAAAGTCCGCGAGGCGTGAGTTGAGAATGAACATTGAAATGAGCGATGGAGGTTAACGGAAACCCATTACCGGCGGTAAATTACTGGAAATTGTTTTTGATGATTCGGTTTTTTCTGCTTCCGCTTTTTCAGTTTCGATGGGGCCGAGGTCGAAATGAGCAACTTTCATAAATCGTTCTTTAATAAAGTTTTTTTTACCCATCTCGTTCATCTGGTTGAAATCGTTCATCATTTTCATATCTTCGGGGTTTTTTTTCTCGAAGTATATGTTCTCGACCGCGACAAGACGACCATTTTTATAAGCCGTAAAGTGTACACAGGCTTCTTTTCCCTTAAAACCATCAGATCTTTTAATAATGTACTTTTCCATTTGGAAACTTTCAATTTCTTTGCCTATTACCAAATTTGACGACGACGACGACGAATTAAACGCGCCCATCTGTCCGGCTACTTGCAAGCCTTCAATAGCATATGGAATTGCCGCCGCGCATCCGTTGATTATTGCATATACCACGCAATAAACAAAAAGCAAACATATTTTTTTTATCACGATTGCACCTCCTGTTATTTTAATTTAATTTTTTAGAGAGCGAAAATTATAAATATATATTATCATATTTATGAAAATTTGTCAAGTTAGAAAAAAATTTATTAATTATTCAATTGTTTTATTTTTATTTTTTTTATTGATGCCGTTAACATATGTTAAAGCCGATAATGTTATAGGCAGTATGTTTGGTAGTAAACTTAAGTGCGAATCAGTAGATGATAATTCAACTGCTAATGCGGGTGATTCTTTTTCTGATGCGGCAGGACAAGCAATTACAGTATTTGATCAAAAGACAAATACTGGAATTAAACGGGTTCAATGTATTGACCAGCGCAATGGCGTTGAACGAGCCATGGACTGGGTAGCGCAGAAAGCTATGACAGAATGGAAATGGGCGTTAGAAAAAGGCGCAGCGCAGGCATATAAAGCTGCTCTAAGCAATTTTTTAAATACTTTAGCGGTTGATACGGCGACTTATTTAGCGACAGGCGATGAAGGGCAAAGCCCAATGTTTGAAACAGATAATATTGGTGATTATTTAGTTAAAGTAGGGGATAGCGCGGCAGGGGCGTTTTTAGAAGATTTGGGTAAGAATGGTCCAGTTAAATTTAATCTTTGTACGCCTAATCCTTCGGTTATGCTAAAAATAAATTTAGGTTTACAAAGAGGCTATAAACCCAAGGCACCGCAATGTTCTTTTAGTAAATTAGTAGATAATTGGGACGCGGCTTTAAAAGATAAAGATTTTTTACCGAAGTTTCAAGATATGTTTAACCCTTGGTCTAATGATTTAGGCATAGCTTTAACTTTGCAAACTGGAATGGCTCAATCAATTGAAAAAGAAAAAACCGACAAAGGAGCTAATTATTATATAACCCAAGGTATTCATGCTGTCACAGATCCAATCAGCGGCAAACAAAAAACACCAGCCATAGCCGTTAGCGAGCAAATGAAAAAAACTATTAATGAAGCAAATGAAAATTTTTATGTTTATACCGGGGATGCGGTAGCAGACGCTATCGGTCTTTTTGCTAATACTCTTATTGGTAAGTTAATGGATGAATGGTTAAATAAAGGTTTAGTAACTAATTTTCCTAATAGTTCAAGCAGTAGTAGTTTAACTGATGCGGATGCGCAAAATGAGTCAGGTGGTATTACCGAGGCAGGAGATAGATTTAAAAAATTAAGCGAGCCTAATTTTAAAGTCCGAGGAGATTATGATATTTTAAACGAATTAACTATGTGTCCGGATCCGAATAAAGCCGGACCGACTAATTGCGTGATTGATCAAAAATTCAGAGAAGCGATTGAAAAAAGATTAACGGTAAAGCAGGCGATGGATCAGGGTTATTTAAATCCTAATGGTATATTCGGTTTTACTTCCGACGGATTAGAACCTAATTATAATCAAGGTTATCCATATCGTTCAATGTTAATTTTAAGGAAATTTAGAATTTTACCGGTTGGCTGGGAAGTGGCGGCGCAGAAAATTAAAGACCATCAAGAATCGCCAAGCGGCACAAAAAATTTGCGTGATTTAGTTGATTGTTTTTATGTGGGGGGATGGTGCAAAGGTTTAGTTGATCCGAATTGGGTTTTAAAGGCGCCTCAGAATTATTGCGCTAAAGAAGGAGCTGGGTCAGAAATTATGTCACAAGAAATTTCTGGCGAGGGTATAAATTCAAGTATAAATATTTTACGCAACGATACTTACTGCGCGGATGAACAATCCTGTGTTAAAGAAAAAAGTGATGGCTCTTGCCAGCTTTACGGTTATTGTACTGAAGAAAAAAGAGCCTGGGATTTTAACGGTAAATCTTGCGAACCTAGAGAAAATACTTGTCAGACTTTTAAATTAGGTGAAAACACTTTTTCTTATTTACAAAATACTTTAGATTATAGTATCTGCAACGCTTCTAACGCTGGTTGTAAAAGGTATGTTGCCGGAGGAGTTTATGATACTTATAATAAGTCCGTTAATTGGGATGAAACCAGCAGTCAAATTTATTTAAATAAAAGCGCTGAAGTTTGCCAAGCTGAAGACGAAGGTTGCCATGCTTTTATTAGATTAACTCCAGACCAAGGCGAAACTTATGCCAATATTAGAAATGCCGGTGTTAATGCCGCATATAACAGATTTGCTTCGACTGGTTTAATTTATGAAAAATTATTACCTGATTATTTAAAGAGTTCTTGCTATAGCTATGGGTCGGGCGGCATATTAGACGGCACTTTAAAAAGCGACGCTCCAGCGGCTTGCTCTAAATTCGTGCGAGAATGTAAGGCTGAGGAAGCAGGTTGTGAATTATATACTAGCGCGGCCGATGATAGCGAAGTTCCGGCTAAAGTGAGCGCGGAAGATTATTGCCCGGCCGAGTGCGTTAATTACGATACTTATGTACAAAAAGAAACAGCTTTTGATTTAAGTCGAGACGCTTATTTTATTCCTAAAACCGCTAAAAAATGTTCGGCTGAAGCGGTTGGCTGTAGCCAGTTTACTAATTTAGATGAAGTTTCTAGGGGCGGCGAAGGTGTTGAATACTATACTTATTTAAGACAATGTTTGAAAAAAACTGGCAACGAATCAAGTTGCGGAGAATTTTATAGTTGGGAGGGTTCAGATGAATCAGGCTATCAATTAAAAGTTGAAAGCTTAAAAGCTAGCGGCGCTGAACCGGCCGTTACTGAACCTGATGCTTCATTATGTAATGAAGCAATTTATAATTTATCTCCATCTAATCCGGCTTATAATGTTGATTGTCGCCAATTTTATAATCGTGAAGGCGGTCTCTCTTATCATTTATATAGAAATACTGTTTCTTGCTCGGATGACTGCCATCCTTACCGAAAAACTCTCGCGGTTGACGACACGGCTTTAGCATGCAAGGGAGGAGTTTGGGATGGTACGGAAAAATCCTGTGTTTATATGGCTATACCCGGTCAAGGCGCAAAATGTTCAGCCACGCAAAATGGTTGCCGAGAATATACGGGTAATATGGGCAATGACATAAGAAATATTTTTACTGATGATTTTTCCGGTGGCACTACGGCTAATTGGGTAGGCGTTAATGGCGCAACCGTTACGCCATCTAATGAAGCGATTAATTTAGATTCTAATAATAAAGGCAATTCATTATATATAAGCGGCGGTCAATTTAGCACTAGCCGTTTAGTTGGCAGCTCGGTAACTACGGGAAAATCTTATGTTTTAAGTTTTGTCGCTAAAGCCAGCGCGCCGACTGCCTTAAATTTAAGCTTAACTAATTCAAGCGGCGCTAAAGCTAATTTTGCGCCGGTTTCTTTAACGATTGATTGGCAAATTTTCCAGACTAATTTAGCCGATTTAGATCATATAGTTACGGCTGACGAAATATTGCTTTTAGCGGCCGGGCAAAATTTTTATATTGATAATATAACTTTAACAGAAATCGTTGATCGTTATTATTTAATTAAAGATTCTTGGCGAACGCCGGCTTCCTGCGACTCCGATCAATCAGGCGCGCCGTACGCTTTATATATGCTAGGCTGCGGTAAATATGCGGACAGAAATAATAAAACTCATTATCTAAAAAGTTTTACCGAACTCTGCTCTGAATCGGCCGTTGGTTGCGAATTAATGATTGACACAAAAAATTCAACCGCTACTACGACTGAAACTTTTGTTAATTCTGGTACGACGAAAACCGTGCTAGCCGATAGTTTCACTTATGTAGTTTATGATAAAGATAAATTATGCAGTAGCCAAGATAAAGGTTGTTCGCTTTTAGGCCAGGCGTACGAATATGAAAATAATACTCTTTATAGCGACGTTTATATAAGAAATAATCCAGATAAGTATAACACAATTTTATGCGGTGATGACGCGGTCGGCTGCGAGGCTTTTACTTATGATAAAGGGGAAAAGTATTTTAAAGATCCGGGTGATCAAATTTGCGAATGGCGAAAAGGTTCTAACGCAGGAGATGGTTATAGATGGTATAAGAAAAAAGTAAAACGATGCGGTAATACGAGCGATATTTGTTTAAGCGATAATGATTGTGTTTCCGGCACGAAGTGTCAGGTAGAAGCCGTTGATATTGCTTGCACGGTTAGTGATACTAAAACTTTAGGCTTAGGCGGAGTAGGTAGTCGAGTTAGCCAACCCACGGCAGACACAAATGGTTATTGGGTTGGTGTTTGTTCTGGCACTAACTCTGGTTGCACAGAATATATTGATCCAATCTCAAAATTTAATAGCAATATAATTTTTAATGGTGATTTTCAGTCCATAGCCGGCAGTATAACAAGCGGCTGGAGCAGCATGACTCAAAGCGTTGCTTTAACGGCAAATACAGTTTATCGATTATCCGGACCACTAAGATTAGAGAGTTGCTCGGGCGGTACGCTTCATATTATAGATAGTAATAATAATTTATCTGGCGCGGTTTCTTCGATCTCGGCGCCCGCAACTTTTTATTACGCAGGCGCTTTGCAGGGTAGTTGTATGGTTAGAGCTACAGCCACCCAGCCAGTTGAATTAAAACCAGTAGTAATTGATTATCAGTTAAAACAAGACATGGATTATACAAGTTGTAATGGTGTAGTTAATTTTGATAATGGTTGTGTTTTATTTAATGAACGAAGTCAGGCCGGCGCTAATTTATCACCGTTGATTTTTAGCGCTAATAACACGGCCGCTAATACAACGCCAATCGCCGGCAATCCCAACGATTCAAATACTGTTATTAAAGTTACGCCCGATCGTTTTTGCAGCAAATGGCTAGCTTGCAGAAGTTATATTAAAGATGAAAAAGGCAATAATGTTTGTTTTGATATTGGATTATGCGATGCGGTTAATGAGAATGGTGATTGTTCAAATTTTTTACAATCAAGCACAATCAATCAAGCGATTGATAATTTAGGCTGGGCAAAAATTAGTAATTTATCAGGTTATTCTAAGGTTGGTACTACCGGCGGCAGTTTAATAGCGGATTATTATCCTTTAGGCGCTATGAGACAAGTTGGAAATTTAGTTAATTTAACTAATGGTAATTTTGAATTTTATAATTCCGATCTTTACCCGATAGGTTGGAACTGGGAAAATCCATCAGGCAAATTATGGGACACTAATGTGTTTTCAGTTATAAATAATCCGATTTCCGCTCAAACCGAAGGCATTGCTTATGCTAGAGAAGGGCAGTCTTTCTTAAAATTAGGCTCATCTTATAGAGCGGTTAGCGAAGGCGTTGATGTTCTATCCGGCAGCACTACATACATTATTACAGCTTATGTGAATACTAAAAATTTAAAAAGTGGCACAGCTAGAATAGATATTTTAAATAGCGCTAATGGCGTTATTGCTTCAGGAGTAATTCAGCAGGGCAATGGTAAAGACTGGGAATTTAAATTAGGCACCTTTACGGTTGGCGGTAACCAAAGCATTAAAATAAGGCTTTATGCATACGGAGTTTCTACTCTTACTAGTTCCGTGACCCCAGCTGAAGGTAATTTCTATTTTGATGATATAAAAATAAGACCGGCCTTAAATTCAAGAGTTAATTGGCACACAAATCAATCTTGCCGACTTTATCCTAAAACAGATTCATTATCATGCGATTATTACGAAGATTCTGGCGCTCGTCAAAAAGGCTGGTATGGGTATTGCTTAGAATATGATCGGGCTCCAGGCGATCCTAATACTTGTTTGCTTTGGTATCCGGTTGATAAAGTCCAAGGCGATGGCATTGAAGAAGGCGCAGGTTATTCAGGCAAAATTCCAGTTTATTATTGTTCGGCGGCAACCGCGTTAGTTCCTTTAGAATATAGAAAAATTTATGGTTATCTCGAAACGGAAGAAAACAATTCATATAATTTTTCAATTAATGGTGCTACAGTAACAACTAATCATCGTGCGACTTGTACAAACGGATATACTAGAGTTGTTTATTGGTGTCGCGAAGACACGCCGTCAGGTTTAGGGGGAGGGGACCAGGATGATAATTTTAGATCATTTTGCGTGCCAACTGGTACGTTAATCAAGGCAGATGGCTCAACAAACAATTATACCGCTCTTGATTGGAATTGTAACGACGATGAAGGAAGCGGTGGCCTTACCAACACAGCCGTTAGCTCTCAAAATGGTTGGTATATATATGACGGATATAATTCTTATCGTTATCTCGGAGGATCTTCGTGGAATCAATATACAATGGATGAGAGCTTGGGCGGTGTTAAATTTTATGACCCAGCAACAGGCAAGGTTTATGATGATATTTTTGCTTATTGTTCTAATGTAGTACAAACCGTGAATTCAGTTGGAGATAATAAATATTGGGCTAGTAGAGTTTATAAAGGTTCTGATTGGAAAGTTTATTTTGGCGGTGTGCCGGTTTACAATTATACTTCTTTTGATGAACCGTTTGGTTCAATTTTAGCGCCTTCAAATAATCCGTATGAATGGGATGGCGATAGCACGATTGATGGCAACCAACCGCTACAAGTTAAAAATGCTAATAGTGATAATGTACAAATTGCTAGCCCTTACAGAATAATTTCACCTTCTAATCAAATAACAGGCGCTTATTATGGTATTTGTAATAATACATATAAAGTATGTTATCATATCCCTGGAGTAAGTTATAATATAAACAAAACTGATTGTAATAGCAGTGAAGGAGCTTGCACGCAAGTTGATTTTAGTGGAAGCGGATCTGATAAATTAAGACTTTTATTTGCTCAAAGCTATGGATCTTGGAGATGGTCAGGTACAAGATATGAAGTAGATTCTGACGCTTGGGCCTTACCTACTACTCCATGCTCAGGCAATGTTAGATCTGATCTTACTTCTTATTGTTATGTCACGCCCAGCATTATTGCTAACTCGGTAAAAGTTAACGGTTATTCTTCCGTTACTTTAACTAACAGCGGTTTTGTTAATTTAACTTTTAACACCCAAGCTGATTCTAACCAACTACCATTAACTATGTATGCGATTTATTGGGGTGACGGAGAAATAACTACGGTTTCGGGCGTAGAGATGCGCGACCGACCAGCAGGTTCGCCACCTCATTCAATGTATCATTTATATAGTTATTGGGATTTAAGAAATAAAAACAGATGCAGCGGTTCTACTTGCACGGTTAGTCCTAGTATTATAATTACAGATAATTGGGGGAAATCTAGCGGTTTAGTTCCTTCAGGTGTTTCCGTAACGGTAAAAGAAAATTAATGGGGAAATAAAAATTTAATATATGGAAAATTTAGATAGCAGATTATTAAGAAATCAGGAAGAAGAGCGAGAAGCCGCGCAGGAATTAAAAAGTCAGAGAAGCGGGGTTAGTAATGAGACGGAAGATACGAGCGGATCAGGATCACTTAGAGAAAGAGCTATGCAAGCGCGGCAGGCATTAAATATAAAAGAACAGGCTAAAAAGAAAATAGAAGAAAAGGTTACGGCGCCGGCAAAAATGGCGACGGGTAGAGCTTTGCAGTGGGCCTGGATGACATTAATTCCTAGTTTTGGTTTAAGTTTAATTTATATAAATATGCACGTGTTCTTACGATGGGTTTTTCCTGATGCTTTTTGCAAATTAGGTGAGGAGTGGATTCCTAAAACTGTAGCGCCGGAAAGTAGTAAAAATATAGGCGGCACAGCTTTTGGGATAGTTGAAATTATGGGGTTGTTATTTATTGACTTATTGTTGCTATTTATAATTTTAGGTGTGTTAGGTATATTTCTTTTAATGTGCGATATCATTCAAAATCCATTGAGTTATATAGGAGAAGCTTTAGGGATAGCATGGAATGCGGTAACAGGTTTTTTTACGGGTAAATAATTAATTCTATAAAAGTTAATATTTTTAAATGAAAATAAATTTTTTTACTAAAAAATATTTTTTTCCAGGGCTAATATTATTTATAATATCGGGTAGTTTTTTATATGGACATTTTGTTAGCGCTTCTGCCTTGGGAGTTAGTATTGCTCAAATATTAGGCCATGTAATTGAGGCAATTATTAGTGCTCTAGGAGTGATATTAACAGGTTTAATGGGTATATTAATTAGGATTTGTAGTTACAATGATTTTATTGTCTCGCCGGCCGTTACTAACGGTTGGATAATTGTTAGGGATTTATGCAATATGTTTTTTATTCTAATTTTACTAGTTGTTGCTTTTGCCACTATTTTAAGAATAGAAAGTTATCAATGGAAAAAAATATTGCCGAAACTATTAATCATGGCCGTACTGATAAATTTTTCTAAAACTATTTGCGGCTTAATTATAGATTTTGCTCAAGTAATAATGTTAACTTTTGTCAATGGTTTTAGAGAAGCTGCGGCAGGTAATTTAACTACCATGTTAGGTATTGATAAAATAATGCAGATTGATGCAACTAACGCCAGAGACGTAGATGGTTTTTCTATTTTTGGTTCTTATATGCTGGCTTTGATTTATGTACTTATTTCTTTGGTGGTAGTAACGGTTATTATTGCTGTGTTAGTTATGAGAATGGTGATGTTATGGGTTTATATTGTTTTGTCACCTTTGGCTTATTTGTTGGCTGCATTTCCGGCCGGACAGAAATATTCTCAGCAATGGTGGGGCGAGTTTTCTAAAAATGTAATAGTAGGTCCGGTACTGGCTTTTTTTATTTGGCTATCGTTTGTTTCTGCGACGAGTGGGCTAATAAGTGGTTTGCCACCAGCGGGCACAGGAGACGCAATTGCTGCTATAACTCAAGCTGGATCATCAGACAATATGATTAAATTTATAATTTCCATAGGTATGTTGATTGGCGGTTTAATGGTTACCCAGTCAATGGGCGGAATGGCCGCGAGTATTGCCGGGAAAGGTATGGCGGCAATACAAAAGGGCGGGGCGTTAATGGCTAAAGCTCCTTTGCTTGGGGCGAAAACAGCATTAGGCTATGGTGTTGATAAATTACATGAAGGGACCGGCGTAGATATAAATGTTGGTAGAGTTTGGAATGGTATTCAGGAAAAAAGAAAAGATATTCAGGCAAAGAGATATGGCAGAGGAATGGATAAAGCTGCTCAAGTTATGCAGGAACGAGGTCGACTTTATGGCGCTTTAGCTATGACTGGAACGCCGGGTTCGGCTTGGGAACAACTTACTACTGCAAAAGGATGGGCACAAAGATTTAGAGGAGGTAAAAATGCGCAAGAAAAAATTACTGATATAAATACTCAAAGAAAGCAGCAGGAAGATGCATTAGAAACTGCAGAAAACAATGAAAGATATATAAAGGCTAAAGAAATTTCTGAAGCAGCAACTCCAATAGAAAGATTAGATCTTCAAAATGAGAATCGTCAGTTAGTTACCGATATAAAAGAATTAGCAGAAGCTATAAATGTTGCTAAACAATCAATCGAAAAGGCAAAAACAAATAATGATTTTGAAGCTGAAAGACAAGCGACTCATGAGTTAGAAGAATTAACTAAACAAAAAGAAGATAAAATGAATAAATTTTCCGAAAATGAAAATATACTTAGTAAACGAGGATATAGACTTGATGAAATTGATGAAGCTAAAAAGACTAAACAATTTTTTGAAGCAAAAATTGGCGCCCGAAAAGACAACATTAAAAAATTAGATGATGAAGGTTTAAAATATAAACCTATTATGGATTTTGATGCTATAGCAAAACGAGGACAATTGCAAGCAGATGAAATGAAAAAAGTTGAGCATATTAAGGATAGAGATGAATTAAATTCCATGATGAGAGATGCCGCAAGAAATAAAGACAAAATACGTTTTGAAGCAATTGGTTTAAAATTAGCTAAGGACGGTAATGAAAATGATGGGGTGCTTAATAATATGGGGTATAATAGTGATGCATCAGGCTTAAAAGGATTAATACGGGATATTGCTGATAAAAATAGTAAAAATTATATGGGTTATAGCGATCAAGAAGCCAAAGCGTTTGGCATGAAAATGTCTTATGCCGCTGAAGCTAATAATCATTGGGGTACTGCCAGGGCGTTTACGGTAAAAAATGGCCGTTATGTAGAAAATTCAGATAAAGATCAAGCTATGGCCGCAGTTTCTGAAATTGCTAAAATGGATCCACAAGCCATAGCCAGAAGTTTAAATAGGTTAGGTTATGGCGGCGAAACTCCGGACGGTAATTTTGTTTTGAATAATTTTGGTTTAGCGCTTTTAAAAACGGTAGGTCCATCGCTTGCCCAACAAATGACTCGTTTTAATCCTAACGCTAGACCAAGATTGGCCACTAAAGAAAATATTGAATTAATGATAAAAGTTGGAGTAGCGCCAGAATTTATTTCTGGCTTAACCGGAAAGACAAATGAAAAGGGTAAATCAATGAGCCCGACCATTAAGGCTCCCGATGCTGTTAACGCGGTATTTAAATAAAAAAATAATAATATATGGCAGTAGAATTAAATTTAGAAAAATTGAGTATATTAGAAGAAAATTTTCAAGATATTTACGAATTTGGCTATTTAGATACGGCTAAAAATGTTTATGATAATTTAAGCGAACTACTAAGTAAGGAAAAAGAGAAACAAGATCCAGAATTATACAAAAAATATGAACACATAAAAGTAAAATATGGTTTTGTTTGTTTGGCCTCTTTACCGGAAAAAGAAATTTTAGGATTATTGGGAAGCCATTTAGCAGTTATATGGGAAATACCAGGATATGATTTATGGAGTAATTTTAAAAAACATTTAATTGTTTATTATGACTATAAAGAGAGAGATAGAATAAAAAATGAGGTAAAAAATATTTTAATTAAAAATGAGGCCGTAATAACAAAAACAAATTTAATTTCAGATAGAAAAGAAATACCAGGCACTTTAGCTAATTGGCTTAAAGATTATAGATCCGAGGTCGGGGCTGAACCAGTTGATTCTTTAAAATTTGAGCAATATTTTATTAACTCTTTAAATATAAAAAAACTTACGCAGGCAGAAAAAGATAGATTAAAATCAATAATTAAATTTTATGAAAGATTAAAATTATCATCCAATAGTCCAAAGGGTTTTGAAGAAAAAGTGCCAATGGAATTCAACGGCAAATTACAAATTTGGAGCGAAGGGCAATTAGAGGATATTGATCCTGCGGTAGTTAAAGTAGTGGAAGATTTAGTCGCAAAAGGATTTTTTAAAGATAAAAATGAAAAACCAACAGATTTAAATGAACTAAAAAAAATGGTCGCTAGTTATCCTATCGGATCTTTCGAACGTAAAGCCATAGAAGAAGAAATAAAGAAACTTGAATCATGAAGAATAATAAAAAAAATATTATAGTTTGTGGCGCCTTAGCTTATGACAGAATAATGGATTTTCCGGGAAAATTTTCTGAGCATATTTTAGAAGGAAAAACGCATATTTTAAATTTATCTTTTACGGTTAATGGTATTAAAGAAAGTTTTGGCGGCACCGGAGGAAATATCGTTTATAATTTATCTATACTCGGCGAGAAACCAAAATTAATCGCCGTTGTCGGAAAAGATTTTAGTAAATATAAAAATTGGCTGCTTAAAAATAAAATAGATATTAGCGGAGTAAAGATTTTAAAAGATGAGTTAACGGCCAGCGCTTCTATTATAACCGATAAAGATGATAATCAAATTACCGCGTTTCATTCTGGAGCAAAACAATTAATTTATTTTAAAGCAAATAAAAATACCATTGCTATTATCGCGCCGGATATAGTCCCTAGGATGATAAAATATACTGAAATATTTAAGCAAAATCATACGCCATATATTTTTGACCCCGGGCAACAAGTCGCTTATTATAGCGCTAAAGAACTTAAAAATTCTATAGAAGGCGCTAAAATATTAATCGGTAATGATTATGAGATTCAGTTAATATTAAATAAATTAAAAATAAAAATAGCAGAGCTTAAAAAAATGGTTGAAATTTTAGTAATTACTAAGGGCGGTAAAGGTTCAGAAATATATAATAAAAATAAAAAAATTATTGTTAAGGCGGCTAAAAAGAAAATTAGCGTTGACACAACTGGCGCCGGCGATGCTTACCGCGCCGGCTTTATTAAAGGATTAGTAATGGATTGGCCATTAGTAAAATGCGCACGGTTAGCCAGCGTAGTAGCGGCTTACGCAGTAGAAAGTCAGGGAACGCAAACGCATCGATTTACGTGGTCGGATGTTAAGAAGAGATATGAAGAGAATTATAAGGAAAAAATATAAAGATAGTAAATTTTTAATTGTCATTGCGGGCTTGACCCGCAATCCAGGAGTTAACGGCACAAAGATTAATATAATATGAAGGAGGAAAAACAATATTATGTTTATATAATAACAAGTAAAAGAAATGGCACATTATATACAGGCATAACATCTAATTTAGCAGATAGAATATATAAGCATAAGCAGGGAACATATGACGGGTTTACTAAAAAA
>JBAZFW010000022.1:0-14812 GCA_041653215.1 Patescibacteria group bacterium
ATTGGTGCAAAATGAAAATAAAAGTTATCACTTTTTACCCAAATTAATTATTGGCTCATTTTTGACAAGCTTTGTATTTGTAATTTTATGGCAACTAATTGAATATGATCATGATGGTTATTTTATTTTTCTAGGAAACTTACAGATGGCTTTATTTTTCTCAGTTGTCTGTATATTTGGCGGGCTGGTCGGGATTGTTATTAGAGGCGTCACCTTGTTGTTGGATAAAAGAAATAATCGTAATAGAATTTAAGGTTGCCATCTAAATTATGAGGATTAAACACAGAATTCCAATTGCCATTTTATTTATCGCATACCTTATAGTGCTGATGAAATTATTAATTTTTAAATATCCATCGGCCATAATGTTTGAAATTGTCAATGGGAACTATGTGCCGTTTAAAACCATTTTTAGTTATATCGGTGGCGAGCCTACTTGGGATATAGCTATCCGTAATCTCGGAGGAAATGTTCTTCTCTTTGCTCCTCTTGGTTTTTTTGTGCCGTTGCTTCGCCGCTCGTCCGCGTGGAAATCCGTCCTGATTGCGGCTCTTATTATTAGCACGGCGTTGGAAATTATCCAAGGCATATTCAAGGTGGGCGTATTTGATGTTGACGATATATTGCTGAATATATTTGGTGCCATTATCGGTTTTGGAATTTATGTCTGCCTTAAACTTGTGTTTGCAAAAAAATGATAAAAATATTTAAAAACAATTTGTCTCTGCCCATAATCAGCGGCCTTACGCTCGCTTTTATTGATCTGATTTTTTGGGTTTGGTTTGTGATTTATGGATTAATGCATCCATATCCAGGTATATTTGAGGAAGGGCTTTGGGGAATGATGGTATTTCATATGCCCGCTTCTATTCTTTTGCCCGTTTTGGGCAATTCCATTTTAACTCCTTTTTTTACAAATGATTCTATTGTTCCTCAAACTATTTTTATTTTTATAGTTGGCGTTTGCCAATATTTTATAGTCGGTTATTTAATCGGCTTGGTTATTTTATTTTTTAAGAAAAAGTTTAACAAGCGGGAAAATGATAAAAAACCGGAAGCCGGCAAAGAGATCGCAATTATGGGCGAAATTAAAAAGGTTAAAATTATTTTAATAAACTTAGCTTATTTAATTTTCAGTATTTCAATATTCCAGCTGATCCAGGGATATGCGCATGAAATGTTTTTTGATTTTGTTATGTTTAAAATGAATCACCAGCCCTCTAATCTACTAATGAATCTGGCGATAATTTTCCTTTGGAGCGTTTTTTCTTTTTATGTTTATAAATTTGATAAAAAAGCCTTTAAGGAAGATAAATGGAATTTAATTTATATGTTCATGCCTTTATTGGTCATTTTGATTACTTGGATATTTATTAATTAATTTTTATATTATGAAAAAATTAATAACCTTTAATTCGCTGGCAGTCTTCATTTTTTTATTGCTATCATTAAATATTGACGATATTCGCGCTTTTTCACCTGATTGGATTATAATTTCCATGCTGGCGCCGATTGCAGCCGGATTGATAACCGCTTTAATACAAAATAAAAATAGAAGCTATGATTATTTGCCTGCGATTTTAGCCGGTTCAGTCTTTTTCAGTTTCGTCTCAGTATTTTTTTATAATCTCATTCTTTATCTTATCCTCAATCCGAGCATTCACTTCTCTATCCACACCAGTCTGCTTTACAGAAACGGTCCGGACACTACTTTGACTTTAGCCGTCGCGTATCTCATCGGCGGTTTATTGGGCATCGCCATTAAAGGAGTAAACCAGGTTTTCTTTCCTAGCAAAAAATTTAAATTGGATTTGAAGATTTCATTTTTAAAATCATTTCTACTTGGCGCGATTATCTTACTGGGAACAAATATTTATTATGTTTTGCTTTCCATTCCGCCGGACGGACGCTGGAAGCTTGAAATTCCGGTAACCAGTTTTTTTATCATTTTGTATTTAGCCATATTTTTCTTGGTCAGCAAGAAGCTGACAAAAAATCCGCAAAAAAATTATCTGCTTTGGGCTTATAACACTTTTTTATCCTTGGTGTTTATTAGTAATGCCACGGCCGTCCAGGTGGCTTTTCAGGATGTCGGCTGGCATTATGTCCGGTTTATCGCCACTGCTCCTTATATTATTATTCTTGGTCTGGGAATTATCTGTTATATTCTCTTAGTGTTATATTTAAGCAAAGAATCTTTATTTAAAAAAATTCTGGCGACGGTTGGAGCGATCGCCGTGATAGGCTTGGCCGGCGCGACTTTTTGGTTTGCGGGACAATTAACCTCATTAAAAACTTATAATAATTTCGGAACGGGAATAATCACAACTTATCAGCAATGCGCCGATGCGGGCTTTTCAGTCATCAGGCATTATCCAGACCAGTGTCAGACACCAGACGGCAGAATCTTTGTAAACGAAAATCCTCCGAGCGAAAGCGAACTCGCCCAAACGGCACAGGCGATCAGAACATTTATGGGAGATCAAAATTTAGAATTTAAATATATATCACAGAATAGCCACCCCACCAATTTTGCCATTCTTAGCAATGTTAAAGAAATCGGTGGTGGCGGCGGTTTTTCGGCTGATACGCCGCCGGAATGGGATCGTCCGGTTTATATTTTCCAGCAAAAAAATTTCATCAATGACCGATGCGAAGTCTATCAATATCAGGTAACCATCAAAACCAATCAGGTCGTGGAGATCGGTATCGTCTATCCCGAAGAATTCCAACAGGGCGACCCGATAACGATGCAAGAAAAGAGGCGGGCGCAATGTTCAAACTATGGCTCATTGGAAATTCCACTAAAGACTAAAGATCAGATCGAGCAGGCAATGTTTGCATATCTAAGTAAAGATCCTGAGCACACAAAATTTTTATTACGCTCCGACATTCAGCTAAAATATATCTCCAGCAAAAAAGGAGCGGCCAATCCGGCCGCCAACGAATGGAAATGGGAAGACAAGAGCTATAAACTGCCGGAAGGATTAATGGGCGATCCGTCCCCATATCCGACAATGAGAATTATTCTTTCAAGCGGCGGAAAACTTATTTACTATTTGAACACGACCGAACTTTTTACTAATTAATTTTGGCTAGCATGAAAAACAAAATAATTTCAATAATCAGCCTTGGTGTGATACTTAACTGGTTAAGCTTATTTTTTTCTTACCGCCGGCTACCGAATATTGATATTAACCAGCCGTTCGCGACCGGCGGGTTTCCTTTAAAGATCTTTACATATCCTTTCCCGCCGATGGGCCACGATTGGCCGCCAGCCGGAGATTGGCCGATATTTTTTCTAAACCTGCTTATTTGGCTAGCCGCTGTTTTTTTGATTTCTTTTCTGTTCGGCAAAAAAATGGCAAGCCGGAAAACCATGGCCGCTTTGGTTATTTCCGCCGCTGTTTTATCACTAATCGGGATATTTTATATTGTGCTTAAATTCGATTAAATATGAGCAGAAAATTTATAATTAACATAACGCATTTATGAAAAAATTTTTATTATCTATCAGTCGGCCTCTTTCCGGTTTTTTAGCGGCAGTTTCAGTGGTTGCTTTTTTGCCGTTGTATATTATGTTCACGGTTCCGGCCATTCTTTGGGTCGGTAGCGGTATGTCCGGAAATAATTTTACGGATAACTTTGGTAGTCTTTTGGTAAGATTTTTGGAAAATGATTATTTGATTTTTTTCCTTTTTCCGTTTTTGCCGCTTCTCGGGATATTTTTAGTTTTATCCATATTCATTTGGATTTTTTACCGCCATGACAAAGAGGCGGGTAAGATCGGTTTCAAAAATACCGTCTTATGTATTTTAGCTATTTTTTTCTTAGTGTTTTTGCCGATTAAGGCGAGCCAGTTTAATTATAAAATCCAAGAAGAGAGAAACAAGGAAATCGCTCAATTCCACAGTAATGATGATGGCACAGTTTATATTAATAAAAATTTCAATAAAGAATTTTTAAAACTCTACCAGACTTTAGCCGATGAGGGCATCCAGGTTTGGAGAAAAAATCCGGTCGCCGTGGTTAAAAATGAATTGGAAAAAGGCGACTTAACTTCTTTGAGTCACGGTAAAAACGAATTAACAGTTAAGACAACTGATGTTGGAAACCATGGAGCCGTCGTGTTGCTTAAAAACGAACGCCTGCAAGCCGAAATATGGTTAAGCCAATATTGGGAATCGGCTGACGGCGTCTGGCTGGTGAAGAGTTATAAAATACTAACTGACATTTCTAATGAAAAAAAATAATATAAAAGGGATAATTATTTTTTCGCTGACGTTGATAATAATATTTATTTTGGCGACTTGGCTTTATGCACCGGTTATTTTTCAAGAAGGAAATCCCGTCCCATATCTAAAAGGTGCTTGGCAACTGAATCTTAGTCAGAAAGATATTATTAAGTTGGATGTTGACGGCGACCGATATATGACCAAAAATCGGAATGGTCTAGGAGCAATAACAGAATTAATGAAAAGCCAGAATTATGAATTCGTTGAACAATTGGGAGCCGGATATTTTTATAAATCATCCGACAAAGCTATTGTTTTAACCAGGCGCCAATATAGTCGGTTTTATGTAATTTGGACTATCAATGAATCCGGTAATGTTAATAATTTAATTGATTGGCTTGATTACAAAAATGATGAATTTAGTTTTACCCTTCGCTATCCATCCCTGTCGGTCGACAATCAATTATGGGGAAATTTGTCAGAAACCCTGCCATCATCAGAAATTTTACTGCCCAATCAAATATTAAGTAAGGGCAATAATTTTTATTTGCACCAAAAATATAGCTTAGTTCGAGATCAACAGACTGGAATAATATCAAAAACAGAAAATACTTTTATACCAGAATACGATGGCTCTTATAGCTATCCAACACCTTGGCATATTGTTATCTTTAATGTGAAAGACAAAAACGAGCTTGAAAAAATTATCAAAACAAAACTCGGCCCAGGCTGCAGCTACAAAACTAAAATTTCCACGGAATTTAAAGGCAATTATCGAGTGGAAATAAACGGTGATGGTAAAGACTTAGGAGAAACTTTATGTCCAGTAAATTATGCTAATTATATAATTTATAGTCCCGACCGTGAAAAAGTCGCTTTTTGGAGCATTGGGCAGGAATGCCAGATCGGCTTGGGATTTATGTTTGAAAATTGTTTTGATAAAAAAATATCAGATTCTTTTCATTTTACCGAAGAAAATCTTCAGGTTCCTTTATCTACTCCTACTGGAATAATAAAAGAGCAGTTAGATAATAGATTAGAATAATTACATAAAATGAGACACTTTTAAGATCCTTTAAAAGTGTCTCATTTGTCCCATTTGTTTTTTAGAAGACCCCGACCCACATGCCTTTGTGAGTCATGAAAAAATATGCTAAAATACTCTTATAACTCTTGACGTTCGGGGTACTTAACCCGACTTGCCCGCTATGAAAAATTTTAGTAAACCTAAAATTGGCTTAGCCTTAGGTAGTGGCGGCGCGAGAGGGCTAGCGCATATTGGCGTTATTAAAGTTTTAGAAGAGAATAATATTCCTATTGATTTTATCGCCGGATCAAGTATCGGCGCTATGGTGGGCGGATTTTATGCGGCTGGATTAGATATAAATAAAATTGAAAAGATAGTAAAAGACACTAATTGGCGCCAAATTTTTTCTTTAGTTGATCCATATTTAAGACAAGGATTAATCAGCGGAGAAAAAGTAAAAACATTTATTGAAAGTTATATTAAAGGAAAAAAATTTGAGGATTGCAGGATTCCTTTTTCAGTTGTAGCTACTAATTTAAAAACTGGAGAAATTGTAATTTTAAACAAAGGCGAAATGACGCCGGCAATTAGAGCGAGTATTTCATTGCCTTTAATTTTTAAACCAGTAGAAATAAATAAAAAAATGCTGGTTGACGCCGGATTATCTTCTCCCGTACCGGCAAAAATTGTTAGAGATATGGGAGCTGATATTGTTATTGCCGTTAATTTAGACAAACATTATTATAACGAGAAATCAAAACATGGCTGGTATGATGTTGCTAATAATTCATTAAATATTTTGCGCCATCATTTAGCGCTTCTTAATATGGTAAATGCCGATATAGCTATAAACATAGATGTTGGTAAAAATTATTGGTATCAGTTTGTTAATGGCCAAGATAAAATTTTAGCCGGTGAAAAAGCGACAAAAAAAATATTACCGCAGTTAAAAGAATTAATAAGTCAAAAAAGCCAAGAGGTATAAATAGATATAATAAAAATTATAAAAAATAGCGACTTTTTCGGCCGCTATTTTTTATTTTAAAATTGTTATTTTATTATTGATAATAAATCAACATAAAGCGCATAGGCTATAGCTAAAAAAGAAAAAAAGAAAATCGCTATATAATTCCATTTTGCTAAACTAGTTTCCAAACTTTTTAAAATATAAAGCAAGGCGGTTTTATCTTCAGAATTAAATGATTGACCGTCTTCTATTTTTTTAACTAGATTAAGTTTTTCAATAAGTTTATCGCGGCGATTTTCTATATTGAAGCGATGGGCGAAATACCAAATAAAGCCGATGGTGCCAATATACCAAAAAACTTCTAACCAAAATTGGCTATAATGATTTAAAACTATGACTAGCCGGTAAGAGATTGTGGCTATAACGCCAACTGTAAAAATTAAAATTCTATAAACTTGACTATTTAATTTTGGCATAATTGATTAATCAATAATTTTTTTTAAAACTAGCATGATGCCGATGCCGATTATAATTAGAAGAAGTTGAAATAATGATTTAGTTGGCGCAGTGTCTTTTTTTAATTCTGGAATTAGGTCGGCGGTGGCGATATAAATAAAGCCGCCAGCTGTAAAAGGGATAATAAACGAAGTAAAATTTTCCGCTTGAGCGCCCATAATTAAAGCTAATAAGGTGCCTAAAATCGCGGTAATGGCAGATAAAAAATTTAATAAAATTGCTTTACCTCGGCTATAGCCAGCATGAAGTAAGATGCCGAAGTCGCCAATTTCTTGAGGTATTTCGTGAGCTATAACGGCTAAGGTTGTAGCTAAACCTAATTGCGGGCTTACTATAAATGATCCGCCAATAATCATGCCGTCAATAAAATTATGCAAGCCATCACCGATAATATTCATAATTCCAACCGGATGAGGATGAAAGGTTGTGCTTTCCATATGGCAATGACGCCAGTGGACAATTTTTTCTAAAACAAAAAAAACCAAAATTCCACTTAGAAGCCAAAGCCAAACTGATAAATTAATTTGCCCCGATTCGACCATTTCTGGTATTAAATGTAGAAAACTATCGCCCAAGAGTGTGCCAGCCGAGAGACTTACTAGAAGCATTATTATGTGATGTAATTTTTTTTCCGGTATGGCTAAAGTGAAAACGCCAATTAGGGAAATTAAAGAAACTATAACTACGCTTAAGAGCGAAAAAAAATAGATTTGAGGCATATTGAATAAAATTACTATTTTTATTTTACCATAGTTTTACCCTTTGACCTAATTAAATTTTTAAACTATGATACAATCAACAGTAGAAGATTATATTTATAAATTATGAAGCTAATATTAGACAAAAATACATTAGACCAAGCGCCTGAGCAATTATTAAGACAGGCTGGATATGCTTATTTAATGGATAGAAATACTGGGCAGGAAAGCTATGTGCGTCGTTTTAATCGCGGTTTTTATCCTAGATTTCATTTATATATTGAAGAGCAGGGCAATCAAGTAATTTTAAATTTGCATTTAGATCAAAAGCAGGCTAGTTATGAAGGTGCGCACGCGCATAACGCCGAATACGATGGCGATTTAGTAGAGCAGGAAATGGCAAGAATAAAGGGTTACGCCAAAACCAATTTTATATTTTAGAATAATTAAAGTAAAGTGTTAGTGTTATTGATTAATAAAGATTTTAATTTTCAAGTATCAATTTTCAATTTTCAAACAATTTTCAATTTATTAATTTTCAAAAAAACTGAAAATTTAATTTTTGATAATTTATTGATAATTGGTAATTGTAAATTGATAATTGATTTATGACTAATCCTTCAGACGAAATAAAATCAAAATTAGATATCGTTGACGTTGTTCGCGAATATATTCCGCTTAAAGCGGCTGGTTTGAATTTTCGCGCTAACTGTCCGTTTCATCGGGAAAAAACCCCATCTTTTATGGTTAGTCCGGAAAAACAGATTTGGCATTGTTTTGGTTGCGGTAAAGGCGGCGACGTAATTTCTTTCGTTATGGAGATTGAAGGTTTAACTTTTATTGAAACTTTACGTTTGCTCGCAAAAAAAGCCGGAGTGGTTTTAAAAAAGGCTGATCCGGCGTTAACCTCAAAAAGAAATACCTTGTTGGATATTTTAGAATTATCCGCAAAATATTATCATAAAGTTTTAACAGACAGTCCGGCGGCCGAGAGCGCGCGCCAATATTTACGCGATCGAGCTTTAACTGACGACACTATAGAAAAATGGCAAATCGGTTATAGCCCGGAGACTTGGGATAGTTTAACCAATTTTTTAAAAAGCAGGGGCTATGGAGAAAACGAGATTTTTTTAGCTGGCTTAAGCGTTAAAAAAGAAAAAGCCCCTGGTTTTTACGATCGCTTTAGAGGTCGCATTATGTTTCCTATTAATGATATTAATGGCAATGTGGTTGGTTTTACCGCTCGAGTTAGAAAAGAAAAAGAAGAGGAAGAAAAAATGGGGAAATATATAAATACTCCGGCGACCATGATTTATGATAAGTCAAAAATTTTATTTGGTTTAGATAAAGCTAAGATGGCGGTTAAAGCCGAGGACGCAGTTGTTTTAGTGGAAGGCCAGATGGATGCGATAATGGCAGAGCAAAATGGTTTTAATAATGTTGTCGCAAGTTCAGGCACGGCCTTAACTGCGGATCAAGTAAATCTAATTAAGCGTTATTCTAATAATTTATTTTTATCTTTTGATATGGATAAGGCAGGGGATTTAGCGGCTGAACGCGGGATTGCTCAAGCCATGCAAGCGGAAATGAATATTAAAGTAATTGAACTTCCCGAAGGCAAGGATCCTGACGAATGTATAAAAAATAATCCTGAAAATTGGCAGCAAGCGGTTAAAAACGCTAAACCCATGATGCAATATTATTTTGATAAAACTTTTGCTAAATTAAATTTGAATGATTACGAAGGTCAAAATCAAGCGGAAAAAATACTTATGCCGGTTATCGCTAAATTCGGTTCAAAAACAGAACAAGATTTTTGGCTTAAAAAGTTAAGTCAAGAAATTAATGCTAATGAAAATTCTTTAAGAGAGAAATTAAAAAAGATTACTGAAAAGCAAAGTCAGACTAATTTTTCAGGCAAACCCTTAAATCAACCATCAAAAGAATTAGACCAAGTAAAGCCGAGTAGGGAGCAAATGCTTTCGGAATTGCTTCTGGCTTTAGTATTAAGATTCCCTTCGCATTTAGAATATGTGATTAATCATATTGGGCCGGAAGATTTAGCTGGCGAATCAAATAAACTGCTTTACAGAAATTTAATTATTTATTATAATAAGCTTATAGATTTATGGACTCGAGAAGGGGGAAATTTTGAATTGGCAATAAATTATCTTAGTTTAAAAGAGTGGTTAAGCAATGCTGATAACTTTACTCAAGATAGCAATGTTCAAACGGATAGCCAGCCTGATAATTATAAGTGTTTGAACTTATTAGACAGGCTGGTTCTTTTAGCTGATAAAGATTTTTATGATTATAGCGAGGAGCAGGTTAGAGCCGAAATAATAAATATCATGTCTACTTTAAGGGTGAATTATTTAAATAATCGCCGTCGTGAAATCACTAAAATAATTGCTACTCTAGAAAAAGAAAATATCAGCAGTCAAGAAAAAAATGAAAAATTTAAAGCTTTAATGGAAGAACATAAAGCTTTAACCGAAGAAATAAATTCAGTAGAGATAAAGTAACACCCTGTTAAATAGGCTTTGCCTCCCGCAGGGATTTAACGGGGTAAATTTAAATATGGCTAAAATCATTAAAAAAAATAAAAGCGCGAAGACAAAGAAGGTAAAACGGCTAAAAATAAAGCCTAAGGTTAAAAGCGCGGTTAAAGCAAAAAAAATAAAGTATAAGAAAATTTTTAAAAAGCCGAAATTTAATAAGAAATCAAGCAAAGAAAAAAAAGCGCTTAAAAAATTAAAAGAGAAAGAGAAAAAAGAGCATGTTATAATTAAGCCGACCGAAGAGCAAATTAAAGATTTGATTGTTAAGGGTCGTTCGCGCGGTTTTCTTACGGAAACAGAATTGTTGCATGTTTTCCCAGAGATTGAAGAATATATTTATGATTATGAATTGACCTTAGAAGCTTTACAAAAAAATGGCATTCAAATCATTGAAGATACCGGCGGTTTTTTAGGCGCTAGCGATGATATAAAAAATAAGACCGGACAGATCATCGGTTTTAATGAAAAGAAAAAATTTGACATTTCAGAGTTAAGCGCTGATTCTATCCAGATGTATTTAAGGGAAATTGGTAAAGTTCCGCTTTTATCCAGCGAGGAAGAAATCGAGTTGGCAAAAAGAAAAGAAAAAGGGGATAAAGAAGCCGAGAAAAAAATTATTGAAGCCAATTTACGTTTAGTAGTTTCTATCGCTAAAAAATTTACCGGCTCAAAAGGTTTATCTCTTTTAGATTTAATTCAAGAGGGGAATATTGGTTTGTTTCGCGCCGTAGAAAAATTTGAATACCGCAAAGGTTATAAATTTTCCACTTATGCGACTTGGTGGATTAGGCAGGCGATTACTCGCGCTTTAGCCGATCAATCTCGTACCATTAGAATTCCGGTGCATATGGTAGAAACGATTAATAAATTTCAACAGGTGCAAAGGCAATTAATTCAAGACTTAGGCCGCGAGCCATTGCCAGAAGAAATCGCCGCGGAAATGGGCGAGGATATTGATAAAGTAAGACATGTTATTAAAATATCCCAGGATACAATTTCGCTTGAAACTTCTATCGGCGATGATGACGAAGATTCAACTTTAGAAGATTTTGTGGAAGACGTAAAAAATGTAACGCCGGATCGAGCGGCAGCCTTACAATTATTAAAAGATTATGTAAAAGAAACTATCGCCGATCTTACGCCAAGAGAGCAGAAAATTTTGGAAATGCGTTTTGGCTTAGTTGATGGCGTGGCTCATACTTTAGAAGAAGTAGGGCGTGAGTTTGATGTTACGCGCGAACGTATTAGGCAAATTGAAGCTAAGGCTTTAGAGAGAATTCAGAAGCACGCTGGTATTAAGAAATTAAGAGATTATTAAAAAATTATAATTTATTATAAAAAAAGAGCCCCCGTCTTTTAATTAAGGCGGGGGTTTTAGATTGTTTTTTTAGTTTCTGTATAAGTCGCATACAGAAAGAAATTCGCACCGGCGGCAAATATGCCTTAGGTCGCTTATTTCTTTTTCTTCCAACAATAATTCGCTAATTATTTTCAGAGAATCAAAGCGGAAAGAATTATTTAATCGATGAGCGCAATTTTCCGGCAAGAATTTTTTTGCTAACATCGTAACGGTCGCTGTCAGTTTACGTTTATTAATTTCCGCCAGAAGCTCAATTACCGGGATTTTACTGACATGAACCGGAGGGTTTTTAATAATTTCTTTCATTGTTTTCCTCCTGAAAGAGTTAAGCGGCCTGTTGCAGAAACGTCCGAGCAAGTTTTAATTTCTCCAAGGTAGCAGTATAGCTTTTTTTCTTTAGCAATTTTTTAGCTTCTTTGAGCTCGGCGCGAACTTTTCTCGCTAGACGATAATGAGGTAATACGATTACGTTGTTTAACAGAATGTTAGCACGGTCAATTTGCTGGATGATAATTTTCGGTTCATATTTGGCAATTTGGCCGTTTTTAAATACTCTGTGTTTCGTAATTAAATTAATTACCCCGGCCGCTTGATTTAAGTTACTTTTTATCCATCGATCCGCCAAAACAAGAAGTTCCTTTCTCATGGCGATATGCGGGCCGATTATATTTATTTCTTTTATTCTTTCAGTTAACTCATTCAAGGCGGTTACTGTCCTGGCCGCAAAAGCACCTGGATTGGGCCGACCCAAACTGTCTTTAAAATAGGAAATTTGCGCAATTTGATTTCTCGTGTTTATTTTGAACTCATTGCGACATTTTTCCAGCCGAAGAACGACTTCGATTAATCTCTTCTGAAGTTTTTCTTTCTCGATTGCATCAGTTTGGTTCCAGTTTAGAAGTATCTGATTAGCCTCAGTTATTACCGTTTCAATACTTTCCAGCTTGCTGAGTTCGCCGCAGGGTTCTTCGGTTGAACGATAACAGTCGATGATATGATCCTGCATGCGTATAGCAGTTTCAAGATCTTCAACTATTTGCGAAACCAGCTTTGGTTTTTGGCCAATTTTTTTATCCCAGCGGATTATTCTCAGCTTACCTCTGCCTTTAATAGTAACACCGCATTTATCAAGGTCTCGCACCAGCCAGTATAGATCTTCGGTCTTAGCCCTTGTTTTGTTTTCGTTAAATACTGCTCTTACTTGGCGATACATTTTTATATAATGATCGTTAGGAACCATAGGCTTATTCGGGTTTGAATAATCTTCCCGAATAACTTTTTTACCTTTCATGATAAAAGGTATTTTTTGGTCCTGCCAAATGGCCGCCACTTTTATCACGCAGTTTTCTTTATTTCTTATAACTACAGATTTTCCTTCCGGTAAATAATTCATGCCACTTCCTCCTTGTGTTAGTGGTTAATTGTGTTTTTTATTTTATATTGTGAAAAGTTCAATTTAGTTATTTATATTATAATAAATTAGTCATTTTGTCAAGTTATTAATAAATAAAAAAGCCGTCCCTTTTTATCGGACGGCTTGTAATTGAAAAACATTTTTTACAAGAAAGGCTGCAACTGTTTTTTATATTTTTGGCGTTGCAGAATCTTTATTGCTTTAGCTTCCAACTGCCTTATTCCTTCTCGAGTTTTCCCCATGCCCATATTAGGCATGGCTTCATTAAATTCTTCGCCGATTTCTTCAAGCGTACTAAAACTTCTTCTTCCCAGAATGTACAATTGTCGCTCTTTAGTAGATAGTTTTTTTATGGACATTTCTCCCATAATTTCTTTTAAACTTTTTTTGTCGTTGTTTCTCTCCTCAATGATTTTAACAATTTCTAGACTACAATTTAGAGCCTTAGCCGAAATAGCCCAGATATTTTTTCTATCTTTTTTTATAATCATATCTTCTTGAGACGGGATTACATCTTCCGGGTATGTTATAAAATCACCGAGGCAACTTTCCGACTCTTCTTTCAATAATTCAGATAAGTAATGAGTTTTACTTCGGCTTTTAACTTCTTTCCATCCTCTTATTTTATTAATGTCTTCATTAGTCGCTTCAGCTATTTCTTCCGAGGTTGGTTTTCTTTGCAGCTTTTGACTTAAAGTATTTTCTGTTTTTTCAAATACATCAAATTGGCTTATCGTCGGTATGGGGATTCTTATGGTTCTTGTTTGGTTAGATAAAGACATTCTCATTTTTTGTTTTATCCACCAAGTCGCGTACGTGGAAAATTTAAAACCTTTTTGATAATCAAATTTTTCCATGGCGCGGATTAAACCAACACTACCTTCTTGAATTAAATCTAAAAGAGATAAGCCGTTTTCTGTGTATTTTTTGGCGATAGAAGCTACTAAGCGTAAATTAACCTCAACAATTTTTTTCTTAGCTTCTTCGCCCCTTTTTTGCGGTGCGGCGAATTTAACTAATAAGTAAATGCAAAGTCGAGTTTTAATTTTTTTGTAAACTCTTTTTTTGCCCAAGGATAACATGAAACGAACGAGACTAATAATTTTTGTCTCAGCTTTTTCCCCGTTTTCTTTTAGCTTAAACAATTTTATTAATTCTTTTTCTTTCAGCAGATTTACCTTGCCAATATCTTTAAAATAACTTGTCTCAATGCTCCAACTTTTTTCTTTATTGCTTGTTTTCCATTTTAAAGCATTAACTTTTGGCTCATCTTCAATCTTTTCGTTGTTTGCGTTTATAATTTTTTTCTGATTTTCTTTTTCTATCATGTCCAGTTCTTCAGTGGTTGGTTCTTCAAGACCTTCTTCAAAAAGGCCTTCTGTCAAACCTGCGTCGAAATAATTTTCAACTTCCAGTAATTGCAATTCAGTTTTTGGCATGTCGGCCTCCTTTTTAAGATATTTATTTTTTAGATAGGTTAAGGTTAAATAAAAAAATTGTAAAAAAGCAAGTTGATTAAAACTAACATAATTGTTTTAAATTGTCAATAATGTGTCTTAAGCTAATATTGACTAATTTCAAAAATATTATATAATACAAATACAACTGCCTTTGGGCAGTTTTAGTTTAATATTTTACCGGGTAGCCCTCCTTCGCTAAAGTTTGGAGGACGAGCAGGGGAAAAATTAAGCTTTTAATTAATTTGCCCTTTTTATTTGTAGCTAAAATATAAAGTTATTCCCGGGTAGCGCAGCGGTAGCGCAGCTCGCTGTTAACGAGTTGGTCGTCGGTTCGAATCCGACCCCGGGAGCCAACGTAGATTAAGCGAGGTTAAAGCCTCGTTTTTTCTTTTATTTTCGCCAAAATATGTCGGTTCGAACCTAGCGATTTCAGCGTTAAATTTTTCAACGTTATTTCGGAGCGGAATAAGCCAATTATGATAAGAAATGCTAATGTTTTTGCCAATTATTCTTTGGTTCGAACCTAACTTCTTAATGATGTTATTTCGTGTTTCTTTGTCTCCTTTATCAAACT
>JBAZFW010000023.1:0-12907 GCA_041653215.1 Patescibacteria group bacterium
CCCTGAACCTCTAATTTGTATGTGGGACTTGATAGGCCTAGACCCACCTTCCCATTCTGCAAAACATAAAGTCCTGTCGAACCACCCGCCTGTAATCCCCCCGCAAACGTAGAAGTCGCCGTAGTCGAGGTGGCGTGGAAGTAGTCGGCAACAACATCTCCGGCGACGGAAAGTTTTGCATAGGGTGACGTGGTGCCGATGCCGACGTTGCCGGTATTTTGAATAAACAAACCATTACCTGCCCAATCGCCACTAAACAAAGACATGGTGTTAGTTCCAACGGATATATGACCCGTTGGATTACCACTTCTTTGTAAAGTAATATGACTATCCCAGCCGCCATAAATAGATAATTTGGATAAAGCCGTGGTTGTACCTATGCCAACATATCCATTATTAGTAACAATTAAATTAGTGGCAGTTGATGAGCCGACTACAAATTGCGGCGCGCTAGAAGCTAAACCATTAGCGTTAACCGAAAGAAGTCCCCATGGAGTTGTTGTTCCGATACCGACGTTGCCAGCCGCATTAATATACATTAAACTCGCGCCAGTAGATGAGGCGATATTTAAAATATCTGATCCAGCCGCGCCTTGAATAGAAAGCTTAGTTAAAGGTGAAGAAGTTCCTATACCAACGTTTCCAGTGTCAGCCAATAAAATGCCACTTTGCCCGGCATCATATTGCTCTGTTGACGGAGCAAAATCAGAAGTCCAACGGGCAATGCCATTAGAAATTCTAAACTCGTCTAAATAACCTGTTAGATATTCACTATAAGAACCACCGCCCCAATCATTCATTCCCATAAACCATGTTCCCGTAGTATTTGTATAATCATTTGCGTCTGTCCAGGTCGCTTCTTCGACGCCATCAATATACATAATTATATTTCCAGATTCACGAACAATCACACAATGATGCCAAGTGTTATCAGCAATAACCGTTGTTGAATATATTTGATTACATCCATCATCGCCTAATGTAAATCTTAACCCGCCTGGCGTGGAACCGCAGTATGCGCCTGTTGTAAGAGCTACCTGACCAATCGCCGATCTTCCACCTAATATAAATGAATTTTCTTGATATGGCGCATTAATCCAAAAATCAATTGTATAATCTCCTGTACCAAAAGCAAAATCAGTAGAATTAGGAAAACTTAAATAATCTCCGCTTCCGTCGAAATAAGCGCTTTTACCCCCGAACTTAGATTGAGTTGAACTTTGCGTTACATCGCCATAAGCCGTAATAGTATTTGCTGATTCAGAAGAATCAATAAAACTATTATCATTTTCATCGGCTTGTAATAAAAATTTTGTATAAGCATCTAAGCCACCTTGGCCATATCTTGCGTCAAATATGCCCAAAGGATTAGATGTTCCTATACCTAAATTCGTTCCAGTAAATACCAAATTGCTGCTATCAGTAAGTCTGCCGTTTGTAGTAGCAAAAGGAACTCGTCCGGAAACTAAATTAACCCCATCATTTAAAACAATACCCTTTCTCGGGCTACCACTACCGCTAGAACCAGATTGCAGTTCTATGCGGCGAACCGCCATAAAAGAAGCTCCCCAATTATCTGCAAATTTAAAAGCATAATAACGATAAGGAGTTACATTGACAACAGTTATATATTTTGGATCTGGCGTATTGGCTGCAATATGTTGTTCAAATTCGGTTGCCGAAGTGGTTAATTGAGTCCAATTAGCATCGTCGCCATAAGTTAAATCATCAAATGCGCTTGATTCATTAGATCCCCAAAAAGTAAAATTTCTAGCGCCACTATTAGTATAATTACCACTATCATGAGCGTTTTCATAATATATTCTAGTAACGGTTTTAGTCGAACCTAAATCAACATGAAACCGTTGATTGGTAGTTATACCATCGTCTGTGTTCCAGTTGTCATAATTGTCATCGCCTATTAAAGATTTAGTCGGGTCAGTAGCAAAATAAGCCATATATCCAGGCTCATTTTCTGTTGTTGCTTTTACATAAGTAGCTGATTGAGCCGGCGGATATTGCGATTCTAAACCCGAAGATATGGTTAAATAATAATCATCATTTAAAAATTCCATGGCTCCAGCTTCCGGCGTAGTTAATAAAGTTCCGGAAGTAAATTTAAGTGGAGCAGTCCCGGCCGTTGCTGTGCCGGCGCCTAATTGTAAAAGCGCGGTCGGGCTATCCGTCCCAATGCCAACATGGCCTTCAACTAATAAACCGTTGGTCGGGGCCGTGCTAGTACCGGCATAAGCGGCGCCGATTACCGCACCTCCGTTAACATCAAGACGATTTAAAGGTAAAACTACTCCAGCGCCAATATTGCCGCTAACAATTAAATTCTCGGTTACGTTTGCGCCGCCCCCAACATCTAAATCGCCGGTCATATTTACGTCACCGACTGAAGTTATTTTAAATTTTTCCGAACTATTAACCGCTACACCGAATAAAGTATTGCCTAAAACTGAGGATATTTGTTCATAGCCATGAACCGTACCATTCATTTCTCCTAACATTAAATCTTGATCGCCGTCATTATCTAAATCGGCAAAAGTAGGAGTTTCTACACTGCCTATATCGGCAATATTCCAACTTGAATGAGCCGTCCACGTTGGCGATGAAGAATCGCCAGTATTTTCATAAGCGTAAAGACCATAAGTTCCTCCCATCCATTCGCCAATAAATAGATCTTGGTCGCCGTCGTTATCTAAATCAGTAAAGGCGGGAAAAAATGCCGCGCTATCAGGCGCTGCAATATTCCAATCCGATTTAGCCGTCCAAGTTGGCACTGAAACTGTGCCAGTATTTTCATAAGCGTACAACGGAGTGCCTAAGACGCCTATCATTAAATCATAGTCGCCGTCATTATCTAAATCAGCCAAAGCCGGAAAGTGATAATTACCAAGATCCGGCGTAACCCAAGTTAAATTTTGCGTCCAAGTTGGTGCAGAAGCTGTGCCGGTATTTTCATAAGCATACATTGTACCGTCTGGAGAACCAATTAGTAAATCATAATCGCCGTCATTATCTAAATCAGCCGTTGCTGGGAAAGCAAAACCATCGCCTATGTCCGGTACATCCCAACCCGATCTAGCCGCCCAGGTTGGCGATGAAACAGTCCCAGTATTTTCATAGGCATAAGAAGCGCCATCACTTAAACCTATTAATAAATCTTGATCCCCATCATCATCTAAATCAGCTAAAACTGGGACAGGAAGAGTTCCTAAACCTGCTATATTCCATGTCGCTTCTGCCGACCAGCTACTAAAAACTGGCGCTCCCGATCCTCCTGATAATGGATTAATATATAGAGACCCTTGTCCTACGCCAGAACCGGTCGGCACTCCAGAAAAAGTGGCTGAACCATTTTCTAATAAAGAAAAAAGTTGGACATTACCGCCGTTAGAAAAATTAATTAATTGAGCTGTATCAGTGCCAGTACCAACAACTGTTAATTTAGCTAATGGCGAACTCGTCCCAATTCCAACATTCCCGCCGTCTAAAATGGTAAAGACTTCGTTAGCGCCATCAAAGATGTTTATTATATCGCCGTCGCCATCTTGTCTGACGGTTAGAGCTGTGGTTGAGCTAGCGGAGTTAAGGGTTAATTCTCTGAGATTTAAAATCATCTGATCAGTGGTTGAGCTATTACCAAAATTTAGTATGTCATTAATAGTGTCAATTCTAATATTATCATTAGTGCCGTCACCCACGGTTAGAGCTGAAGTTGAGGCTACATCTAGGTCTAGGGCTCCATTTAAATCCATATCGCCGTTAAATTGAGAGATGCCGGAATGGTTTAAACTTCCGGTAATCGTAACTATGTCATCGCTGGTGTTAACCGTAAAAGTATCGTTAGTGCCGTCGCCTACGCTTAGAGCCAGGCCATTTTGATCTATGTCTAATAGATTGTTTAAATCAACCATGCCGGCGATTAAAACATGCTCGCCGTTTAGAGATGTGTCTCCGCCTACGGTTAGGCCGCCTTCGCCGGCCGATAGACTTTGCGAACCGACTGGACCGGTAGAGCCTAGGCTCGGGACTTCAGTATGACCGGCTGAGAAAGTGCCGGTGATATAGGTGTTGTTGTTGACTATTTGCGGACCGGTGATTAATGAACCGTCGGTGATAGTAACGCCGTTTAGTTTAATTGAGCCGGTAACTATTAGATCTTTAACTGTTAGAGCAGAACTAAATAGCGCGTCGCCTAGAAATTCGCTAGCGCCTGAAACTGTTAGTTTGTCTTTTAGTTTAGTTGCACCAGAGACGTTTAATGCGCCGCCAACAGTGGTGTCACCGATGATGGAGAGATTTTTGGGGGTGGGGGCAACTACTTGTCTTACTGGTGAGCTATTTTGAACTATGGTGGTTTGATTAACTATTTTTTCTGTGGTGGTTGGAGATTGCTCAACTGCCTGTCCAGTGCCGGCTTGACCGCTACCAATTTCAATTAAATAATATTTAGCATATTTATTTTTAAGAGACTTTGGAAAAATTATATCTATAAATTTAGAATACAGATCAGAAAGCGACCATAAAGAACGGCCGGCTTCGTTAGCTAGATAATTTTTGCCGTTGATATTATATTCTTGAATTGAACCCCCGATTTGTTGCGCTGAATTATTAGTTTGATTAATTGCGTTTCCCGCCTGGGCTAATTTAGCTTGGCCGCTTTTTGAAACTAGTCCAACGCCTTTAGCCGTAGCTAAAGTAAGCTTGGCTAATTTACGACCAAAGTCTAAAGATAATTCTTTTTGTCGATAGGCTAAATCTTCTAAAACTACGCCTGCATTATATTTTGTTTGATTAATAACTTCTTGTCCGCGTCGTGAAGTTGTATTGGCTAAAGCTAAAAGGCGCGGCATCGGTGAAGAAGCAAAAGAGGCAGTCTCCGATACGCCAGCAACCTTACCTTGTCTGTTATTTGATTCAATTTGTTCTGGTTTAGAATTAACTTCTTCTTGTATCAAATAAGCTATTTCACCGACTGATTCACCTTGATAATTTATAAAACTTTTTAAAATAGCTAAACTACTCTGCCCAAAATTTACAATTTCATCTGGCAAAATTGTTAAACCTAAATTTAAACCGCTAAATTCATTTTTAGCTAATTGGAAAAGCGGATTAACATTTTTTTGATATTGGCCCTGCCAAAAACCAGTAATAAATAACGCCTGATCTTTTACTGCGCCTAATTTTAAGGCTAAAATCTGATTGCGGCGTTTAAAATTATCTTCTAATTTTAAGCTTGAGGCGCTAATGCGATCAGCTAAAGTTAAAAATAAGCTATCTAAAGAATTCTTACTTTCTTGAACTAATTCTTCGCCTGGAATTATTTTATTATTATTTAATAAAGAATTTTTAATTATTTTATTAGCGCCAACTTTAATACTGGGGGTAAAAACAGTTAAAGAAATTAAAGCTAAAACAATAATAATAGTGGCTAGAGCGGTTTTAAATAAACGAGGAGAAAAACTTAAATTTTTCTTTCTAGAAAAAAATTCTTTTTCAGTTTTTATTTTTTTAACGATAGAACTTTGCTGAGTCAAAAAATCTTTAGCTTCTTGATGTAAATTTTCTTGCCATTTAACCTTAAGCCTGATTTCTGGTTCAACAAAGTCAGCGATAAATTTAGCCTCAGGAGTAATAATTTTATTATTTAAAATTTCCTCCAACTTGTTTGGTGAAGTTTCGTTTATAGTATAAACTTTTTCTTCAACACTTTTTTGAATAAGTTTATTTTCCTCTTCAACCTTTTTAACGACAGAATCTATTTTTTCTTGTTTAATTCTATTAGCTAATTTTTCCTTAACCGCCCTATCTACTAAATTATCAATCTGACTTTTTAATTTAGCCGAAGCTACAGACTCGGAGATAAGTTGTTTATTAGAAACTTCGTTAGACGACAATTCTTGAACCGCTTCCGAAGATAGTCTTTTCTCGTCCCGAGCATGCAACCCTAAATATTGATCAAACCATTCTTTAGTTGAATAATATTTATTGCCAATTTTTTTAGCCTTTAATTTCTTTCTTTGCACCAAAATAGAAACATAGCCAAAACTATAAGAACTAGCCTCGGCTATCCTTTTCAAGGGTATTAATTTTTTGTAATCATCAGATTGTGAGCGACGCATGGGGATGTATCGTTTTGAGCTTACTTTTTATTTTTTCAGCTCGGGAACTATAATTAATATATTTACCCCTCACCTTAATTACTTTTCATTAATTTTTTAACTTGCAAACTTGTTAAAAAATTTGTTTATTTGCTACTAAAAAACTTAATTTAAATAAGGTGTGGGGTTTATTTAATTTTAGAGCAAACTTACTTTAATGATTATCAAATGCTTATCAAGTTTTATAGCTTTATTATAACATAAAAACGCCGAAAATTATATGTTTTATTTGATTTAAAATATTTAAACTATTATTTTAATCTTATGTTTTAAAATGCCACCAATTTTTAATGCAAAACTGATTAGATAGCTATTACTTTTAGACTTACATTAGGTTAAATTTTAAAGCTTAGTTTTAAAACTGCTTTTTAAGAAAAATTGACCGCGCGCAAACATAAATCTAATAAACAAAAAATCGCCATGAGCTTAGCGATTTATTAAAACATTTTTTGATTGATTTATCCACAGCTAAATACTTTTTTAAACGACATTATTAAATTTTAAACTTTTTCCTTTTTCGTTTTCTGCTATCCCTAGAATCAACCAAAAAAATAATACGCCAAAATGCAAACTGAAGAGCCAATGGTCAATAGACATTAAAATAATCAATACAATTAAACTTGCAACCACCGCGTTATTACGAGCAGTAAAACATTTTGCAAGTAGATATACCATCAATCCAATAAAAAATAATAATCCGAAGACTCCGGTCTCCGCCCATATCAATAAAAACACATTATGAGTCGGTTGATAATAAAAACTTTCTTGATTTGGTATTTGACGGTTTAAAGCTAGGGTGTAATTACCTAAACCAACCCCGGTTATTGGATATTTTTTTATCATCCCTGTAGCCTCGTGATATGAAGCGACTCTTTCTACTTTTGATTTTATTTCTAGCCGCGAATTATCCGTTAATCTAGTTATAACCAATTCGTTGTATTGAAAAAATAAAACACCAATTAAAATACTGGAAAATAAAATAGCGGTTAGCATTTCTTTCTGTGATTTTAAATCTCGCCTAATTACAAAACTGGTTAACATAAAAAATCCTCCGGCTAAAACCGCTAACCAGGCTCCGCGAGAAAAACTAAAAAACAAAGCCACGGAAAATACTGCTAAAAATATCCAATTAATTATTTTAAAAAATTTAACATTAAAAATTTGTCTTGCAACCATCTGTCCGATTAATAATAATATCCCAATCGCCAAAATGCCACCTAACATATTAGGATGATCCAACCCGCCATAAGACCTTAGCCATCTTTCACCGATACCGTCTCTGGCTACAAATTCAACAACCGAAGTGCCGAGTTGCGCCGGATCATGCGTAGCTAAGCCTAACCACTTGTTAGAAAAACTTGATTGACTAAAAAATTGCCAAATACCTAAAATCGCTTGTAAAAAAATTCCGGCGAGTATCGCGTAAATCAATTTTAATTTTTCATAATTAACGTTCGCAATAAGCCAAAATAACCCCACGCCTAATATTAACCAACTAAATTTATATAAAGCTAATAATTTATTAGCCGCTAATAGACCGGAAATACCTGAAATTAATAAAAATCCGCCTAAAAACCAGCAAATCATTCTATTATTAGGGTGTTTTTCGCCTGCCGTTACTAGCGTAAACGAAGCCATCTTACTAACAATAAATAGTAATAAAACTAAAATCAATAATATATCTACTCCATATAAACTATACGTTTGATATTCATTAAAGCCAGCTTTAATAATCCAACGAGTTTGTAACGGCAATAAAAAAACTACTAGATATAAACCGTATTCAATTATTTTAAAAAAATATTTCATAATTCTACATTAACCTCTTCATGGTTTCGCTAAATTTATTGCGATATTCTTCTCGCCTGTCATTCGCATGCAGTTTAATAACTTGATCATTAATCACTACTCGGCTATCCTGGTTCATTAAATTTTTTAATTGTGCCGGCAGCCATCTTAGTTGTAATTCTTTAAATTGCGGCTCTAGCCCGCCGATAAATAAACTGGCTAAATCATGATAAAATTCTGATAACACTGGCTTAACCCGCCTTTGATCTAAAGAGTTAACCGGCTGCCAATTAGGTAAATATTCTTTTAGCCATAAATTAGCGCTAACAAATTTTTCGTAAACTCCACCATTATCAAAAATTGGCGTTAACCCGGCTAACCAATAAATAAAATAAATATCATTATTATTCAACGCTTCTTTATCTTTAAGCATTAATCCGCTAAGGTCCATAGCTTTCGCGCCCACATAAAAACTTAAACAAATTTTATCGCGCGACTTACCTGGCCGCGGCCTTAAACCCAATATTTTAGTAATGCCGGCGCAAAAAAATCTAGTCAGCCAAATTTGTTTATCTTCGGTAATAATAAAAAAATCAATATCACTATTATCCTTTAAATTATGTGCGCCGAGTAAATTGCCAATCGCAATCATTTTTATCCAAGGAATAAATTTAAAAATTTTTGAAGCTAACATAGCGCGCTTAAATTTTCTATCGGTAAAATTATAACGACTCAATCTTTCTTTAATATTTTTTTCTTGACCGGCTAAAAAATAAAAACCATTACTGTTTTCAATCTTATCTATTCCATCGTCCAATACTTTCATTACTTCAACTAACTCACATTTTAAACTTAAATTAAGCCAAACTTCTTTTAAAGTTAGCGGATAATCAAACATGTTAAAAAAAGCAATCACTTTTATGATCGCCTCCTTTAAATTAGAATTATTTTCCATGCTGTTATTCATAATAATTTATTCAACCTGCGGTTTATCAACGGCTAATGGTTCAATTTTTGTTTCTCCGCCCGTTATTTTCGCCACATCCTTATCAATTAAATTAAATTGTTTGTGGGCGTTATTATAATGGCTTACCGTAGTTGATAAACTAGAGCCAACTTTTTTAAAATACTCATCATAACCGTATAAATGTCTGCCTAATTTTTCAACTCCGCTTCTTATTTCTTTGGCGCTTTCCTCAATTTGCATAGCGCGAAGCCCTTGCATAACGGTTTGCAGATAAGCCAAAAATGACGTGGGCGACACAATAATTACTTTATATTCTCCGGCGGCTCGCTGAATTAAACTATTAGTATCTTCATCATGTAGCATGCCAACTTTATTTACTAATAAATCATAATAAATTGATTCATGCGGTATAAACATAAAAGCAAAATCCATAGTTTTTTCTCCCGGTTTAATATATTTTGCCGTTTCTTTTATGCGCATTTTTAAATCATTAACAAATACTTTTTCTAGTCGCGCTCTTTCCGTTTCATTTCTTTCTTCTACTAAACGATTATAATTTTCTAAAGAAAATTTTGAATCAATCGGAATAATTTTATCTTTAACAAAAACTACCGCATCGACTATATCTCCATTTTTAAATTTATACTGCATTTCATAACTTCCTGGCGGTAAAACATTTTTTAAAAGCGTTTCAAGATAATACTCCCCTAAAATTCCTCTCTGCTTGGGATTTTTTAAAATATCCTGTAAATTTTGCAACTGGGCGGAAAAATTTACTACTTGTTTATTAGTCTCTTCTAATTTTGTAAGCCCGGCAACAACATCAGCAATTTGCTTAGCTGACTGTCCGCTTATTCCCTGAACCGTTCTTATGGTTTGATTAATTTGTTCTTGGGTCGCCCGATGAGTTTCTGATAATTTACTATCTATGGTTTGCCGAAGTTCTTTATTCTGCTCCCCGATCATAGCTAATCTCTCACTCATAACCGCCAATTTTTCATTATCGCCCCCATCCTTACGTTTCATTAGCAAAAAAATCACTATAGCCAAACCTAAAGTTAAAATAATAAAAAACAAAATAAATAGATAATTTTCCATAAAATAAGCCTAAAAATTATATTATTACCCTATCACCTTTTATAAAAACTTTCAACAAAGCTAATATTATAAATATTTCATTAATTAAATAAAAAAGGCCCGGAAACATAAATGTTCCCGGGCTGAAATTCACTTAAAATTCAAAGGTCATACCCACCATAAATTCATTTTTATTCATACCAATAATAGGCATAAACTTGGGATTTTTATAAAGCCTGTATATGGTAAAAGCTGTATGCGCCAACAATATTGCTTTAGCGACATCAGTATTCATGCCATTTTCGCGCATGAATTTAAAATCTCCATAGCCGCCCTCGCAAACACTATCGGCAATTACATAAGCTATATTATTAATAGTGTAAAATGCGGTGTAGCCTACGGTAAAAGCGTTGATAGTGTCTGTAGCGAAAATTAATTCTTGGCCTAAAGCTTGCGCTCCGAAACCCGCTATAGCAATGTTACGATATTTTGATTTTGTAGAAGGTCTAAAACTAAGTTGCCCTCCATCATCTATAAAATCTAATCTTACACCTTCGGCGCGCGCCACTACAATATGACTCACTTCATGAATAACTCCGCTGGCGATACCGCCGAGCATAAATAAAGTAATAAATTTTTGCATCTCTTTTATTTCATTTTTACGTTTGTCGTCCAAACTGATAACTTCTGATACGGCCGAATTTTCTTGTCTAGCTATTTCCTCTTTAAAACTCATGCTGCCAATAAATGTATCATCTTCGGCTAAACAAAAAAGCGGAGACAAAAAAATTCCGCCAATCACAATAAGTACTATAACAATAATTCTATTCTTCACCTCTTTTTCCTCCTCTATATTTTATTAAATTATTTTATTGCTAATTTTTATGGAAAATTAGTTAAAAAAACAAACCTTTATTAAAGAACTAATGAACATAATAAATTAACACACTATCTATTTTTCGTCAATTAAAATTTATTTTCCTTGCTTTCTTGCCAGGAATACTTTTTTAATGTATAATTGATTGCATTGTTTTAAATAAAATTATGTCATTGCGAGGAGCGTCAGCGACGAAGCAATCTCACGGACAGAAAACTTTTATTAAAACTTATTATCCGTTAGATTGCTTCGCTTCCTCCGGTCGCTCGCAATGACAAATATATCTATGTCCAACTCAATCAAAATTAAAGGTGCTCGCGTTCATAATTTAAAAAATATTGACATAGAAATTCCACGCGATAAATTAGTGGTTTTAACCGGCTTATCCGGTTCGGGAAAATCGTCTTTAGCTTTTGATACTATTTATGCCGAGGGTCAACGCCGTTACGTTGAATCTTTATCCGCTTACGCCCGACAATTTATCGGCCAGATGAATAAACCTGATGTTGATTCTATTGACGGCTTATCGCCGGCTATTTCCATTGACCAAAAATCAACTTCGCATAACCCTCGCTCAACCGTCGGCACGATTACCGAAATTTACGATTACTTGCGCCTGCTTTATGCTCGGATCGGCGTGCCTCATTGTCCGACTTGCGGTGACAAAATTAAACCCATGTCGATTGATGAAATCATCAGCCAAATTACCGCCGGCTTTATAAATCAAAATATTATAATCTTAGCCCCTTTAATTAAAGACAAAAAGGGAGAGCATAAAGGCTTATTAGACGGCGTAGCTAAAGCCGGCTACTCTCGCTTAAGATATGATAAGGTTATTTATTCGCTGGAAGAAGTTCGGGATTTAAACGTGGACAAACAAAAAAAACATAACGTAGAAATTGTGATTGACCGATTAACTGTTAGCAAAGACAAAGAAGATTTAGCGCGATTAACCGAGAGCGTGGAAAAAGCTTTGGAATTAGGCAACGGTCTAGTTACCATTTCTGCCTCTCTTATAAAAAATGAACAAAAAGAATTAAATCGCGAAATTACTTTCTCTAAACTTTCCGCCTGTTCTAAGTGCGGTATTAATCTACCAGAACTTGAACCGCGCAATTTTTCCTTTAATTCACCGCATGGCGCTTGCCCTGACTGCTCTGGGTTAGGCACAAAATTAGAAATTGACCCAAAATTAATTATTAATTCTAATTTAACCTTGGCTCAAGGCGCTATTCGCCCTTGGGCTCATAGCACGGCTGGCGGACAAGGCTGGATGATGCGTATCTTAGGAACGGTTGCAGAGGCCCAAGGCTTTGATTTAAATACTCCGATTAAAGATCTAACTAAAAAACAATTAGATATTGTGCTTTATGGCTCGGGCGAAAAAAACTATAACGTTGATTATCAAAGCGACCGTTTTTCCGGCGAATTAACTACCGAATTTGAAGGCGTTATTCCTAACTTAGAGCGCCGTTTTCAGCAAACCGAATCAGATTATGTTAGAAAAGAAATTGAGCAATACATGAGAGTTTTAGTCTGCCCGACTTGCGGCGGCAAACGCTTAAAACCGGAAATGTTGGCTGTAAAAATTGCGGACATGTCAATTTACGACATCTCATCAAAAACTATTGACCAAGAAAAAAAATTCTTTAACGAACTAACTAACTCAAAAACAATTTCCGCGCGCGATAAAAAAATCGCTACTCAAATTTTAAAAGAAATTTGCGCTCGCTTAGATTTTCTATCTAATGTCGGCTTGGATTATTTAACGCTTGGGCGAACGGCTAATACTTTATCCGGCGGCGAAGCTCAGCGCATTAGATTAGCTACACAAATCGGCTCAGCTTTAATGGGCGTAATTTATATTTTAGATGAACCATCTATCGGTTTACATCAGCGAGACAATAATAAATTAATTGGCACGCTTAAAAAACTACGCGATTTAGGCAATACCGTAATCGTAGTTGAACATGACGAAGCGACTATGCTAGAAGCTGATTGGCTGGTTGATATCGGTCCAGGCGCTGG
>JBAZFW010000024.1:0-12639 GCA_041653215.1 Patescibacteria group bacterium
GCGAAGCTAAACGAATTGAAGTTACTGAATACAGCGGTTTAGTTGGCATTACTTTAGACTTAGCCTCCACGGTTTTCCCTGGCTATGAGCCAGTCGTCAAACGAGAACTACCCACACCAGATAATTTTAACCTGCCGGAAACTAATTCTAACCCATCAACAACTAGCGGGGCAGACAATTTAACTCAAATCTATAATGATTATGTAGCTACCCATCCAGAGATATTTGAAACCTCAACCTCAACCGATACAACTGAAACTCCTGATACTGCAACCCAAACCGAACCAGAACCAACTACCATTGAACCAGAAATTCCAGCCACCCCAGAAACCCCAACCATCACCGAACCAACCAGCGTTGATATAATTGAATTACCAGACACAACCGACCAAGAAACGCCAGCGGAGAATGGGGCGGGTGAATAAAATTAATAAATATTTAAATAAATTATATGTCAGATTTTCAACAAACAGTAGATCTTAGAGGTAAAATGGAACGGCAAAGACTTGCCTCGCCGGCAGGCGGGAAAGCCGCTATGGTTAAAAATACGGTTACGCCGCTAGAAAAAATTTATAACGAAGAAAATTCTACTGAACCAAAAAAGGATTTTAAAAAAATTAATCAGCCTAAGATTAAAAAATCTTATCAAGGTTTAATTAAACTCGTAGTTTTTGTTTTAGCGGTTTTGATAATTAGCGCCGCAGTTTACTTTTTATTTTTTAAAAATAAAAGTTGGTTTAGCGGAGCAAATAAAACTCAAACTTGGTATGCGGTTAAATTAGTAAATGGCGAAACTTATTATGGCCAAATTTCCGATACTAAAGCCGATCCGGTGGTAATGGATAATGTTTATTACAACTACAATCAAGTTAAAGAAAAAGACAACTCAAAAACAGTTGATGAAGCCGGTAATTTAGTTTTAGTTAAGCGAGGCAAAGAAACTCATGGCCCGGACGGCACAATGGATATAGTAAGAGCCCAAGTTTTGTTAATGGAGCCATTAAAGGCGGACTCAAAAGTTCTTCAGGCTATATTGGAATATGAAAAGTAAATTTGTTTTAATATTAAAGTAAAACCCAAGCTTGCCTTATCATATAAAAATAAAATTTTTAAAAAATAGCTTAAATTAAATATTTTTTTGAATTTTTAATATCATAACAGGCTAGCTAATTAATGATTATTAATTAGTTAATTTTTATTTAATTATAGCTTAAAATTAGCTCTTAGCTTATCAGCTTATTTTTACCCCCACACTTAATATAAACTAATTTACATTAAGTGTGAGGATAAAAATATAAAATTAATATTAAGTGTGTGGGTATATGTACAAAATAACCAGATTAAAGAGTCAATTAGAAGTAATTACGGCGCCGATTTCCGGCACTAAAACTATAACGGTTTTAGTTATGGTAGCGACCGGCTCTAGGTTCGAAAATAAGCAAATTAGCGGTATTTCCCACTTCCTTGAACATATGTTTTTTAAGGGTACGTTTAAGCGTCCGACTACGTTGGCGATTTCTTCGGAATTAGACCGAGTGGGCGGAGAATTTAATGCTTTTACCGGCAAAGAATATACTGGCTATTTTGTTAAAGTTGAAGCCAGCCAACTTGAATTAGCTTTAGATGTTTTAAGCGATATGTTATTAAATTCAAAATTTGAAGCAGAAGAAATTAATCGCGAGAAAGGGGTAATAATAGAAGAGCTTAATATGTATCTTGATAATCCGCTTATATATATAGAAGACTTGTTTGAAGAATGTCTTTATGGCGATACGCCGGCCGGCCGAGATACTATTGGCACCAAAGAAACAATTTTAAAATTAAATAGAAAACAAATTTTAAACTACATTAATTCGCAATATAGTTCTGATAAAATGGTTATTAGTTTGGCCGGAGGTTTTAAGTCGTCGGGCATAAAGTTGATTAATAAGTATTTTAAAAAACTTTCTAAAAAGAATTATCAAGAAAAATTAAAAACTAACGACGAACAAATTAAACCTAAATTAAATTTGTTTTATAAAAAAACCGATCAGGCGCATTTGTCGCTCGGCGTTAGAACTTATGGCTATGACCATAAAGATGAAATGGCGGCAAAAATTATTTCTATAATTTTAGGCGGGACTATGAGCTCTAGGCTTTTTACCGAGTTAAGAGAGCGGCGTGGCTTAGCTTATTACGTTAGAACTCATAATGAGCCGTACACTGACTCCGGTTATTTAACTACTCAGGCCGGAGTGCCGATAGATAAATTACATGAGGCTATAAAAATAATTTTAAGTGAATATAAAAAAATAACTGAAAAATTAGTTAGCGCCGAAGAATTAAATCGCGTTAAGCAATGTTTAATTGGCCGCACAACTTTAAATCTTGAATCATCCGATAGTTTAGCTAACTGGTACGCTCGGCAGGCTATTTTATTTAAAGAGCAAAATAAAAAAGATAAAATTTTAACTCCGGAAAAATATTACAACACCATAAAAAAAGTTAGCGCCGAAGATATTCGCCGTGTCGCTAAAGAAATTTTTGTTAATCAGAAATTAAATTTAGCCGTAATCGGACCGTATCAAGAAAAAAAAGAATTTGAAAAATTGTTGAAGTTATAAATTTTGGTTTTATGTCATTGCGAGGAGTGAAACGACGAAGCAATCCCACGAATGACGAAAAAGAATATGAAGGAGGAAAAACAATATTATGTTTATATAAACACCAATAGATGGAATTCAGTTTTATATACAGGGGTAAGCAATAATTTATTAAGTAGAAATTATTATCATAAAACAAAAGAAAATAAACAAAGTTTTACTGCTAAGTATAAGGCGGATAAATTAGTTTATTATGAAATATTTAATAATGTAAATGATGCTATTAGCAGAGAAAAACAAATAAAAGGCGGCTCAAGAAAAAAGAAAATAGAATTAATAAAAATAATTAATCCAAAATGGCGAGATTTAAGTGAAGATTTATAATTCGTGAGATTGCTTCGCTTACGCTCGCAATGACAAATGATGAAAAAGTTTTTAAAATCAATTTTTACAATTACCAAAGAACAGAAAATAAATATTCTTTCTATTTTTGTTATGGCTATTTTTGTTTTTGCCATAGGCGCTTCAATTTATAGTGTTTTTATTGATTTAGAAGAAAATTCTCTTACTAATAATAAATCTGTTTTTGAAATATCACAGCCCGCCTTTTATAACGGACAATTAAAAATAAAATTATTTAATCATGAATTTTCTATCGTGCCGTTAGGCGCTTTAGAGGCTAAAGCCCAAGTATTAAGCGATAATGTTATTAAATATGTTGACGCTTTTCCCAATACCGACGTCTTTCAAACAAGAGAAAAGGAAAAACTTAAAGAAGATATAGTTTTAAAACAGCCCGGGCATCCCAAAGAATTCGCTTATCAGATAGATTTAACTTTTTACGATGTTGTAAAAGACGGTGAAGGAAATTTTATTTTTTATGTTAAAGGTAAAAAAGATAATGAGCTTTATCGGGTTTTTGATATTCCAGCGCCGTTTTTAATTGATGCTAACAACAAAAAAAGTTCTACTAAAGAAGTTGAAGCTAGTTTAAGCGATAACGGATTTTTTACCATAAAGCCAAATCAAAAATGGTTGGATCAAGCCAAATATCCGGTAGTTTTAGATCCGACCATAGAAGTAGTTGTTTTAAATATTCATTCGCATCCTCAACAAGGAGAAAATTGGGAAGTTGAATTTTCTACAAAAGGCACGGCAGATTTAAAAATTGTTCCTAATGATCAGGCGACAATAGATGATGATGAATTTGTGTCATTATTTTGCGATAGCGAGAAAAGAGACCCGCAAATTTTAACTGGCGATGTTATTTTTTATCCAAATTGGTCTTGCGCCGGCAATGGCAAAGTTGTTCATTATACTAAAAAAGCCGGTAATCATGTTTTGCGTTTTGAATTCGGCGATCAAGTCGCTTATGCCTATAATGCTACAACGCCGACCGGAGGAGAAATCACAACCGATGGCGATTATACAATTCATTCTTTTAAAAATGTTGGAACTTTTGCTTTCGAAGTGCCGGTCGGAATGAGCGGTAATATTGACTATTTAATAGTAGCAGGTGGTGGCGGAGGTGCGGCAGGTGGTGGCGGAGGCGGAGGTTTGCTAACCGGAACAGAAACTATAACGGCTGGTTCTAAAAGTGTTGTTGTTGGAGATGGTGGGACTGCTGGGGCTGGTTATCCCGGGTCGCCGTTACCGGGCAAAGGTGGAGATAGTTCTTTTAATGGTCATACAGCTGAAGGTGGAGGATATGGCGGTATTCGTAAAGATGGAGGAAATATAAATGCTGGTTCTGGCGGTTGTGGCGGAGGAGGATATTATTTTGATGGAGCACAAACTTATGGTGGCCATGGAACACAAGGTTATGACGGAGGAGGAAACGGAAATTTTAGATTAAATCCTTATCCTGCTGGCGGAGGTGGAGGTATGGGCGGACTTGGCGGAGATGGTCTTAATAATAATACTCCTGGTATAGGGGGTATTGGTCTTGCTTCATCTATTTCTGGATCTTCCGTTACTTATTCAAAAGGTGGAGATGGGTCAACATATGGAGTATATAAAGCAGGTGTTTCTGGCGCTGAAAACACGGGTGATGGTGGCGGTGGTTCTAGCGGCAATACTGTGGCAGGAGCCGGCGGTTCAGGTATTGTTATTATTAGATATTTAACTAGTGATTTTACTAATAATAGTTTTGTTTTTCGCACTAAGGGGACTATTAGTGGTTTAGCTGGCGGTGAGATCACAACTGATGGCGCTTATACAATTCATACTTTTTCTTCTGACGGAACGTTTACTGTTCCGACCGGGGTTAGCGGCAATGTTGGAGTTTTAGTTGTTGGAGGCGGTGGCGGCGGTGGCGGAAATGCGGCTGGCGGTGGCGGAGCTGGCGGTTATAGATATGTTTCATCTTTTCCAGTCGCTGCTCAAGAATATAATGTAGCAGTTGGCGATGGCGGAGCTGGCGGGCCTGGTAATTCTGGGTCGGCAAGCAATGGTGAAAGTAGTATTTTTTCTACTATTACTGCGGCCGGCGGCGGAGCTGGCGGCGGTCCAAGCGGTAGCGGTGGAACGCCTGGCAGTAATGGTGGATCTGGCGGCGGCGGACAATGTTTTAGCGGAACCGGAGGTTCTGGTAATACTCCAGCAACAATTCCTTCTCAAGGTAGTAATGGTGGAAATGGAGCAGGCGGTGGTGGTTTGGGGGGCGGCGGTGGTGGCGGTTCCGGTTCAGTTGGCGTTAATGGAGTTAGCAACCAAGGGGGTAATGGCGGTGACGGAACAATTAATAGTATAAACGGAACGCCAACTTATTATGCGGCCGGTGGTGGAGGCGGTGGTTATGATGGTGGCGGCGGCGGAGACGGAGGAAGCGGAATTGGCGGTCATGGCGGTTGGAGAGATACGGCGGGAACGGCTGGTACGGATGGAACTGGTTCGGGCGGTGGCGGTGGCGGAGCTGGTTTTCAAGCAGGAGGAAAAGGCGGTTCGGGTATAGTTATTATTAGATATTTAACCAGTGATTTCGCCTCTAATAATTCTCCGGTAGTATTTCGCACTAATTCTGCTGGAAGCCCGACTGGTGGTGAAATAACAACTGATGGAGCTTATACCATTCATACTTTTAAAGAGGTTGGAAATTTTAATTTTGTAGTACCGGCTGGAATGAGCGGTAATATTGAAGTTTTAGTTGTTGGCGGTGGCGGTGGAGGAGGCAACGGAGCAAATCCTCATGGTGGAGCTGGTGGTGGTGGAGCCGGAGGAGTTGTTTATGAATCTAGTCATTCTGTTTCTGCTCAGGAATATAGCGTAACTGTTGGTGATGGCGGCGCTTCTTCTGCAAATGGAGAAAATTCTGTTTTTGATAATATTACGGCAATTGGTGGTGGAGCCGGAGGAGATTATAATGGTGGAAATGGTTCTGATGGTGGTTGTGGTGGTGGTGGCGCTGGTGGTTATCCAGCTGTTGCCGGGACTGGCGGCATTGGTTCACAAGGTTATAGTGGGGGCAATGGTAATGTATCTAATTTTCCTGGAGCTGGCGGAGGTGGTGGAGCTGGAGAAATAGGGAGTAATGGGGCCTCTTCTGTTGGAGGTAGTGGTGGTGATGGATTGGCATATTCTATTTCAGGTTCTTCTGTTTATTATGGTGGTGGTGGTGGTGGTGCCGCTTGGCAATCAATAGGGGCTTCTGGGGGGCTTGGTGGAGGAGGGACAGCTGGAGCCTACGGAGGAAGTGCGGCTACTTCCGGAACAACTAATACCGGTGGCGGTGGTGGTGGAGGAGCTTCTTCGACTCCTGCTGGCGGCAGCGGTGGTTCGGGTGTAGTTATAATTAGATATTTAACGAGCGAATTTAATAATAATTCTAGTGTTATTTTTTATCGTTAATAAATTTAATTCATGAATAATTTATTAGAAAATCTTAATAAAGAACAATTAAAAGCAGTTTTGCATAAAAACGGTCCGCTTTTAATTGTAGCCGGAGCAGGAACCGGTAAAACTACAGTTATTACCCAGCGCATCGCTTATTTAATTGAGCAGGGCTTAGCTAAATCGGACGAAGTTTTAGCCTTAACTTTTACGGAAAAGGCGGCCGCGGAGATGGAAGATCGTGTTGGGTCGTTATTACCTATCGGTTATTTTGATTTATGGGTTTCAACTTTTCATAGTTTCTCAGAGCGGATTTTAAAAGAGCATGGTTTAAGTTTAGGGCTACCCGGAGATTTTAAATTACTAAATGAATTTGAACAATGGGCGTTAATAAAAAAGAATTTAGATAAATTTGAATTAGACTATTATCGACCCTTAGGTAATCCGACTAAATTTATTAGCGCTCTCTTAAAACATTTTTCTCGCGCTAAAGACGAGGATATTTCTCCGGCTGATTATTTAAACTATGCCGATGGGCTAAAGCAGAATTTAGATGGTATGTTATCCGGAAATAAAAGTAAAAAATTGTCTGTCATTGCGAGCGACCGAAGAGAGCGAAGCAATCTCACGTACTCGGATTCTAACCATAGATTGCCGCGTCGACCCGATTACGGGTCTCCTCGCAATGACAAAATTGTAGAACAGGAAGTCGCACGCGTTAATGAAATCGCTAACGCTTACCATGTTTATCAACAATTATTATTAGATAATAGCGCTATAGATTTTGGCGACTTAATAAATTACACCTTAAAATTATTCCGCGAGCGCCCGGCGATTTTAGAAAAATATAGAAAGCAGTTTAAATATATTTTAGTTGATGAGTTTCAAGATACTAATTGGGCGCAGTATGAATTAGTAAAACTTCTTACTGAACCAAATAATAATTTAACGGTTGTGGGCGATGACGATCAGTCTATTTATCGTTTTCGCGGAGCTTCCATGTCTAATATTTTGCAATTTTCCAAAGATTATCCGAAAGCCGAAAAAATAGTTTTAACTAAAAATTATCGCAGCCAGCAAAATATTTTAGATTTATCTTATGAATTTATTAAGCAAAACAATCCGAATAGATTAGAATGGCAATTTAAAAAAGATAAAAATTTAAGTAAAAAGTTAATCGCTGAAAATTCTGGCGCTGGCGTAATTGAAGTTTTACAAGGCGCTGATTTAGATGAAGAAGTAAAACTGGTGGCAAATAAAATAATTGAACTAAAGAATAAAAATAAAACCGTTAGCCTAAACGACTTTGCGGTTTTAGTGCGCGCTAACGATTCGGCTAATGATTTTATGGCTGAATTTGATCGCCGCGGGCTGCCTTTTATTTTCGGTTCTTCGCGCGGTCTTTACGCTAAACCGATAATTATGGATGTAGTATCTTATTTTAAATTATTAGATAATTATCATGAAAGTTTGGCTTTATGGCGTATATTAAGTTTACCGATTTTTGATTTTAGTTCCGAAGAATTAGTAAATTTTAATCATTTAGCTAATAAAAAAGCTTGGTCGCTTTTTGAAGTTATAAATAGCGGTAGTGTTTTAAAATTTTCCAGCGACCTAGAAAATAAAATAAAACCGATTTTAGCTTTAATTTCTAAACATTCAATTTTAGCTAGAGAAAAAACAATCAGCGAAGTTCTTTTAGCTTTTATGAATGACAGCGGTTATTTAAAATATTTAAGTCGTTTAGGCGATCAAAAAAATCTTGAAGCCATAAATTTATTAAACCAATTTTTAAAACGAGTTAAAGATTTTGAAAGTTCTTCGGATGATAAAAGCGTTAAAGCATTTTTAGCTGAATTAAATTTAGAAATAGAGGCCGGTGAAGAAGGCGCTTTAGAATCTGATTTAGAAGTCGGTCCCGAGGCCGTTAGAATTTTAACCGTTCATGGCGCTAAAGGCTTAGAATTTAAATATGTTTTTATCGCTAATTTAGTGGATAAACGTTTTCCGACTATAGCGAGAAATGAGCAGATAAGTTTGCCGGACGCTTTAATTAAAGAAATTTTGCCAGAGGGCGATGTGCATTTAGAGGAAGAGCGACGTTTATTTTATGTAGCTATGACGCGCGCTAAAATCGGTTTATATTTTTCTTGGGCGGCGGATTACGGCGGAAAAATTAAAAAGAAACCGTCAAGATTTTTAATAGAATTAGGCATAATCGGAAATGAGAAATTACCACTAGAGGAAAATAAATCAGTAGCAAATGATAAATTAAAAATTTCTAAAAAAACCAAGAATACTAAAGACGATAATAATATAGTTATACCCACTCATTTTTCCTATTCGCAATTAGCGGCTTATTCGGCTTGCCCCTATCAATATCGTTTTGCCCATATTTTAAAAATTCCTACTATGGGCAAAGAGCAATTTTCTTTCGGTAAAACTTTGCATTCAACTTTGCAAAAAATATTTATTTTACTTAATGAGAAAAAAGGTTTAGGCCAGGCTGGCTTATTTGATAATAAAGTTAATAAGAAAAAAGATAATATTACTTTTGAAGAAATTTTAAAATTTTATGAAGAAAGCTGGGTTGATGATTGGTTTGAATCTAAAAAGAAAAAGCAGGAAAGAAAAAAACAAGGTCAGGAAATTTTAAAAGGTTTTTATGAAAAATATAAAGATAACTGGCCGTCAGCGCTATTTCTAGAAAAAGGCTTTAATCTTAAAATTACTGACGGTAAAGATTCGTATGTGGTGCGTGGCGCGATTGATCGGATTGATCAAGCCGGAGAAGGTTTAAAACTAGTTGATTATAAAACTGGCAAACCTAAGGATAAGCTTGAGTTTAAAGATAAAGAGCAGTTATTAATTTATCAATTAGCCGTTCAGGAATTATTTAAACAAGAAGTTAAAACCTTGGCTTTTTATTATCTTGATGATAATAGCGAGGTTGAATTTATTGGCTCGGCCAAAGATTTAGAAAAAATAAAAGTTAAGATTATTGATACTATTAAAGAAATAAAGCAGGGTAAATTTAAAGCTAACCCAGGAGTCTTATGCGCTTGGTGCGATTTTAAAGAAATTTGCGAGTTTAGAGGTTAGCCCCGTTTAAAATTTTTGAAAAAAATTATTTAATGGGGTTGAAAATTTAGCCATAAAATGTTAAAGTATTATTAATTACCAATTTACAAATTATTAATTATCAATGAATTATCAATAATCTAATTTTCAATGTCATTTTTTGAAAATTGAAAATTGAGAATTGAAAATTAATCCCATGTCTTTACGTTTATATTTATTAGTTATGTTATTCATGACGGCGTTATGCGCCGTTATGTTTGGTTATATTATTTTTACGGTTAACCCGGAAACTACTAATAGCGTTGGTTTTTTTCTGTTTTATTTATCTTTATTTTTATTAATCAGCGGCGCTACCGCTATTATTGGTTTTGTTGTTAGATTTATAATTTTTCGACATGATTTAGTTATTAATACAGTTAAGATCGCTTTTCGCCAGTCATTTTTTTTCGCCGGCTTTATTATAGCAGCTTTATTTTTGCTTTCACGAAATTTATTCAGTTGGTTAAATTTAGCTATTTTAATAATCGGTTTATCCGCCCTAGAATTTTTTCTTTTAAGTTATAGCAAAACTAAAATAGATGTCATTGCGAGCTCCGAGTCATCGGAGCGAAGCAATCTCACGAATGATTAATAAGGAATATGGAAGAAAAATGTTATTATGTTTATATAAACACCAATAGATGGAATTTAGTTTTATATACTGGAGTAACTAATAATTTATTAAACAGAAATTATTATCATAAAATAAAAGAAAATAAGCAAAATTTTACTGCTAAATATAAAGCAGATAAATTAGTTTATTATGAGATGTTTAATAATATTAATGATGCGATTACTAGAGAGAAGCAAATAAAGGGCGGTTCAAGAAAAAAGAAAATAGAATTAATAAAAACAATTAATCTAAAATGGCGAGATTTAAGTGAAGATTTATAATTCGTGAGATTGCTTCGTCGCTTCGCTCCTCGCAATGACAAATAATACTTATGGAATCTAAATTACAAAAATTAAAGCAAGAAATTTTAAATCAACTAGCCGAAGTTAAAAGGTTAGAGGTTTTGCGTGATTTAGAAATAAAGTATCTTGGCAGAAAAGGCGAGTTAACGAAAATTTTAAGAAGCGTGGCTGATTTAAGCGTGGAAGAAAAAAAGACTTTAGGCAGACTAGCTAATGAAATAAAAATCGAATTAATTAATAAATTCGAAGAAGTTAAAATTAATTTAGGTGAAAATGCTAAGGCTGATTATATTGATGCGACTTTGCCTGGCGTAGAAATTAAACAGGGGCATTTGCATCCACTAACGATTTTACAAAATGAAATTGAAGATTTATTTTCTTCGCTTGGTTTTATGGTGCTTGATGGACCGGAATTAGAAAGCGATTATTATAATTTTACGGCTTTAAATATCCCGCCTTATCATCCGGCGCGCGACATGCAGGATACTTTTTATATCGATCATAAAAAGAAAGGATGCGAGCCCTCCTCCGCTAAAGCTTCGGAGGACAAGTATGATATGCTAATGCGCACGCAAACTTCGCCTATGCAAATTAGAGCCATGCAAAAATATGGCGCGCCAATAAAATGTATCGTGCCCGGCCGTTGTTTTAGAAATGAAGCGACTGACGTTCGCCACGAACATACTTTTTATCAGTTAGAAGGCTTAATGATAGATAAAGATATAAATTTTAGTAATTTAAAAGCTATTTTAGAAGTTTTAGGTAAAAAATTATTCGGCCCTGATACTGAATTTAGAATGCGCCCGAAATTTTATCCGTTCGTTGAACCTGGATCTAATGGCGAATATTCCTGCTTTTTATGCGGTGGTAAAGGCTGTCGTCTATGCAAAGGAACGGGTTGGCTAGAGATTGTTGGTTGCGGCATGGTGCATCCTAACGTTTTACGCGCCGGCGGTATTGATCCGAAAAAATATCAAGGTTTTGCTTTCGGTTACGGTTTAGATCGGTTAGCTATGTTAAAATATGGTATTAATGATATTAGGTTATTTCATAGCGGTGATTTAAAATTTCTTAAGCAGTTTTAAAAATTCTGTCATTGCGAGAAGCGAAGCGACGAAGCAATCTCTGGTTAAATAATGTATATGATAAAGGAGAAAAATTATTTTGTTTATATAAATACCAATAAAACACATAATATATTTTATACCGGTGTGACTAATAATATATTAAATAGAAACAACCAACATAAAAATCAAAATAATAAAATAAGTTTTACAGCTAAATATAAGGCAGGCAAGTTAGTCTATTGTGAAGTATTTAATAATATTAATGATGCAATTGTTAGAGAGAAACAAATTAAAGGCGGTTCAAGAAAGAAAAAAATTGAGTTAATAAAAAAAATTAATCAAAAATGGCGAGATTTAAGCGAAGATTTATGTTCGTGAGATTGCTTCGCTGACGCTCGCAATGACAATACTATGTATTTAAGTTTAAATTGGCTAAAAGATTTTGTTGATATTCCTAAAGAAGTGTCGGCTTTAGAATTGGGGAAAAAATTAACTATGCATACGGTAGAAGTGGAAAAAGTTGAAGCGCAGGCTGAGAAATATAAAAATGTAATTGTGGGAAAAATTTTAGAAGTTAAGCCGCATCCTAATGCGGATAGATTAAGATTGGCTTTGGTTGATATCGGTAAAGAAAAATTAGAAATTGTTTGCGGCGCGCCGAATATAAAACCCGATCAATTAGTTCCCGTAGCTTTAGTCGGGGCGATATTGCCGAATGGTCTAGAAATAAAACCAGCCGAAATTAGAGGAGTAAAATCGAACGGCATGCTTTGTGCTGAAGATGAATTGGACTTAGGCTTTGATCATAACGGCATTTTAATTTTAGACAAAGCTAAAGCCGGACAGAATTTTAGCGATTATTTAAATTTGAATGATGTTGTTTTTGAAGTTGATAATAAAAGCATTACCCATCGCGCTGATTTATGGTCGCACTATGGCATGGCGCGCGATATTTCAGCATTTTTAAATTCTAAATTTAAAACTTATCAACCTAAAGCCGGGACTTTAAAAGCTAAAAAAACAACCTTTAAATTTGATGTTAAGATTGAAAATTTTTCTTTATGTCCGCGCTATATGGGGATTGGTGTTGAGGGTATAAAAATTGCTCCTTCGCCGAAATGGATGCA
>JBAZFW010000025.1:0-10638 GCA_041653215.1 Patescibacteria group bacterium
TATCCAAACATAGATATTACATCAACCGCAACTAATCTTGGCGCTACAGTTAAAGTAAACGGCGTGTCTGTTGATAGTGGAGAACCAACTAGTATTACTCTTGCAATTGGAGAAAATATAATTAATATTGTTGTAACAGCTACGGATGAGATTACAACTTCAACCTATACGATTGTTGTTACGCGTGAAGGTTTATCTCCTTCATATCTTGCTTTTGACGTTTTGGGCCAAATTGATGAGTTAGGCGATCCGACATTTACCACAAGCGATTCCGATAATGCTAGTAGTACAATCCCTAATAATTTAGGGCTTAATTATCCAGAAGGGGTTACTTTAGATGCTAGTAGCCATAGATTATTTGTGTCTGATAGTGGTAACGACCGTATTCTTCAATATGATCTTGACGATAATAATAATTTAATTGATTATATTCCAGATCATGTGCTTGGGCAATCTGATTTTTTTTCTAAAGGGATTGCAACTACTCAAGCCGGGCTTGCTTGGCCAACTGGTTTAGCTTATGATTCGGGTAATAATTTTTTATTTGTCGCAGACTCTGATAATAACCGTGTTATAATTTACGATTTTTCTTCCGGTATTGTTGATGGCATGGAGGCCACGTATGTACTTGGTCAACCTGATTTTGTCACGCAGGACTGGGATAACGCATCATCAAATGATTTTAATTGGCCGATGAATTTAGTTTATGACTCAGATAATAAATTATTATTTCTTGCTGATGGTAATCCCCGTATTTTAGTATTTGATTTTTCTTCTGGCATCACTAACGATATGGAAGCCGCTCATGTACTTGGGCAAGCTGATTTTTATTCAACTACCCCCCTAACTACTCAAGATAGAATGTCTTGGTCTTGGGCGTTAGGTTACGATGATTTGCACGATAGATTATTTGTAAATGATGATGGAAATAATCGTCTTTTAATTTTTGAACTCGCCTCCGGTATTACTGATGGCATGCCGGCTTCATATGTTTTGGGTCAGCCTGATTTTGAAACGGCAAACTTTGATACTATAAGCCAAAGAGAGGCATCGCGTTATTTCGCTGAATCACTAGCCTATGATTCGGTAAATGATCGTCTCTTTTCTGGTGATTATAATGATAATCGTGTTTTAATTTTTGATTTGTCACAAGGTATAACTAATTATATGAATGCTTCTTCCGTTATCGGTCAGTCTGATTTTATTTCTGGAGATTCTGGCACATCACAATATCAGGTTAGCTGGATAGAACTTGGCATGGATTATGATAGTCTTAACAATCAGCTTTTTATGACCGATAACGGGAATAACCGCGTGCTCATTTGGAAGTTCGTAAAAGTTACAACTTCCTCTTTGCCCGATGGCACGATTGGGTCATCATATTCTTCGTCATTATCTGCTACTTCCACCCAAGGCGTTCTTTCTTGGTCGGTTGATTCTGGAGAACTACCAGACGGTCTTTCGCTTGATGCTGAGACGGGAGGTATTACCGGAATTCCAACCGATGAAGGTGAATATACTTTCATCATTAAAGCAACGGACACATTTTCTGAAACTCAAACATTCACAGATATTAAAAGTTTTGTCATAACTGTTGGCACAGGAGCTTTAGATAGTTCAGATTCTTCTCTAAGTGATCTTTTTGTTAATCAGGGCACCCTAGTCCCAACTTTTACTGCAGACATTTTTGATTATACTGCCAATGTAGCTAATGCTATAGATAGCGTTAGCATAACTCCAACCGCCAATGACGACGGCGCCACGATCACAGTAAATGATATAGCTGTTGCTAGCGGAGATTCTGTTAATATTGATTTAGCCGTCGATGAAAACACGATTAATATTGTTGTTACGGCTGAAGATGATTCAAATTCAACCTATGAAATTATTTTTACGCGAGCAGCACCTCCGGCCCCAATTCCTGTTGCCGGAGGCAGTGTAATAATAAATTATAATCCGCCTAAGCCGCCAGAAGGTGGTTTTAGCATTTTAATAAATAATGATGCGATTTCAACTCAAGTTTCAAATGTAACTTTAAATTTAAACGGTGGTCCTAATGCTTCTCGAATGGCGATTTCTAATTTTTCTAACTTTGAATACATTGGCCAAGAAAATTATATTTCGACTAAAGAATGGAATCTTTGTAGTAATAATTTAGTTTGTTCGGATGGGTCCTATACGGTTTATGTAAAATATTATACTAGCTGGGGTTATACCTCTAATGTTATTTCAGATTCAATTATTCTTAAAAATAAATTAAACAAATAAAATAGCATCGAATTAAAATTAATTAATTGTTGGAGTATAATTTAAATAATTTTATAAAAAAACATCCAACCACTATTGGTTGGAGTTTTATTTTTGCGCTTGTTTTATAGAAAAAAGTATATTATAATAAAATCATAATCAAGGAATTACCGCCGAATGCCGTATTCGGTCTAAATTTTAAAATTTCGGTAAATTTTTGTCTAAAATTTTCTTGCCGATATAGCAATATCGCCTTAAAAATTTTATAAAAAATTTCCTCAAAATTGTAAAAATTTATACTCGAAAGAGCATTCAACGTTAATTCCCAATAATTTTTTATATGCCAGCATCAACAGGAGGTAATACATTAATTGATGTTAATTTACTTTTTAGTAAAGCTCAAATCGGAGATAGAATGAAAGTCGCTGATTTGGGCTGCGGTTCTTCTGGCCATTTTGTTTTTCCTGGAGCAAGAATAGTGGGTAAAAGAGGAATAATGTATGCAGTTGATATTTTAAGAACTGCTTTAGAAGCGATTAATAAACGAGCGCGTGTAGAAAATTTAGCTAATATTAAGACAGTTTGGAGTGATTTAGAGATATTTGGCGCTACAAAAATTGAAGCCGGTAGCCTAGACGTTGGTTTATTAATTAATACTTTATATCAATCGCATAAGCGAGCAGAGATTTTAAGGGAATCAATTAGGTTATTGAAAAAAAATGGTAAGTTGGTTATTGTTGAATGGAAAAATATTGCCGCGCCGTTTGGTCCGCCGGCGGAAGAAAGGGTAAAAAAGGATTTGCTTGAGAATGCGGTTAAAAAACTTGGTTTAAAGCCAGAAGATGAATTTGAGGCCGGACCCTACCATTACGGATTGATTTATATAAAATTATAAATATTTATTAAACAATATGGGAAATTTTTTAACATTGAATTTTTGGTTTAGCGCTAGGCCGGGTGCATTTTCCGGTTTGTCTCTAAAAATAGTTTTAGGTTTTGTTATTTTATTGATTGTTTTGTCTATTGTCAGCGGAGTTATTAAAAAAAGATGGTCGAAAGGCCTATATTCTTCTTTCTGGAGTAGTCTGAGCACTTTTTTTATAAGTAATAGTATAATTGGGTTATTGTTAACATTTTTTAATTATGAAATGGTGCCATTTTTATCCGCTCGTTTTTGGTTTTTACTTTGGGCTATCGGCATGCTAGTTTGGCTTTTCTTTATTGTCAAAATTGTTATAAAAATACCGAGTCGAAGAGCACAGCTAGAAAAAGAAAAAGAATTTAAAAAGTATATTCCATAAATTTATCATATTAATTTCAGTAAAGGGCTGTTTAACAGCCCTTTTTTAATTAAAAATTAATGACTCATAATCAAAGAATAGGCAAATTTGGTGAAATATTAGCCAAAAATTATTTAATTAGGCATGGTTATAAAATTATAGATACTAACGTTAAGTTAAGTTATCAGGAGCTTGATATTATTGCGCTAAAAGACGATCTAATTATATTTATTGAAGTAAAAACAAGAGTTAGTCAATTTTATGGTCCAGCGGAAAATGCTTTTCAATTAAATAAAATAGAAAGATTTAGGCGAGGTATAGAAATGTATATTAATAATAAAAAATTATATGTCGAAGAAATTAGGGCTGATTTAATTACTGTGGATATCGATCATATCAAAAAAACCGCCAAGATAAAACATTATAAAGATGTGGCCTAAAAATATTTTTTGTTTATGCACTTACTTATTAACAATTTATCATCATTTAATAACATTTTATTAACTCATTACACACTTGACGTGCGCTATTCTTAGCGGTTAAACTAAAATCACTGCAAATATTTTTTTATTTTAATTAGACTTTGCGGTAAAATTTTCAAAATTTTCTTATTAGGGCTAAAAGGACAAGTTGGCCTAGCTGATTTAATCCTTTTGGCCCTATAATAGAAAAATTATTTTAAACAATAAACAAGGAGGCTGTAATAATAAATTTTCAACACCATGAAAGTATTAAAAAGTTTGTTATGTCTAGGCCTCGTTTTGTTTTTTTCAGCGATTTTTTCTTTAGAGGCTAGGGCAGAGGTTGTAGCACCGGAAATAACCGAACTAACTAATGGAAAAAACTTCACCATAACAGGCATAGCGTCTAAAAATAGTGAAGTTTTAATTTATTTGGATGGTAATTTTGTTAGTCAGGCTGAAACCGTTATTAATAAAGATGAATTGGTTTTTAATTTTCGATATAAAGAAGCTGAAAATTTAGCTGATGGCACGCATATAGTTATGGCGATAGCTAAAGATAGAACATCTTTGGTTTTATCAGCGCCGTCAAACGAGGTAAAATTTACAGTTAATGTACTACCAGCGCCAACTTTAATCGCGCCGAATGAAAAAATTATTACCGCTAAAGTAAAGCCGTTAATTATTGGTTTAACTAAGAGCGGCAGTTTCGTTAAAATTTTTATTGATGGTATTTATAATGGCAAGACAGAAATTTTAAATCATCAAAGTGGCACAGCCAACTTTGCTTATGAGCCATTTTTAAATTTAAGCCGTGGCCAGCATGAAGTTTATGCGGTAGCGGAAGACGGTTTGGGAAAAATTAGCCAACCTTCAGAAATTTTTTATTTTAATATTGAAGCGCCAATGCCGGCGCCGACCATGTTAAAACCGGTAGTTAATGGTAATACTACTGATAACAGGCCATTTATAGTTGGTTTAGCAAAAAACGACTCTAAGATTAAAGTTTATATTGATAAAAAATTTAATGGAGAGTTTCAGGTAAAAAATCATCAAAGCGGTACGGCTAATTTTGCTTATAAACCAATTAAACCATTAGCTAGAGGCAGTCATTTAGTTTATGCCGTTGCAGTTGATCAGCGAGGCAAGGAAAGTAATTGGTCAAATATAGTTTATTTTTCAACTAAAAATTCAGCTATTGCTGAGTCAGCGCAAGAGGAAAATAGTAATGTCGCTAATACTGAAGTGCCAGCTATCCCTAAAACTTTAAGCACGGTTGAAGAAAAAGCATCAGAACTTACAGTGGGGCAAACAGAGTTGCAAGATAACAAAATAAAACAGGCGGATGAAAGCAGTTTAGAAAAAATTAAAGATTTTATTGGTGCCGGTATAAAAGATAAGTCAAACAATAATCGCGGCATGATTAACGAAGGTGAATTTAATCAAGGAAGATTAAAATTAAGTTTAATATTATTTATTTTGTTTTTAGTTGGCGTGATAGCTTGGCTTTTATGGGTAAATCGTGAATTAGTTAAAGAACGTCAAATGCAGAATGAAGTTGAAGAACTCTCCGCCGCTGAAGCTTCGGAGAACAAGAAAAATAAAGAAGATAAATTATTATAAATTAGAATTTGAAATATAACTGATGAAATTGTTCCCAGAACGGGCCCCTTCTCGCCCCTCGTCAAATTTTGACGAGGGGCGTTGCCTTTTGCTTGACAAAAATTATAGGTATGGTATAACTTAGATAGTTGTCTAAATATCTAAACGTTTTATATGACTTTAAATATTACTTTACAAGCCCTATCCGATCAAACCAGGCGTAAAATTTTAGAACTATTAAAGAAAAAAGATATGGCGGCCGGGGAGCTTGGAAAAAATTTTGATATTACCCTGCCTTCGTTGTCCCATCATTTGAATGTTTTAAAACAAGCCGACTTGGTTAGTAGCCGAAGACGAGGCCAAGAGATAATTTATTCTCTTAATTTAAGTGTGTTCGAAGAAATGGCGGAAAAATTAATTAAATTTTTTAAAAAATAAATCTTTGAAAACTTTTTCAAAAAAAGTTTTCAATACTTTCAAAAAATATAACGTATCAAGCAAGAATTTAATAGCGGGCAAAGCCCTACGGCCATTAAATTTTTGCTTGATGATAAATTTATGTCTAATCCAATTAAACCAACCATAAAAACCGAATTTTTTTCTTTAGCCATGATCATTTTAACTTTGGCGGCTTCTATTTTTTTCTATAATAATTTACCTGAACGCATCGCAACTCATTGGAATTTTGCCGGCGAAGTTGACGGTTGGGGTTCTGGACCGATGCAAGCAATTATTTTCCCCTTAATTATTATTGGTATGTACGTTATGTTTTTATTATTACCTTTTTTAGATCCGAGGAAAGAACGCTATGAACAATTTATTAAAGTTTACCACATTTTTAAACATATAATTTTAGCCATGATGGTTATTGTATATTTTTTAATGTGTCTTAATGGATTAGGTTATAATCTACCAGTTGGTATTATTACGCCGATTATGATTGGTTTTTTGTTTATAATTATGGGTAATTACATGGCTAAATTAAAAAGAAATTGGTTTGTTGGCATTAAAACGCCCTGGACAATGTCTAGCGAAGAAGTTTGGAATAAAACGCATCGTGTCGGCGGTAAAATGTTTATTCTAGCCGGCTTATTAATGATGATTCAAACTATTTTACCTAATAGTTGGAAATTAGCGGTTTTTATAATCGCTATGCTAATATTATTAGTAGGTACTATCGGTTATTCATATATTGCTTATCTACAAGAAAAAAAGAAACAAAAGCTTTAAAAATTTTTTCAAAAGTTTTTATCTAAAAGTATAAATAATATGATTATAGAAAGCGTGCAGAATGAAAAAATTAAAAATCTTGTTAAATTGCGCGAGGCTAGCCGAGAGCGAAAACAGCAAGGTTTGTTTTTAATTGAAGGTTGGCGCGAAATAAATTTAGCGTTAAAGGGCGGGGTTGAAATAGAAAATTTATTTTATTGCCAGGATTATATAAAACAAGAATTAGCTCTTGATGAAGAAAAAATAATTGAAGTTTCAAAAAAAGTTTTTGATAAAATAGCTTATCGGGAAAATCCAGACGGATTTTTAGCTGTGGCAAAAATTAAACAAGAAAAATTAAAAAGCATAAAATTAAGCGCGAAGCCATTAATTATTGTTTTAGAGGCAGTAGAAAAACCGGGTAATTTAGGCGCAATTTTAAGAACGGCAGATGCGATCGGAGTAGATGCGGTTATTATTAATGATCCTAAAACTGATATCTATAATCCAAATGTTATTCGCGCCAGTCAAGGCACGGTTTTTACCGTGCCGACGGTTTTAAGTTCAATTAGCGAAACAGTTGAATTTTGTAAAAATAATAAAATAAAAATATTTGCTACTACGCCAGAAACAAAAAAAGAATATACGGGAATTAATTATAATGCCGGTTGCGCCATTGTTATGGGTACGGAAGACAAAGGTTTAAGTAATGAGTGGCTTAAGACGGCAGATGAAAAGATAAAAATAAAGATGAGCGGGAAAATTGACTCGTTGAACGTTTCGGTTAGTACGGCCATAATTTTATTTGAAGTTGTTAGACAGAGAAAATAAATAATAGAGATTGACTTAAAACACTTAATTTGTTAGGATAATTTTAGTCTCTTTTAGAGACTTTTTGTTATGAAATATAATTTGGGACGGTAGCTCCCCGCTATGAAAGCGGGGCAAGCAGTTGGTTCCCATTTCTTAAATAACATATTTATAGGCTACACTACATTATTGGGACGGTAGCTCAGTTGGTTAGAGCGCTGCCCTGTCACGGCAGAGGTCGCGGGTCCGAGTCCCGTCCGTCCCGCAGTCCGCAACAAAGCGAGGTTAAAGCCTCGTTTTGTTTTGTATTTAAAGGGGTTTTGTTCAGTTCGAGAGTAGCAAAATCGTCTGCATAGGGTTTCGCAACCAATTCAAAATATCCACCCCATTTATTCGCTGAAATTAGCAAGTTTCGGTTCTCTAGTGTTCGGTTCGAGCCTAAAAGTCTAACTATCTCTTTTTGTTCTTCTTCACTCGCTATTTGAAAGCGTTTTTTTGCCCTCATCATTAGAGAAATATTATCCAATATCTCGTCTTTATCATTTTTGCCCTTAGTAATATCTAAAACTTTTTGTTCTTGGTGAATAATCTGTTTTTCATAATCATTTTTTTGTTCTAAAAATTCATCATCACTTAATAATCCCTTACAAGCTAGTTGAGTTAAGCTAGCTTTTTCTATTTTTAGATTGCTTATTTTTCTTCTGATATTTTCTAATACTCTTTGTTGGTCTTTTGGGCTTTCTTCTTTACAGTCTTTTACTATCTCGTCATATAGTTGAGCAAATTCTGGAATAACATCATAATTGTCTAACATTTCATTTACTTGTTCCTCTAAAACAGTTTCAGAAATTGCTTGCTCGGTGCATTTGATATTTGGTTTTTTACGATTACATCTATAATAAACATAGGTTTTTTCTTTTTTTAGAGCTTTGATATATTTTACTTTTTTATCAGCACTAACAAGTGATCCGCAATTAGCACAGCGGATAAGTCCAGAATAAGCAAAAACATTTTTTCTTGTTCTTGGTCTGCCTTTTTTGCCTAATAATATTTGTATGCGGTCATATTCTGCTAGGGTTATTATCGCTTTATGTTTTCCTATTTTCTGTTTGCCGTTATATTCAATAATTCCTGCATAAAATGGATTGGTAAATATGCGATACAGAGAGCTACGAGTTAAGCCACCTTTTCGTATTCTAGTTTTGAAATTCCAGTCATCATTTAATTTATTTAATACTTGTGGAACAGAATAATTACCAGTCAACATCATATCAAAAGCTTTTCGTAAGCTATCAAATCTTTTTCTATCAACTTTTATTATTCTATACCCCTTATCTTTTAGCATTATATTTAGATATCCGTTTGGTGCCATGTTTGGTTGCCAGCCCATTTCAAATTTTTTCTCAAGTCCACGCCGAACATCTTTCCCTAGTTTAGAAGAAAAGTATTGTGATTGAGATAATGACATTTGCAACATCATTATTCCCTCGGGGCTATTATCAAAACTATATGAGCCGAATTTAAGATCGGCTATAATTCCAGTTCTTACCAAATAGGTTATAGTGCTTGCGTCAATTTCGTTTCTGCTCAATCTATCAGGGTGCCATGCTATTATTCCACTAGCTTCACCCTTTCTTATCCTCTTAATCATATCTTCAAACACAGGACGATTATACGGCTTAAAAGCCGAATGCTTTTCTTCTAAAATTTCCACAATATCAAGACTAGAGAAAAACTCTTTTACTTTGTCCATTTGACTAGAAATAGACAAAGCCTGTCGTTCTTCTCCCTCGGTAGATTTGCGGACATAGGCAAAATATTTAGTTGTATTATTTTTATTCATAACTGCATATTAATAACAAAAAAGGACGGTTCTAGCTTACCCGAAACAAATTACCAAAAAGATAACTTCATCGGTAGAACCGCCCATTTCTGGGATGTAGTTATAAAAAAATCTTTTTGGCGTTATTTAATTGTTTCGAGTAAGCACTTAAATATTAGCATATCAGTTTAATTTTTCAAGGTTTTTGATGTATTCCTTTGAAAATGGCTTGGTAGCTATTTTACAAAATAAAACTAAACTCATACATTGAGAATATGCTTCTTTATAATCTATTTTTTCTTGATATATCTTTTCATATATTCTTTGATACTTTTTTACATGCTTTTCTTTCAGTCGCATTGTTTTTGTTGTTTAGGTTCAAGCCACAAACACTATGTTCATCGGGCAAGGTAAAGGCGGAATAATCAATATTACCTGCATATTCACTAAAAAAAGTTTTAGAGAAAATAGGCTCAAGTCCTTTTATGTGTCGGTCATAAAAGTTAAACGCTTCATATCCAGTCATCTCAACTGGTTTATTTAATTTTTGAGAACAAAAGAATTTCTTTTTTCTAAACATTCGCTTATCAAACATATCTTTACCTAGATATTTACAAAAATACGCCCCCATATTAGAAACTTGGCGAACATCCTTAATTTTGATAAAGCCATATTTCCAATACCTAAGAGCAAACCATTTTTCCCAGTCAAATAATTCTTTCAGATTATTTGTTTTAGGCATTTTGATATTACAGAGCAAATGATAATGAACTGATCCGCCTTTTTCTTTCTTTCTGCCGTGATAATCAACATCTTTTTGAAATTCAACTACTGCCACATATTCAAAATATTCTTTTTGCCTAATTATCCTTTTCGTCGCTTGATTAAAAAGATAATTAGCTTTTTCAAGCTCGGTCGTGCTTTCGGCAAAAGTGAGCGTTAGAAATTTATTTAATTGCGGATTAGCGTTTGCTAGTCGGCGAATATTTGTGCGAGTGCGAGAAATGGAAAATTTAGTTTTTGCTTTATAGCTAATTTCCCATTCTTCAAGTCGTTTTAATTCTTTTTTATATTCGTTGAAATTTAATTGACCCTTAAATTCTTGTGTTTTTTTCTTCTTTCGTTCTTTTCGTTTATACCCTCGTAGTATTTCTTTATCTTTATAATGATAGACTTCAATCTCTTTGCCTGACTTTATTATTTTAAA
>JBAZFW010000026.1:0-10607 GCA_041653215.1 Patescibacteria group bacterium
TTTTGCGGGATCGTCTAATGGTAGGACGCATCCCTCTGGAGGATGTTATCTTGGTTCGAATCCAAGTCCCGCAGCACTGAAGAAAAATCGCTTTTATTTTCAATTTCCGATAGCTCTTTATAGGGCTGTTTGAAAGAGATGTTAGCGATTTTTTTGTTTTTAATTTCTGCGTTCCAAAGTAGTGAAAACAGGGTTTCTCGTTTTTTCTCAAGAGTAAGAGATAAAAAGCTATTTTTCATTTGTTTAGGCTCTAAAAAGATATTTTTTATCCGTTCCAAAGTAGCTGTTCCCCCTTGTTTTATTTTTTCTTTTAGATCGTTTAAATCTTTTAAAGTAGACACCTCATCGTTGTTTAATTGCTTGTCCTTGGCCTCATAGATGGCCTTGTCTAAGGTTTTATCAAGATAACCGTCTAAGAGGCTATCCCGCCTGTCCTTGAGCTTGGCAAGCCGATTTTTTAAGTTTAATTCTATCTCTTCTAAATATTTTAAATTGCCCTCGCCTTGCTCTTTTTTAGTAAGATAGCAAAGCTCTATTAATTCCTCATCAAAAATTAGTTTATCAAATACGCCCATAAGTTCATTGGCTAAATAGCCCTCGGTCAAATAAATTTTATGCTCATCGCAGATATTTTTGCCGTTAGTGCAGTAATAATAAATATGCTTGCCTTTTTTCTTTGAAGCGGTAAGCATACAACCGCACTTGGAGCATTTTAAGAGTCCCCGAAAAGCAAAAGGAATGACTTGAGATTTAACATGCTTTTTGGCGCCTAAAATAACTTGCACATCATCGAATAATTTTTTAGAAATAATCGGCTCATATTTTCCTAAATATTTTATGCCGTCTTTTTCCATAATCCCGCAATAAAAAGAACAGCTTAACATATGGTGAATAGCGCTAGAATAATATTTTTTACCGCTCCGGCTCCTAAAGCCCTCTTCAAAAAGAATTTTAGAAATTTCCTTGACCCCATATTGCCCGGTATTATACATTTCAAAAATACGCTTGATAAATTTAGCCCTTGCTTGATCAACGGTAATTTTTAAGTCTTTGTTAATATAGCCGATAGGGGATTTATTGGGCCAGTAGCCTTGGGATAATTTAGCCCTAATGCCTCTTTTAACATTTTTGCTCAAATCTAAGATATACTGGTTAGCCATGCCGCTTTCCACATTAAAGAGCAGGGCATTATCCGAGGGTAAATATTGCCGTTCCATAGTTTGGATTATTTTTAATTGGTTTTGTTGCAGTAGCCATTGAATAGTTGCCGAGTCTATCGGATTGCGACTAAGCCTATCAATTTTCCAACAAATAATGCCGTCAATTTTACCTCGCTTGATCAAATTTATAAGCTCACTAAATTGCGGTCTGTTGTCTGGTTTTTTAGCCGACTTGCTTTCCCTAAAGACTTGAACAATATCTAAATTAAGAGTATCAGCCAATTTTAACATTTCTTGCTCTTGCGAATCTAAAGACAAGACTTGCCGATTATGGTCTTCGGTTGATTTTCGGCAGTAAAGAGCGTATTTAATTGTTGTTTTTTCGTCTAACATATTATCAATGTATCAAACAGCTAATTAAACATCAAGAGTAAGTGCAAAGCATTTTATCAATTTCGTTTTCTAATTCGGGCAAAGCCGATAAATCGTATTGCCAATAATTCATCCACCTTAGGAAGTTTTTACTTTCCTTGCCGTCTAAATATTCTTGCTCGCCATCCCATTTATAGACTAAAGTATCATCGGGCAACTGATTCTGAACAATTTTAATTACTTCTTCAAAATATTGAGTTTGCGGTTTCAAGAGGCCTTTACTGGCTATATATTTTTTTTGGTTAGGAAAATTATTTTCCATAATTGACTTTAGAATATATTTAATAAAATAATCAATAATTTTTTTTAATTTAAGTTGATTTCTAATTTTTTCAAATTTTCTTTTGCCACCGACCATTATTCGCCCTTGCCCCCAAATATCTCTAAGCTTGTCATAAATATTTTCTATATAGGGCAGATTAAAAAATATCATATGATAGTGAATAGCTCCTCGCTCTTGTTGCTCAAAGACTGCCAAATATTTTAAATTGCTTTGTTTTAATTTTTTACCCTCAATTCTATTAGTTTCATAATTTAACCTACGAATAAATTTAGTGAATTCATAATTGGCCGCTTTTAAATTAATAATATTATCCTTAAAAGTTAAGGTTAAGGTAATTGGTTGATATGGTTTATTATTTTTTTTAAGCCATTTAAAACTATTGGCATAGATTAACCGTTTAATATTTCTTTTAGCTCGTCTGGCCGATGATTTTAAAACCTCTTCATGGTTTGGTTCCATTTTAGGATAAGAAATTAGATTTTCTAATTCCTCTTTATCCCTTATTCTTTTTGGCTTTTGTCCTAATATTATATCTTTACCAAATTTATATATTTCTAAAAGACAGCCTGATTTAACCAGTTTATATTGCGTTGGATAAAATCGTTGAATTTCTATGCCGTTTTCGTCTATATAGTTTTTCATATAGCTTTCTAATTAAATGTTCTCTTTAACAAGGATAACTTTTTTCTTTCCGCGCCTCGCCTACGGCGAGGCGGCGCGGAAAGAAAAAAAGTTTTATTACTTTGTTGAAACGAATAAATCATATAAATGGGCAAGGGATAATAAAAACTGTTCGGCCTCATCGTCTGAAACTTCCCGTTTTAGTTTACGACTAAAATATTCCTTGGCTTTATTCCTTAATTGTTGGCTTAGCGAATACATAAAAAAACTACTGATGGTTTATATCAGTAGTTTACGGAAGAGGGTATGCGTAATCTTGCATGCAAGAACCTAATAAATATTTTGTTGTTTTTACAAGTATTTTGAGTTAATTTTGCACCATGCCGTTTTACCAGATGTATGAATAATAAAATCAGTTATATTTTTATCGGTGGCTTTGGCTATCTTAGTATTGAGTTGATCACAAGCGTGTCTAAGTTTTTGCCAGTCTTTAGTTTTATCATAATCATTCATTCCTAGATATTTTTCGGCTATTTGTTTAAAATAAGTTTCTTCAATGAAATTCTCTTGGTCAAATATAGCCTCTAAAATATAATGGTCGTATGGTTTATCATTTTTACGAGTAATTTTTATTTCTTGGCCTCGGATGTATAAGATACTTTTGTCTTTATCAAAGCTAACGGCTGATTTTGGTTTTAAATTTTCTAAAAATGCTTGAGCGTCAATTTTATCAAGGATGTATTTATTAACTAACTCCATTGACATATCTAAAAATTGAGCTGAAGTTAAAGCAAAGTTCGGGATATTTTTAATATTATGGGCGGGCATAATAGAAAAAGATTCTTCTTCGGCAACTTTTATTAATTCTTTGGCTCGTTTATAATCACCTGCCTTTTGGCAATCCTTAATATCACGCATGCCGTTAGCGACTAAAATTAAACAAACCAAATTAATCGGGAGTATGGACATAATAGCCACATCCTCTTTTTTCTCTAAGGATTTTTGCCAGCCATTAAATTCTTTATTAAAAATAGGCATTTCGGAAAAGCTAGGCGGATTGAGTATATCTAAGTTTAGATTATTCAGAGCTTGGCTTTTTTCTGGATTTTTAGCGGTTTCAGTCATTAGCTCTATTTGCTTATTGGCATAGGCTAAAAGAGGAGCTAATAGTTTTTTTAAATAAGGCTCGGATTTTAAGAAATAAATATAATCAAAAATTACCTCAAAGCTCTTGAAATGCCCTGAATTTTTCTTAAATTGACGGTTATAATCAATTAATTGGTCTCTAATTTTGTCAGTTGTCATGGCTATATATTGGCATAAATTAAATTTAATGGCAATTGGCTAATTTTTGCTATTTTGGGTATTTTGTGGTATTTTTGGAGTATAATAAAATAAATAAATAATTAATATTATGAAACAAGAAGAAAAAGAAAAAGTTATTCATGTGTTAGAGGAAAAATTAGCTAAACTTCCTTGTCCTAGATGTGGTAACCAACAATTCAGTCTTGTTGACGGCTATACTACTCAATCACTACAAAATGATTTAAAGTCGATGGTTATTGGCGGTCCTAATATACCATCAGTAATAGTAGTTTGTAATAGATGTGGATTTATGAGCCAACATGCATTAGGAGCAATAGGACTATTGCCTCAAGAAAAAGATAAAAATGATATTAACAGCAAATAATATGGAAGAAAAACAATCAGAGATATTAAAAAATAGTCTGCATAAACTAATATTAGATAATTCGGATGTAACATCTAATTTAAGAGAAATTATTATAATTTCAACAGAAGATAAAATTGAATTATGCTTAATAAAATATCTTAAAGATCTCGAAGAAAAAAAGAGTTGGATAGCTCCTGTTGGTTTATTATTAACAATAATATTGACTTTTTTAACAACCGAATTTAAAACTTGGGGTTTTTCAAAAGAAATATGGCAAGCCATTTTTTTATAGCAGGAATTTTTGCCGTAGTTTGGCTCATTATAGCTCTGTATAAAGCCTTGAAAGCCAAATCAGTTAAAGATGTGTTGGGTGAAATAAAAAAATCGTCTTTTGACCTTAATAAAAATAATGATGATAAAAATATAAAAAATGGAATATTGAATTCAATAAGTGGAGAAAAATTATTAATAATTAAAGCTAGTTATGGTCTTCCAGAAAAGACTATTAATGTTACGAAAGAACTTAGTCAACTTATTGCTGAAGGAAAATTAAAAATTAAAGTTTCAAATGATATAGCCTACGATCCAATACCTGGCAAAAATAAAATTTTAACAATTCAATATAGTCATGAAGGGAAAATTCAAACAAAAGAAATTAGAGAAGGTGATGAAGTTAATTTGCCTTAAGATTAGTAATTAATTAAATAAAAAATATATGAAAAGACAATGTATAATTTTTCTAATTCTAATTTTTGTTTTAGGATTAGTGCCAGTTAATTTTTCTCAAGCTATTACCCAAAATCAAATTAATGCAGAAGTCCAAATCGTTTGTCCTGACAGTTACGGTAATTGGTTTAGCGGTTCGGGTACAATTATAGATCCTAAGGGAATTATTTTGACTAACAAACATGTAGTAACGGATGAAAAGGGCGGTATTATTAAAGCTTGTTTTGTTGGTTTTGTTGAAACAATAAATTCGGAACCAAATTTTGGGACAGAATCTAACCCGAATATTGCAGAAGTAAAATATTTTACAACAACAGAAGATATGGATACAGCTATTTTATATTTAGATAATAAAACCAATAAAGTATACCCTTATATTAATATATGGGGTTCGGATTCAAGCTCATTAAAATTTGGTGATAAATTAGAAGTAATTGGTTTTCCTGGGATTGGTGGCTCAACTATTACTTATACATCGGGCGATTTTAGCGGGTTTGGAAGTAATGGAGATGGTACCCAAAATTATATTAAAACTACAGCTCCTTTAGAGCATGGCAACTCTGGCGGCGCCTCATATAATCCAAGCGCAAATTTTATAGGCATTCCGACAATGGTGGTTGCAGGAACTTTAAATTCTTTAAGCTATATTTTATCTATTAACAGCATTAAAAATTGGTTATCGGGAATTTTAGGTAGTAACTATCAGCAAGAAGCAATAGAACAAAAACCAAACATTGAAAAACCGACAATTAATCTTCAAGACGATAAAACTCCTCCTAAAATTGAAAATGCTCCTAGAACTGTTTTTTCATATGTGCCCTATAATGAAAACGGCCAGAAAGCCGACGGGTTGTATTATGGTAATTTAATATATAATTTTAAAGACTTATATTCAATAAATAGTTTTAGAAAAGTAAAAATAACGATGGTCGAGAATCAATATGCTTGGTCGATGGATAATATGGATCAATCGAGTGGTTTATATAGTGTTTATTATTCTTATTCGGACAGGTTAGACGATTTATTAAACTCGGTTGGCACAGAACACGTGATAAGTAATCTTCAAGAAAATAATTCGATAAAAGAATTAACGCCAGTTATAACATTTCCCGATGCTGAAAAGACTTATTATATTAGTATCCGATTTAAAGATAAGGCAGGCAATATTTCAAGTCCGCACATATTGACTTATGTTTATGAACAAAATAATTTTCTAAAATTAAAAAATATTAAATTCTATAGTGATTCGGCATATAAAAATATGATAGGTAATTACGATTTTACGATGGAATCAACAGGCTGGGTGTATCCTCAATATTTTCAGTACTGTGCTACTAAATATAAAGATGTATATGTTAAATGGCAGTATGAGAATAATAATCAACAATATGCCGTAAATCATTACGATCATTTTATAGGCGAGATGAGTGCTTCCGAATCTCAAGCAAAGGGCGACATAACTACTACTAATTTAAATAAATATAAAGTTTCAAATTTAAATCTAGGTGGACAAAAAACAGCTTCTTACGAAGATACTACCGCAAAAACAAATCTCTACTATGGACAGAGTTTATGTTATAACGGTAATTGTGATATTTCCGGAGCAATTACATCATTTGTTCTTAAGCCACAAACCTATGGAATCAAGCCTGCTTTTGAAGGTATTAATAGAACAGTACTATTTGCATACAACCCCAATTTACCTTTTGATTTTTTATGTGGAGGAGAAGACAAGTCTTTGGGTAGAAATCAATGGGGGCAGGCTTATTACTCATTAAAACAAGGCAAATCATTAATTGAGGATAGTTTATTGTTTGATTCTGCCCAACAAAAAATTGCAGATTCTTCATCTAGCCCCCAAGAACAGAACATACCAAAAAGCGCTATTGATATTGGCTTTGCCAAAAAACAAATTGGTAAAATTTTATTACAAGTCCAATTAAAAGGCGAGGCTTGGTATGTAAATCCAAAAGATAATAAAAGATATTATATGGCTAATGGCAACGAGGCATTTAAAATAATGAGAAATTTTGGAGTTGGCATAACCAATAGTAATCTAAATAGAATTAAAAATGATAAATATTTTGCTAAAAAATTTAGTGGTAAAATATTTTTACAAGTAGAAGTTAAGGGGGAGGCTTATTATATAGATTTTAATGGAATTGCTCATTATCTTAAGGATGGCACAGCCGCTTATGGAGTGATGAGAAGTTTGGGTTTAGGTATTACTAATAATGATTTAAGTAAAATTACTGAAGGTAATTTATAAAAAAAAGATATGATAGCAAATAAAAAATGTCCTAAATGTGGTTCTGAAAATATAAAACAAGATGGTTCTTTCGCCAGAGGTAAAAAAGAAGGAGAAGCTGCTTATCATGGTCCTAGTATTATTAATTATTTCTGTTGGAAATGTGAACACAGTTGGCATGAATAAGATTATTTTTTTTAACATAAATTTAGTTTAAATCTAGAATCTATGAATTATTTAACAATATTTTTTTTAGTTTTAGGTTTTTTTTATTCTATCCTTTTAGGTTCAACGGCGTATATTCGTGATGTTCATTCTGTTCCATGGGCTAGAAATCCAAAAGAATATCCTTATTTAATAAAAGTTTCTCAATGGATACTTAATTGGATGGGTGGAATGATAGGATGGATCGCCCTAGGATACCTGTTGCATAAATTTGGCCTTCCTTATAAACTGGACTTTCCCGAATCTTTTAATGTTGGAGATTTTTTACTTGGGCTAATAATGTTTTATGGAATAAATGGTAAACTTCCCTATATTCTAATGCAAGTAGCGAATCCAAGCAGTGTAATTAAAGGAATTATAGGGATTAAGAATTAAATCCTTGTTAAAATCGTTCCAACTATATCCCATACTCCCAGCCAGCATTTATGACAAAAAAAACATTTCAAAAAATAATCAAGGCGTCAAAGTTAGAAATTAAAAAAATTGCTGAAAAAAACGGCTGGCTGTGGTTTTATGAAATGCATCAAAAAGAAGTTATAAAATATGCGGAGAAATTATTAAAGATGTATAAGGGGGCGGATAAAAAGATAGTATTAATTTCTTGCTGGCTTCATGACATCGCGCATTATTATGCAAAAGACGGTAAAGAAATATTAAAAGTTAAAAAATTTCATCATGTAAACGGAGCTAAATTCGCGGAAAAATTTTTAGAAAAATATAATTTAGATAAAAAAGAAATTGATAAAATAAAAAATTGTATTTTAAGGCACAGAAATAACGAGCAATATCCAGCGCGAACACTTGAAGAAAAAATAGTGGCAGTTGCCGATACTCTATCGCACTTCGGCAGTATTTTCTATTTCACTTATTTTAAATTCCATCCAAATCATTCCCTAGAGAGAATGGTAGAAGATGATTTAGCTAAACTTAAAAGAGAATGGCGGGATATACAAATTTTGCCAAAAGCGAAAAAATTAGTAGAGAACGAATATAAAACTATAAAAAAATTAGTGGAGAATTATAATAAAAAATAGTTTAATATTTTATTTGAGTAAATAAAATAAGTCCTAACTACATCCCACGCTCCCAGCATATACTTTGCGTTCGTCGCTGGATAAACCCGCAGCTGATTCAGGTTGGGGTATAATATTTATATGAATAAAAGCAGAATAATATATTCCATTTTTGCAATATTATTCGGGGCGTTTATGTTTGTATACGGTGAAATTGACGATAGCCCTGGAGGGCAAATACTCGGACTCATAATAACTATTATTGGTATCGCGGGTATTATTAAGAGCAAGAAAAAAACTTCTAACTAAAATAGGTTCTGATTTCGTCCATTAGGTTTGCCTGCGAAAAATAACGCTACTTTGTCTATAAAAATTTATTTTAAAAATATGGAAGACAAAAAAGCAATTATTATTTTGATGAAGTTAATAAAAAAACGTTCGCTTAACGCCGAAGAAAAAGAAGCGGTCTCCGCCGCTATCGGCATTCTTAGTTGGACTTCTTTATCTAAAAGTAGAATAAAAGCATTAAAAATTAAACGAGACAAGAGTGTTAAATGGTAATAAATAAATATAATATAATATTAAAATTATGGCTACACACATTCCTGATCAAAGAATTAGTGAAAGAGCAGAAATCGGTCCTCATCTTATAAAAAACGAGCAACTAGGATTTAATGGTCGCTTAGCGCTTTTAATTACTAATAAAGTCGGCACGATGTGGTGCGCTTATGTTTTTGCGCTTATTGCGCTCATAAGTTTGCCCGCGGCAATTAATGAAGGAACACAAGCTCTTATATCATGGATAACACAGACATTTTTGCAATTAGTACTTTTATCAGTCATTATGGTTGGGCAAAAAGTAGCGGCTCAAGCTTCTGATAAACAGGCTTTGCAAACATTTAAAGATACTGAGGCGCTTTTAAAACTTCAAGATGAAATTCATCGTTTGGTTGAGATTAATAATGAACTAACTGAAGAAACCCATAATCTCGTGGCGAAAAATTTTAAAAAATAAAATTATAAAATAAAAATAATAAGATAATTGATATTATTTTATATTTTATTAAATTGCTGTACTTATTGACAAAAAAATCTTTTTCATATATATTTATATTGCTAAATAATTAATAATATAAAACTATGAAAATTAAAGAAATTACGCGAGTTTTGTCTCGCTGGCACAACTTTAAAATTCTAGCAGCCTCAACTTTCGTTATAGCCGCGATGATTGCCATTGGCGGTTTTTTGTTTGCTAATTCTTCGCTAGCTATAGCAGGAGAAAGTGTTGATACTGACGGAGATTTAATTTACGATTATCAGGATAATTGCGTTTATGTTGCCAATCCGGCTCAAGAAGATGCTGATGGAGATTTGGTTGGCGATGTTTGCGACAATAGTCCCTATGTGTCAAATCCTGATCAGTCCGATTCGGATAGTGACGGCATCGGTGATGCAAGCGACAATTGCGTAGCAACTCCGAACCCGGATCAATCGGATAGCGACGGCGATAAAATAGGCGATGCTTGCGATAATTGTCCGAACAATGCAAATGCTGATCAAGCCGATACAGACCAAAACGGCACCGGTGATGTTTGTGATAGTCTAACGGTTTGCGGAAATGCGGTTATAGAATCAGGAGAACAATGTGATGACGGAAACACTCAACCTGGTGATGGATGTAGTGCAACTTGTCAGAATGAAATTTCATCGGTTTGTGGAAATAATATTTTAGAATCCGGTGAACAATGTGATGATGGAAATATAACTGACGGCGACGGTTGCAGCGCAACTTGCCAAACAGAACAACTTTGTAATGCTGGTTGCATGAGTCCAACTTGGATTGGTGATCAAGCATGCGACCAAGCATGCAATGTTTCGGCTTGTAATTGGGATGGTGGTGATTGTGGTCCAGGAAATTTAGTCGGTGAATTAGTTGATCCGAAAGAACCACTAACCGTTTATCAGGGTACTCCATTTACTTTTACATCAAAAGTAACATGTGCAAATGGAAACTGCGGAGATGTTACGGCAACGCTTGATCCTACGCCCGCAAAGACTATTGCGGCTTGGGAAATGCTTTATTACTCTGATTATTATTACGGTTCAAGAGCAGTGGGAGTAAACATTGCGGAAAGCTTAGGATTAACCTATGACGACGCAACTTCAGGATATGCTGATTGGAATAACAGTTATTATCCTGATGAAGCAAGCACATTTTGGGATAATA
>JBAZFW010000027.1:0-10551 GCA_041653215.1 Patescibacteria group bacterium
TACCGAAGATTTGGCGGAAAAAATTGCTAAAGAAGATATTTTAGAGGCGAAAATTAGATCGGTTTTAACTTGTAAAATTCATCGTGGTATTTGCTCTAAATGTTATGGTTATGATTTAGCTTATAACAAACCGGTTAAAATGGGTACGGCTGTAGGTATTATCGCGGCTCAGTCAATCGGTGAACCAGGAACTCAGCTTACCATGAGAACCTTTCACACTGGAGGTGTGGCCGGTCAAGAAGATATTACTCAGGGCTTACCAAGAGTAGAAGAAATTTTTGAAGGACGACCGCCAAAAAAGAAAGCTTTTATCGCTGATGTCGCCGGCAAGGTTAGAATTGAAACTGCCCAGAGAACTATTACTCATGAAACTGGCGAAATGATTATTTCTAATCCACAGTCAAAAATTTTAAAGATATATTATCAAGGCGCCGAAAGCGATAAATATTATTTTGCTGAAGCAGTTAAAGAAGCCAGAACAGAAGATAAAGATAATAAAAATAAAGAAGTAAAAATATTAGTTAAGGATGGAGCAGAAGTTGTTAAAAATAGCGAGTTATTCGCCATTGGTAAAAAGGTTTTTAAAGCTAGAAAAGCTGGCGTAGTAAAATTAGAAGAAAAGTTAATTAAAATTGTTAGCGATGTAGAAAAAGTTAAAGAATATATTGTGCCGAAAGGTTTTGGTATTTGGGTTAAAGATGGTGATGAAGTTAAGATTGGCGATCAATTAACCGAAGGTTCATTTGATCTACATCAGTTATTTCAACTACGCGGCAAGTTAGAAGCGCAAAAATATATTATTAAAGAAATTCAATACGTTTATTCATCTCAAGGCCAGCCTTTAAATGATAAGCATATTGAAATAATCGCCCGTCAGATGTTTGCTCGTGTTTATGTTAATGATGCCGGCGATACAGAATTATTGCCAGGAGAAATTGTAGAAAAAGCGATTTTTGATCGAACTAATGAAGAAGCTAAAGTTGAAAATAAAAAACCGGCTAAAGGTGATCAGTTATTATTAGGTATAACCAAATCATCTTTAACTACTAATAGCTTTTTGTCAGCGGCTTCATTTCAAGAAACCGCCAGAGTTTTAATTGATGCGGCTGTTACTGGTAAAGTTGATCATCTTGAAGGTTTAAAAGAAAATGTAATTATCGGGCGGCCAATTCCAGCGGGTACTGGTTATCGGGCGAAAGCAGATTAAATTGTTATTTGTTCTTTTTTATATAAAACAAAAAAGGCATTACGGTGAAAACCATAATGCCTTTTTTGTTTGAGTAATTATTGTAAATTGTATTTTTTTACATTATCATCGGCAAGTTTTTGAATATGGGCGATTTGTTCTTTTCCCGAATCATTTTTAAATAAATGTTTAAATCTGCCTTGGGGCTTTAAATATTCTTCAACTAATGGTCGTTTGGATGGAGTTTTTATTACTTCATCAAGTTGACCGTTTACATATTCGACTGCCGGATAAATGCCGGTCTGTACGGCTAATTTGGCTAAATTTATAGTTTGGTTAGGTTCAATTTTCCAGCCCGGTATGCAAGGCACTAAAATTTGTAGATATGAAGGACCGGGAGTGGCTACAGCCTTTTTAACTTTTTTAATGATATCTAACGGATAGGCAACCGTAGTTTGCGCTACATATTTTAAGCCGTGGGCTAAAGCGATAGCTAGCATGTCCTTTTTTATAAAATGCGAACCAATACCGTTAATATCAGGAGAAGTTCCGGCCGGAGTAGTCGTTGTGTTAGCGGCCCAGGGAGTAGCTGCGCTAGCTTGCGCGCCTGTGTTCATATAGCCTTCGTTATCGTAACAAACATAAAGAATATTTTCACCGCGTTCCCACATACCGCTGATTAATCCAAAACCGATATCAAAAGTCCCACCGTCGCCACCTTGGGCAACAACTTTAATTTTTTTATCTTTACCTTGAGTTTTTAAGGCAGCCTGAATACCCGAAGCAACAGCCGCGGCATTTTCAAATAAAGAATGAATCCAAGGCATACCCCAGCTTGATTCTGGGTAAGGAGTGGTAACGACCTCTAAACAACCGGTGGCGTTAGCGATAATAGTGTCCTGACCTAAACTGTCGGCTACTAATCGGGCGGCAATCATTTGGCCACAACCAGCGCAACCGCGATGACCGGGAGAGAATAGAGAAGTATTTTTGTTTTGTGTTTTTTTGGCACTTATAATATTATTCATATTCTATATTTATCCAAATTTATTAATTTTCAATTTTCAAGTATCAATTTTCAAACAATTTTCAATTGATAATTTGTTAATTTAATAATTTATTGAATATTGGCTATTGATAATTGTAAATTTAACTGGTTTCTATTATTTGTCTTTTAATACCTTCAAGTTTCACCTTATCCATCTGTCCAACAAATTTAGACGCATTAAGTATTTCAATTAAAACAGGTTTTTTTGCTTTTGATAAATGGATAATAAAATTACCAAGTTCAATCGCGCTTTTAATCGGATCTTTAGTAATTTCCCAGCTTATTATATTAGCTTCAATATCGTATTGCATAATTTTATTTAATAGGGAAAAAAGTTATAATTTTTATTACTTCAGCCTCTTTTTTGTAAATAACTTTTATATTTTCTTTTTGCGCCGTCAAAAGTTTATCTTTTTTTCCGGCTTTATCAGGCGCGCTAACCGTATCTTCAATTTGCTCACGAGTGAAAAAGATTTTATGTTTATTTAAAATATCAAATTTTTGTTCGGCGTATTTAGTAAAATAAAACATATTATTTATAATGGTTTTCCATCGGGGCAGAAACTCAAACCGTAGTTAATTCCCGCGGCATTTTCATTAACACTGAAAGGTACGCCTACACTTATGGTTAATTTGCAGGCTTGCTCTTGGTTTATATTTAAAGTATCCAAAAAATCTTTCTCAGCTTTTTTTCTAATTTCTGCTATATTAGGGTTTGTTATCACTATTATGAATGATTGGTCGGGCGCGTAATAGTCAATTAAATAATCAGGATTTTTTTTAAATTCCACTCCAGAATCAAATTTTTCAATTGAATTTTTATAAATATTATTAATTTTAATTTTTTCTTTTGCTGTACTTATAATCATCTTGTTGGGATTTTTTATAAAATAAATTACCAAGAAAGCTATTATAGTTATTAGCAAAATTATTAAAATTGTATATAAGTATTTTTTCATATATAGTAGGCTAATTATTAAAAATATGATTTACAATTTGTTGTATAAAAACTCCATGGTCCCCAGTTACTGCCAGAGTTAGAGATTTGATATGCTTTTTGTATATTTGTGTTTGAATCTTTAGCGGCAGCTACGCAAGAATTATATAATGCAGGATTTATAACTTTGCAGTTATAATTTGTACCTTGAAAGGCGCTAGGGCAGTCAAGGTTATAACCATTTACATTAATCTTATGTACGGTTAAATTAATTTGAAACAGACCAATAGAAAATGAGTTTCCGTCTGTGCATTTATCTGTGGTGCTTTCCAATAAACTACCGTTAGCGCTTTCACCTTTGCAGACAGCAGAGGCTTGTGTTGCTTTATCGCCGAAAGCGGCTAAATTTGTCGGAGAGCATGGCCCTGAAGTTGCGGGCTGACAATTTCCTCCAAAAGTAGTAATTTTGCAACAACAAGTATCAGTAGTATTTGTTTTGGTTTGCCCTTGGCAATCTGTGTCAGGATTTGTTGACTTTGCATAACCGGTAACACATTCTTGACCCCCAACACCTTCGGCTCCGGCAACATATGGATGATAACTACATCCACCAGCGCTTGCTGTTTCTATTTTCTTTACTTGAGTAATCTGCAGTGGGTTAAAAACAGTTAAGGCTGGGTTTATTTGATATAGAATTAAGTAAGAACATAAAGCAATAACTAGGCCGGTTAGAGAGGCGCCAATCCAGGATTTAGCTTCGCCAATCATAGTAGCATTACCGCCAGCCACAATCCACATCACGCCACCAATCATTAAAACCACGGCTGCTAAAATACCGACAATGCCGATAGCGTATTTATAAATACCGGCGACATATTCACCTATCCATGGATAATCGCAAGTTTTTTGGCCATTTACTTCGGTGCAGGTTATAGCGCTACCTTTAGTTAGATTAAGGCCAGGTATATTCACTTGCAATTTAATATCGGGAATTTTTAAATTTGGCATTGAAGTATTAAGAGCTGGCGTAGCAGTATCTGGTTTACAACAACAGATATTGTCAGTTGGTTGAGTGCCTGTGCAAGTTCCATCTGTTAAGCCAAGCTGACTACAAGTTTTTTCAAATGGAGCAAATCCTTTGTGATGCCAATCGCATTCCGCGCTAGCTATATTAACTTGAAAAAATAAAAATAAAATAAAACTAAATAACAAAAGTTTATTTAAATGAAAATGTGTGATTTTTATTTTTTTTTGGTGTTTAGTTAGCATATTAATTGTTAGAAAGATGCACCTCCACTTGCTTTATAACAAGAATATAGTGTTGATGAACATGGTCTTCCACCAGAAATTAGAGCAGGTTTAGGATTAAGAGTTTGAAGAGTTGCCGCAGAATAGCATTGACCTGAACCATCACCGCACCATTCATTCTCATTAGCTTTTCCAAAGCAATTTCCAACGCCATCACACCATCCTGATCCACTGTTACAACTGTCTCCAATTTTTGATCCCGCTGTACAAACACCAATAGAACCTATTGCTGTAATATCCGTTGTGACCGTTTGTATTGTTGTAGTTTTAAAATTCACTAACGCCGGGTTTACTGTAGCTAAAATAAAGTAAGAGCATAAAGCTAAAAGTAAACCGGTTAAAGAGGCGCCAATCCAGGATTTAGCTTCGCCGATCATCGTAGCGTTGCCGCCAGCTACAATCCACATTACCCCGCCGATCATTAAAACCACGGCTGCTAAAATACCAACGATGCCGATAGCGTATTTATAAATTGCTCTAATGTATTGACCTATCATGGCGGTTGAGCCGTCTGGAGTATATGCTTTTCCTTTCTGGAAATCAGTACCTATTCCGACTTGGGGAGTAAAAGAAGCTTTTTTCCCGTCAGTAGATGCTGCGGCTTTAGGTACTATGGTTTGAGCTGCAGTACAAGTTGTTGATTGATCACAGCAACATTCACAATTACTTGCGCTAGTGCACATAGCGGGTTTATCAGGATTGCCTGGGCAATTATTAAAATCACATGAAATTTGTCCATAGTCACTACAATGTTTTTCAGATTGTATCACAGAATAGTCACAAGCCGATTGTGCCATAACAGGGAAATAAAAAATATTAGCTATAAATAATAATGCTAAGGGTAAATAGAATATAATTTTTATTTTTTTTGGATTCATATTATTATATTATTTATTTTCCAACAAACTGTGCCTTATCACTTTTTTTGCTAGCTAGCTTTATTATTTTTTTAATAATTTCTTTAGTAATATCGCGTCCGCCTAAACCAACAACAAAACTAGAAATGTTGGCGTTAGTTTTTCCCTGGGTGATAGCTTTAATTTCCGAAGCTAATATGCCCGTAGCTCCGAGAGAAATAGATTTATCTACAACCGCAATATTTTTAGCCGGTTTAATTATTTTTAAAATTTCATTAATCGGAAATGGTCTAAAACATTTAATTTTTAAAATGCCAATTTTATTTGATTTATCAATAGTTTCTTTAATAGTGCCGACCACTGAACCCATGGCTACAACTATAGTTTCAGGCTTTTTCGGTCCAGAATATTCTATTAAGCCATTATTTATAGATTTTTGATTTTTTAAATCAGGAAAAGCTTTGTTAAATTTTTTATATTCTTGGTCTATATTTTTTAAACTGGCGGTTAAATCTTCATGCAATTCCTGTCTAAATTCCATATAATAGGCTGGCGTGGCTAAAGAGCCTAAGGTCGCCGGATTGGTCGGGTTTAAATATTGACCGGGCATAGGCTTATAATCAGGCAAATATTTTTTTATTTGTTCTGTGCTAGGAATAATTACCGGTTCATAAGTATGAGTCATAATAAAGCCGTCGACATTAACCATAACCGGCAGTTTTAATTGCTCGGCGATTTTAAAAGCCATGATATGTTGATTAACCGCTTCTTGATGATTTTCCGCGAACAGTAAAATCCAGCCAGCATCTCTAATCGCCATGACATCTTGCTGGTCGTTCCAAATATTAATCGGCGCACTTACCGCTCGATTAGCGCAAGTCATAACTATCGGCAATCTCATTCCAGCGATATTGTAAATTACTTCGGCCATAAGAAGTAAACCTTGTGAGCTTGTAGCGCTATAAGCTCGTACGCCAGTGGCGCTAGCGCCTAAAACTATGGAAGCGGCGGCGAATTCTGATTCAGCGCGCACATATTCATAATCAGCTTGGCCATCAGCTTTAAATTTAGCCAGATCTTCAACTATATGAGTTTGGGGAGTAATTGGGTAAGCCGAAACGACGGCTGGGCGGATATTTTTAACAGTTAAAGCAATCGCGCGAGAACCTTCTAAAATTTGTTGTTTGTTATTTTTATTCATAATAATATATCTACAATCAAATAAAATTTAATGGCCGTAGAGCTTTGCTCGCTATTAAATTTTATTTGATACATTATATTTTTCGAAAATATTATTTATACCCTTTAGGGTGAAAACTTTTTCTAAAAAAGTTTTTAAAGGTTTTTATTTACTTTCTCTTTCCATTTCTATGGCTTTAAATGGGCATTCAACTGCGCATAAACCGCAGCCTTTACAATATGATAAATCACATTCAAAATATTTTTTGCCGCTAGCGTTAGTTTTTTCAGTTTGGTTAATTATACCTTCAGGACAAATTCGTTGGCAAATGCCGCAAGCCGTGCACGCATCATGCAAAAAATTTGGCCGATTAGTGCGCCAGGCGCCGGTTTTATTTATTAATGTTGTGTTTGGTGAAACTGAAATATTATTTTTTACCCCGCTAGATAGTCTCATATTTTTTAGCTATGCCCCGTGAAATAGTTATCTAACGGGGTAAATATTTGTATGCCTGTTTAATTGCTTTTATATTTTTTTCTATTAAATCATTATGTCCGGCGAATTTTTCTTCAATGGCTTGTTTTAAAGCAGCTAAACTTATTAAGCCAGTTGCTTTAGCAAAAGCGCCAAGAATAACCGTATTAACAATATTTTTACCGATTATTTCCAAGGCGATTTTAGTGGCGTCAATCGTATAAATATTGGCTTGGGGTAGATTAATTTTTAAATCCCGCTTAGCTTTAGATGTGTTAATAATGGCGATAGTTTTTTTATCTGCGCCTTTAGTCATGTCAAAATTATCAAGCAGACTAGCGTCTTGAATAATTAAAATATTTGGTTGATAAATTTGTTCCCTAATTATAATTGGTTTGTTATCTATGCGGGCATAAGCTTCTACTGGGGCGCCGGTTCTTTCTACTCCGAAAGAGGGAAAAGCTTGCGCTTGCTCGCCGTTTTTAAAAGCGGCAATGGCGATTAGTTCTGCGGCCGTTACTACACCTTGGCCGCCGCGACCATGAATTCTAATTTGTATCATAAGTAAAATTATTTTTTTAATTCTTCTATAATTTTAACAAAGGTATTATATGGTATATTGCCTTCAACTTTATAGCCGTTGATAAAATAGGTTGGCGTGCCAGAAATACCGAATTCTTGCCCGTCCGTTAAATCCTTTTTTATTTGTGTTAGATATTTTTGTTGGTTTAGACAATCATTAAATCTCGTTGTATCGGCGCCTATTTGGTTGGTCAGAGCTAAAAGTTGATCGGCTGAACTTACGCTTTGATTTAAAAATAGTTTATCGTGCATAGGCCAAAATAGTCCTTGCTCGTTGGCACAGCGGGCGCCTAGAGCTAGTAAAGTTGAATATTCAGTAGCTAACGGGTAGTCACGCCAAATATATTTTATGTCATTTTTATATTTCAAGCTAATTTCCCTAATGGTCGGGAAGGCTTGCTGGCAATGAGGGCAGGCAAAATCTCCAAATTCAACTATAGTTATAGGAGCTTCAGCTATTTGGCCCCAGGGATAATTTATTCCTTTGGAAGCTTTGTCATATTGCTGGCCGCTTAATTTAACGCCAGAGCTTTTTTGGGCAGTTTTAACGCTTTCATAAATATAAAAACCAATTGCTACTAAAAAAATTAAGGCTATAGCTAAAAAAATAATAACTAATATGCCCCACCAGGTTTTAAACCAAGGTTTATCGGTGTATTCCATTGATATTTTTACTTACCCCAGTTAGCAAGTATAAAGCCTTGACGAGTGAATAAATGCATATTACATTAATAAATATAGCATTTATAGGGTTGTGCGAATTTCTAACGGGGCAAGACTGTTTTATTATAAAGTTATAAATATTATAACATTTACCCCCACACTTTGGCTACCCCCTTTAATTTTTCTATTTTAATTGTAAATTAATTTTTTATATGATAAATTCAAATTTAATTATTAAAGTGAAGGGGTTTATTTATGAATAAACAAAATTTAGATAAGTTAGAACGGGAATTGGAAAAACGGCAAAAAATTAAGGAAAAACGGAAAAGAAAGCGCATGGTGGTAAGCGGCGGCTCGGTTAAGAAGCTGCAAAGGATTATTGTGAGCTCATCTCAGGAATAGCTATGGCTAATTTTTTGTCTTTTTTGGCTGCAAAGTTAAAAAATTTCGTCGGCATAATAATTTATTATGCCTCCTTGATTTTTTAACTTTTCGCTCGAAAAATCCTAAAAAATGTACTTATAGCTATTTTTGAGATGAGCTCGTTGCAAAATAATTTGGCTGATGTATAATTAAACCACGCCGCTTTGGCGGCTCTTAATTTTTAATAAGAAAAAATTTTAAGGAATAAACCCGGAAAAATTTTAAGATAATATGACAAAACATAAAAAGTTTTCTAACTTTTGGAAATTAGGCGAAGAGCAGTTTAATACTGAATCTTTTGGCATTTCCAATGATGGTGAATTGGTAGTGCGCGAAGGAAATTATCAATATAATATTTTTGATTTGGTAAAAAAATTTGGCGCGCCGTTAGAAATTGCTTTTCCCTTTATCGTGGAAAAGCGTTATTTAGAATTGGTGCAGACTTTTAATTTTTATATAAAAAAGCATAATTATAAAGGCAGATTTTTTTATCATTATCCGATGAAAGTTAATCAAAACAAAGAATTTGTTTTGCCTTTGATTTCAGAAGGTGCGAATCTTGAAACCGCTTCATATAATGAATTATGGTTAGTTAGAAAACTTTGGGAGCAAGATCAATTTCATTCTCGTATTCGCGTTATTTGTAATGGTCCGAAAACCGATAAATATTTAGCTTTAATTCAAGAATTAAAAGAAAAGGGTTTGTTTATTATTCCTATTATAGAAGATGTAACCGAGTATGAAGCTTTAAGAAAGTTTAAAGGCGATGTTGGTATTAGAATGAAAATGGAAATAAAAACTAAATCACATTGGAATAAAAAAAATGACCGCTATGGTTTGTCGCCGGAAGAAATTTTTGATTTGGGCCGAGTGCGCAATTTGAAAATTTTGCATTATCATATGGGTTCGCAAAGTATGAGCCAAGACGGTATTATTGAAGCTGTAAAAACTGCGGCAAAAGTTTATGCTAAGTTGAAAAAAAATAATCCTACGCTTGATACTTTGAATATCGGCGGCGGCATGGCTATTCCTTATGAAAAAAGAAAGCATTATAGTACGGCTAACGTAGTTAATAGAATAATCACCACTATTAAAAAGGTTTGTATAGATCAGGAAATTTCTCATCCAAACATTATCGCTGAATGGGGTAGATATATTATGGCCCCGGCGCAAATAACGATTTTCAAAGTTTTATGCCAGAAGCCAATCGCTAAAGCTATGGCTAAAAAATGGTATGTTATTGATGGTAGTTTTATGAATGATTTAATTGACACTTGGGCGATTCATCAAAAATGGCATATTGTACCGGTTAATAATATGACCGCGGAAAAATTATCTAGAGTTTGGTTAGCGGGGGCTTCTTGTGATTCTGATGATTGTTATACTGCTGGCGGCGGGCAAATTCTTTTGCCGCGTTTAGAAGATGCTAATGGAGATTATCAATATATAGCTTTGTTTGATTCAGGAGCCTATCAAGATGCTTTGGCTTCCCATCATTGTCTTTTATCTTCGCCGGCCAAAGTTATTGCTCAAAACGGTATTTTAACTATAGCTAGACGTCGTGAATCGGCCGATGAAGTCGGAAAGTTGTTTGGATGGTAAATGATTTTTTTGTCATTCCGGGTTTGACCAGGAATTCAGAGTTCAGTGGAATAAATTTGGTATTATCTATTTTCTAAGTAGACAGTTTAATGAGTTTATTATACCTTTTATTAATATAATTATTCGTGTCGCTCCGCTAGGGGTTACTTTCTTATAATTAAGAAAGTAACCAAAGAACTTTTGGGGTGCCTTCCGCCTCGGCTACGCCGTTAGGCGAGACGGGCAATGCGCTATCACGTTGATTTATCTAATTACTGTAAGCATTGGCGCTTATTCGTCACCCCAAACCCC
>JBAZFW010000028.1:0-10475 GCA_041653215.1 Patescibacteria group bacterium
AGTAACCAAAGAACTTTTGGGGTGCCTTCCGCCTCGGCTACGCCGTTAGGCGAGACGGGCAATGCGCTATCACGTTGATTTATCTAATTACTGTAAGCATTGGCGCTTATTCGTCACCCCAAACCCCGGGGTGATTTTAAATATATAGTTTTAATTTTTTATATATGAAAATAATTTCTTGGAATGTAAATGGCATACGAGCAGTAGTTAAAAAAGGCTTTAATGATTTTTTAATTAAGCAAAGCCCGGATATTTTATGTTTGCAAGAAATTAAAATAAATGATGAGGCTAGAGCTAAAGAACAATTTGATTTTAAAAGTTATAAAGAATATTGGCATTCAGCCGAGAGACCTGGCTATAGTGGTACAGCAGTACTTGTTAAAAATAATTTATCTGTTGTAAGTATAAAAAATGGCGTTGGGAAAAAAGAATTTGATCGCGAGGGCAGAGTACAAACCATAGAATTTAAAAATTTTTTTTTAGTTAATGCTTATTTTCCCAATAGCAATCACGAATTAACTCGATTAGGTTTTAAATTAGACTTTAATAAGTCATTTTTAAAGTATACAAAAAATTTATCTTCTAAAAAACCGGTCATTACAACTGGAGATTTTAATGTGGCTCATCAAGAGATTGATTTGGCTAGACCAAAAGATAATGTTGGCAACCCTGGCTTTACTGATCAAGAAAGACAAGCTATGACTAAATTTTTGCAGGCAGGTTTTATTGATACCTTCCGCTATTGCCATGGCAATAAAATTAAATATACTTGGTGGAGTTATCGAGTCGGCGCTAGAGCTAAAAACATTGGTTGGCGGATAGATTATTTTTGTGTTTCTAAAAGTATAAAAAATAAAATAAAAAAAGCTTTGATTTTAGATCAAGTAATGGGTTCCGATCATTGCCCAATAGGTATCGAAATAAAAATTTAATTTAGCTTGCCTTTTAGCCAATTTTACGATAAAATTAGTGTATTATGGAAAAATATAATCATAAAAAGATAGAAGATAAATGGCGGGAAAAATGGGAAAAAGAAAAACTATATAAAACCGGCGAGGATAAAGCTAAACCGAAATTTTATATTTTAGACATGTTTCCTTATCCTTCCGGAGCCGGACTTCATGTCGGCCATCCCAAAGGTTATATCGCTACGGATATTTTCGCTCGCGCTAAAATGATGCAAGGCTATAATGTACTTCATCCTATGGGTTGGGACGCTTTTGGTTTGCCTGCAGAAAATTATGCTATTCAAAATAAAATTCATCCCCGGGTTGCCACCGAAAAAAATATAGAAACTTTTAAAAGTCAGTTGAAAAAATTAGGTTTTACTTATGATTGGGATCGGGAAATAAATACTACCGATCCAGGATTTTATAAATGGACGCAATGGACATTTATAAAAATGTTTGAGCGCGGTTTGGCCTATGAATCAAACGAGCCGGTTAATTGGTGCCCGAGTTGTAAAACGGTTTTATCCAACGAAGATTTAGAAAACGGCAAATGTGAACGTTGCGGTTCGGAGATTGAAAGAAAGCCGATGCGACAATGGGTTTTAAAAATTACTGATTATGCGGAAAGAATGCTAAATGATTTAGAAAAATTGCCATATTGGGAAGAGTCAATTAAAGAAATGCAAAAAAATTGGATTGGCCGATCGGAAGGCGCGGAAGTTGATTTTGAAATTAACGGCGAAAAAGTAACGGTGTTTACTACTAGACCCGATACTTTATTTGGCGCGACGTTTTTTGTTATGGCGCCGGAACATCCATTAGTTAAAAAAATAACAACCGCTGAGCAAAAATTAGCAGTAGAAAAATATATTAAAGAAGCAGCCAGTAAGTCCGACATGGAAAGGACTGAATTAGCTAAAGAAAAAACTGGCGTTTTTACCGGAGCTTATGCAGTTAATCCAGTTAATCAAGAAAAAATTCCGGTTTATATCGCCGATTATGTGATGATGGGCTATGGCACAGGCGCGATTATGGCCGTGCCAGCGCACGATGAAAGAGATTGGGAGTTTGCAATAAAATACGATCTTAAAAAATTGTGCGTCATTAAACCAGAAACTATAAAAGATATTTCTTTTAGATTTAGGCAGACCGACATGGGTGCGTTTGAATCTAGCGAAAATGTGAATGCTAAACAACTTATTAAAGGAACGAGGCAACTAACCGGTAGTGTAATTGGTGGTTTTATGTTGGAAGAAGATGAAAGTGACGAACATTTTCAGGAAAGGTGTTTTAAAAAATATCAGAATGATGTTGAAATAGGTAAAAAATGTCATACAGGAGATGGAGTAATGATTAACTCTGATTTTTTAAACGATTTAGATAAAGAGAGTGCAATCAAAAAAATGACTACTTGGTTAGAAGAAAAAAAATTAGGTAAACGTGCGATAAATTATAAAATAAAAGATTGGGTGTTTTCAAGACAAAGATATTGGGGCGAGCCGATTCCGATTGTGCATTGTGAAAAGTGCGGTAATGTAGCCGTGCCGGAAAACGAATTACCCTTGAAACTTCCAGAAGTAAAAAATTATGAGCCGACCGGAACGGGCGAGTCGCCGTTAGCAAATATAAAAGAGTGGGTTAATACAAAATGTCCGAAATGCGGCGGACCCGCTAAGCGTGAAACTAATACTATGCCGCAATGGGCTGGGTCAAGCTGGTATTATTTAAGATATATTGATCCAAAAAATGATAAAGCTTTAATTGAAAAGGGGAAAGATAAATATTGGTCGCCGGTTGATTTTTATGTTGGCGGCGCCGAGCATGCCACGCGGCATTTAATTTACGCGCGTTTCTGGCATAAATTTTTATTTGATATTGGCGTGATAAATTACGACGAACCGTTTACTCGTTTACAACATGTCGGTTTAATTCTAGCCGAAGACGGACGTAAAATGAGTAAGCGCTGGCATAATGTTATTAACCCGGATGAAATCGTGGAAAAATATGGCGCTGACGCTATGCGCGTTTATGAAATGTTTATGGGACCATTCTCCCAGCCTTGCGCTTGGAGTACTAATGGATTGATCGGCGCTAGAAGATTTTTGGAAAATGTTTATAAGTTAAACGATAAACAATTATATGATTGCCAAGCGGATAGTTATATAAAAGAATTAGGTATGCCGCAAATGATTCATAAGACAATAAAAAAAGTTAGCGAGGATATTGAAAATTTCCGTTATAACACCGCTATTGCTCAGATGATGATTTTTGTAAATTTTGCCGTTAAGTTTAATGAACTACCGCGCGGAGTTTTTGAGAATTTTTTAAAACTTTTAGCTCCGTTTGCACCGCATTTAGCTGAAGAACTTTGGTTTGGGCTTGGCAATGAAGAATCTATTTTTAAACAGGCTTGGCCAAAATATAATCCGGCTTTAGTTAAAGACGAAACTATAAATTTAGTTATTCAAGTAAATGGTAAAATTCGTGACACGATTGAAGTTTCGTCTGATATTAGCGAAGAAGAAGCAAAAAAAATAGCTTTAGAAAGCGAAAAAGTTAAAAAATGGCTTGAAGGAAAAGAAATAAAAAAAGTGATATTTGTAAAAGGAAAATTAGTTAATATAGTAATTCACCCCATGAAATAGCTTTGCTACGGCGAAGCCGTATTTCACGGGGTGAACCCGGTGAAATAATTTTGCCTTAAGGCAAAATTACCGTTTACGGTATTTCACGGGGTAAATAAAATTTATGCTTTGGATATTATTTTTAGGATTAACTGTTTTAGCTTGGGCTTCTTACGATGTTTGTTATAAATTTTTAGGCAATGAAATGAATTATTTTTTGGCGCTGTTAATTATCTCCATAGGCCAATTACTTATAGCCATTCCTTTTTTACTTTATGCTTTTTATTCCGGTAATTTTAATTCTTCGGTTAAAGGTTATTATATTTCTGGTTTGATGGGCGTACTTTTAGCCGCGGGGACTATTTTTTTCTTTTATACTTTTAAATATGGCGCGCCTCTTTCCGTGGCTATGCCGGTTTATGGTATTGGCAGTTTAATGATTGGCGTTCTAGCTGGAGTTTTTATTTTTCATGAAACTATAAGTCCGACGATTTTAGCTGGTTTAGTTCTTGGGGCTGTTAGTATAGTTTTGTTGACAGTAAAATTATAAAATATTAAAAAAACACGATTGATATTAAGGCGTGTTTTTTTAATTAAGCTATTTTTTATAAATTTGTCATCAGCCAAGTTCCGTCTGGTTGTTTTTCTGTATAAAAACGAACTATATGTTTTTCTCCTTGAAAGTATACTTCATTTTTGTATGTTCTTTTATTTTCAGTAGAAGATTCGAGCGTGCTACTAGAAAGAATATTCGCTAGCATAAGCAAGCTTTCGCTTGTCATGTTCGCCATAGAATATTCAATTGACTTATGCATGTCGGATGAAAAATATGCTAAAGTTTTTTGTGTATTAATTTCTCTAATTGCTGTTGCTGCTGACTGCAAAACAGTTTTGGTTGGTGTAGTTGGTGTAGGCGGGGGTGTGGTTGGCGTTGATGATCCTGGCAATATGCCAACCGCAATTTTTTCTAAATCTGAATTTGTAATACCTAAACCGAAAGTTCTCATTATTTGAAAAGCATCATCGGGTCGTCCTAAAAAATATCGTTTTTGGGTTATAGGTTCTACGTACCAGGCTTCGCCGTTTTTTTCTATTTGCAAAAATATTTTTCCAGAATTTATTTGAGTTAATTTTTGATCAACGGGCAATTTATTTTTATTAAGCGGATCGTAGTTATTGTTAATTTCTGTTTTATCGTCATAACCGTCCGAATCAGTATCTTTATTATTTTTATCCGTGCCAATAGCATCTTCTAAATTATCATAAAGGCCGTCAACATCGCTATCTAAATAATTATTAGATGAAAAACCAATCGGTATTTTTACTAAATCTTTATTGCTAATGCCGATGCCTAATTTCCTCATTAAATTAAAAGCATCAGTCGGTCGGCCCATGTTGTATCTTTTCCCGTCAGTAGGGTAAACATACCAAGCTTGCCCCTTGTCTTCAACTTGTAATAATATTCTGCCGGCTAAATTAGTCTCGCTTCTAGCAATATTAGGTAATATTATGCAAAATATTAAGCTGGTTAGAAGAATTTTTTTCATATTTTTCAAAAAAATGGTATAATATAATAAGACCTTTTAAGATTTTTATTTAAATTTTTTATTTTATAATTATGAAAAAATTGTCTTTATTTTTACTTTTTATCGCCATTATTTTAATTGGCGCGTATTATTTTTATTTGCCAGAAGTTCGTTGGCATAAAGCCGCGCAATCTGCTGGCGGTTATCCTTATCAAATTGGTTTATTAAATACGAGAGTAGGCCAATGCAGTATTTCATGCAATGGTGGTTGTTGTATTGGCCAAGGTCCTGACGGATCGCTTTGTAGCATGCTGACTTCAGCTCAGTGCACATTGTATGAGCAAATAAACGGTACGATGTCTGGAGGTATGGGTCAAATGGCTTTATTTAATATAGCTAATCAAGTTTCAATGGCCGGATATAAACCAGGCGATTCAATTATTGCTGGAGGCATGACAATGACTCAAATGGACAATGGCGTGTTAGCAACACCAGGGGGTTGCGCTGGTTGCGGAATGGGTAAAGCCGATTCAAATTTATTTGATAGAATAGCCGCCGTTACTTCTTACATTATAGCAGGTTTCAAAGATAAAACTAAATAAGAGATGAATTTATTTGAACAAACCAAAGAACTCTGCCGTCTCTACGATATTAAACCTGCCCGATCAAAAGGGCAGAATTTTTTAATTAGCGAAGAAATTTATGATCAGATGATAGTGGCTGCTAATTTGCAGCCAAACGATATAATATTAGAAGTTGGGCCGGGGTTAGGTTTTTTAACAGCTAAATTAGCTAAACGGGTTAGTCGAGTAATCGCAGTAGAACTTGACGATAAGTTGGCGGAAATTTTGCGTACCGGTTTAATGGCGCAAGGAATTAAAAATGTAGAAGTGATAAATAAAGATATATTACAATTTTCATCCCTGAATTATAAATTACAAAATTATAAAGTTGTGGCAAATTTGCCATATAATATCACCTCTATTTTTTTACGTAAATTTTTGGAAATGGAAATTAAGCCTGAATTAATGGTGCTAATGTTACAAAAAGAAGTGGCTGAGCGAATAGCGGCTCGCCCTGGTAAAATGAGCGTATTGGGCATATCAGTGCAATTTTATGCTAACGCAGAAATGATGCAAATTGTGCCGGCTGAAAATTTCTGGCCAAAACCGGAAGTTGATAGTGCGATTATTAAAATAAAAATCCGCGCCGACTCTTTACTTAAAAAAGAGCAAGAAAAGAATTTTTTTCAATTGATAAAATTTGGCTTTAGCGCTAAAAGAAAAATGTTAAAAAATAATTTAGCCGCCGGGTTTAAAATCGACCAAACTGAAACTGAGAAGAAAATAATTAGCGCCGGACTTAATTCTAAAATTAGAGCTCAAGAATTATCAATTAATGATTGGTTAAAATTATTAACCATTTTTAATTTATGATAAGAGTAATTTAATTTTATAAATTTAGTTTTTTATTGTATAATATTATATATAATGAAGATTATGCCAAACAAAGTTAATATTAATTTAACAAGGAAAATTGCTACTAGCGGGTGGATTATTAAAGCTCGCTGGGTTTATATGTTTGGCGTTCTTTTAATAGGTTTTTTAACTAAAATTATTAGCCATTCTAACGTTGATTTTTCTTTCGTAAAAATGATTTTGTTATTAATGCCTTTTACCTTAATAAACTTAGCCTTATATTTTGGGCAGAAAAGAGTTGAAAAAAATTTTTCACCAAAATTATTATCTTTAATTAGTTATGCTCAAATCACTTTAGAATTATTTTTTCTTGTTATAATTATGAATTCGGCCGGAGGAATCGAAAGTATTTCTACGGTTTTCTTTTTTATGCCAGTAGTTTCCGCCTCTTTACTTTTCGGTTCTAGGGGGGCAATTTCAGTAGCCATAATTTCCAGTTTTTTAATTAATAGTTTGGTTGTAATGGAATATTATGGAATCGTTAACCATGTTTATCGTTATGGCGTGCCAACTATAGAATTTCAAAGTTTACCTATTGCTCTTACTAAAACTGTGACTACTTCAATTTTTTATCTTATTATTGGTTCATTTTCTGGTTACGGCGCCAATATGCTTTTTGAACGGGAAAGGTTGTTTGAAGAAAAAACACACCAGCTAAACGAACAAACTAAAAAAATTAACGAGCACAGTAAAGAGTTAGCCATAGCCAATAAAGAGCTTGATGAAAAAGTCGCAGAGTTAGAAAGATTCCATAAACTAGCCGTTGGACGCGAATTAAAAATGATTGAATTAAAAGAAGAGATTAAAAAAATAAAAGAGAATTAAAAAAGTAATTAATATTATATATTAACGATAAATATGGATTTACCTCAAATTAGGTTTATAGTTTTATTTATTATAACTTTTTTGCATTTGATTTTTGCTTCTTTATTTTGGTCTCGAGGTAAAAGTAAAGAAACTTTTTATTTGGGTTGGACTTGTTTTTTTTCGGCGGTTAACGCTTTCTCTTGGGCGGGCGTATTTTTTTTCGAACAAGATAAGCTTCTTTGGGTAAAAGCAACTTGGCTGTCTTGTTTTATTATGCCTTCCTATACCATGTTTATTTATTATTTTACTAACAAGACAAAATATTTAAAATTAAAAATTTTTTTCTGGTATGGAGCAGCTTGCGTTATAAGCTTAGTTACTTTTTTTTCCTCTCTTATAATTGATAAGGTTTCCAATAAATATCCGTTTGTTCTTCCGGAAACCGCTGGTTCTTTAAATTTCTTAGCTAGGTTGTTTGTGGTTTTTGGATTATTTTTTGGGCTTTATTATTTAATAAGAGGTTACCGCCAAAATCAAGGATTAAAAAAATTGCAGGCTACTTATTTTATTTGGGGCCTTTCTATTTATATGATTGGCGGTTTGTTATTTTCTGGAATTTTGCCACTTTTCTGGCGGGAAAGATTTTATGCCTCTCTTGATGTAGTTAATTATTTTTCAATTATTTGGCTAGGGTTGACAATTTACGCAATTTTTAAAAAAGAACTTTTTCAAATTAAAGTTGTTGTGGCCGAATTTTTAGTTGTGATAATCGGTTTTATTTTGTTTATTCAGATTTTTTTATTTCAAGAAGTAAAAATAAAAATAGTTGAATTTACAGTTTTTGTACTTTTTATTTTTATTGGGTACCTTTTAATTCGAGCAACTCGTCGTGAGGTTAAAAAAGAAAAAGAGGCGGAAGATTTAGCGGCCAATTTAAGCGAATTTAATAAAATGTTAGAAAAGAAAGTAAATAAAAAAACTAAAGAATTGCAAACTAAAATTAAAGAATTAGATGAATCAAAAAAAGCCCTAATGAATATTTTAGAAGATAATACTAAAGCTAGCGAAGCTATGGAAAAAGAAAAAAATAAAACGTTGGCTATTATTGCTAATTTTACTGATCCGATTATTGTTTTAGATAAAAATTATAGAATTAGCATGATTAATCCGGCCGCTTCTAGAGTTTTTGGTTTAAGCAGTGCAGATTTAGATAAAAAAGTGGTTACGGATAATAAATTTAGCATCGCTAATTTTAAGTCGGTTATTAAAAAAGATTATGAGATTAAACAAATTAGCGAAGACGATGAAGGGCAAATTTTTATAACTGAAGAAATTAATATTAAAGAAAACAACCAAGAATCTACCTATAAGGTTATTACGGCTAAAGTTTTGGATATTAATAATGAGCAACTTGGCGTAATGAAAATATTTTATGATCTTACCCGCGAAAAAGCGATTGATAAAATGAAATCAGAATTTATCTCCATCGCCGCTCATCAATTAAGAACCCCATTATCAGCCATTAAATGGGTGATTAAGATGATTATGGACGGGGACGTCGGCAAGCTATCCGCAGAACAACAAGAACTATTAAACAAAGGTTATCTAAGTAACGAGCGAGTTATTAGGCTAGTTAATGACCTACTAAACGTTTCCCGCATTGAAGAAGGCAAATTTGGGTTTAATTTCGAAAGCACTGATTTTAAAGAAGTTCTAGACACCTCCATTAGTAATATTGATAGTTTAATTGATAAAAGCCATCAAGAGCTCAAGATTAAAATCCCGCCAAAACTACCTAAGATATTTCTAGACAAAGAAAGAGTCATCATGGTAATACAAAATTTATTAAGTAACGCCATCAAATATACCCCAGAATATGGTAAGATTGAAGTAGTTGTTGAAGTAGATAAAAAATTTATAAATGTTAAAATTAAAGATCAGGGGGTAGGTATACCAGCCGAAGATCAGCCAAAACTGTTTTCTAAATTTTTCCGAGCGGCTAATGTGGTTAAGCTAGAAACTGAAGGCAGCGGGTTAGGCCTATTTATGGTTAAAAACATTATTGAAAAACACCAAGGCCAAGTCAGTCTAAAAAGCGAAGAAGGTAAAGGCACGGAAGTTAGTTTTACTTTGCCGATCCGAAAAAATTAAAATTTATCAGTTAAAATTAATTTTATTAAAAATAAATATTTTAAAATAAAAATTGTTTTATGAATTTTACTACAATTATGCCATTAATCAGCGCGATCTTAGCTATTAGCATAGGCATTTTTGTATTTAAGCAAAATAGAAAAAGTTTGATAAATCAAACTTTTTTTCTTTTTACCCTTGGCATAACAGAATGGTTTATTTGTACTTTTATGATGTTTTTATATAAAGATGATGTGGCGGGGATAATTTTTTGGGATAGATTAGTCTATGCCGGTGTAGCATTTATGCCGGTTTTTACTTATAAATTTTATTTAGCCTTAATTGGTAAAAAATCCGATAAAATTCTTTATGTCGGTTATTTATTATCAATAATTTTTGCGATTCTGACACGTTCAAAATATTTTATTGATGGTGTTTATGTCTATAGCTGGGGCGTCCATACACAAGCCAGAATTCTGCACCATATATTTTTAGTTTATTTTGTAGTATATATATTATTATGGTTCTTCGCTACTTTAAAATTTTATAAAAGTCTTAAACCGTCATTAATTAAAGAACAAACTAAATATATATTTATATCTTTTGGCGTATTTTATTTAATTGCGCCTCTCGGTTTTTTAGCGGCTTATAACGTAGGAGTTTATCCTATAACATATTTTTCTGGTTTAATTTTTACTATCATGATGGCTTATTGCATAGCGATTTATCGCGTTATGGACATTAAATTAGTAATTAGAAAATCCTCCGTCTATCTCTTTTCCCTGGCCACAGTTTTAATTTTCATGACGACCGTTAAATTGACTTCTGCTCAATTATTTACCGCTCCTCCAATTTGGATTGATTTATTAGTTCTATTAATTGCTGTCTATATTTTTTCGCCTATTAAGCATTATTACTATCGTTTAGCTAATAAATATTTCTTCTCCTCTCTATATGACA
>JBAZFW010000029.1:0-10223 GCA_041653215.1 Patescibacteria group bacterium
CCGGCGAGCATGATGCCGATGTGATGCATAACTCCGCTACCATTAACCTGAACATGGTCGAGCAGTGCCGGCTTGCCAAGGTAAAAAACATATTTTACTCTTCTTCAGCCTGCATGTATCCTGCCCATAACCAGGAAGATCCTAATGATCCGAAATGTTCCGAGGATTCGGCTTATCCTGCCGCTCCCGACAGCGAATACGGCTGGGAGAAGCTTTTTAGCGAAAGACTTTATCTTTCATACAGCCGTAACTACGGAATGAATGTGCATATCGCGCGCTTCCATAACATCTTCGGCCCGGAAGGCACCTGGCGCGGGGGAAAAGAGAAAGCGCCCGCGGCGATCTGCCGCAAAGTAGCCGAGGCAAAAGACGGCGGCCGAATTGAAATTTGGGGTGACGGCCTGCAGACCCGTTCATTTCTTTATATTGATGAATGCCTGGAGGGAGTTTTGCGCTTGATGTGTTCTGATTTTTCCGGCCCGGTCAACATCGGTTCGGAGGAAATGGTAACAATTAATCAGCTTGCCGAAATTGTCTCTAAAGTCGCGGGCAAAAAAATAACGATTAAGCATATCGAAGGGCCTCTTGGCGTAAGAGGCAGGAATTCCGATAATAAGCTTATCCGCCAGAAACTTGGTTGGGCGCCTTTGGGCAGGTTGGAAGATGGATTAAAGACCGCTTATCGCTGGATAAATTCTCAGTTAGCTTGTATTAATCATTAATTTGTTTTTTATGACACAATCTTATCTTTCTAGTTCTAGGTTTTTTTATTGGTCTAAAAAGGGCAGTATTGCTATTTTGGATCAAGTTTTGTTTAACGGCGTGCACTTTTTGATAGCTGTGTTGTTGGCGCGTTGGCTTGAACCAGTTGAATATGGTATTTTTGCCGTAGCTTATTCAATCTTTCTGCTTTTTGCATCTTTTCACATGGCTCTTTTAATAGAACCAATGTTGATTTTTGGAGCCGGTAAATATCAAGGAATATTCAAAGGATACTTAAATGCATTAATTTTCGGTAATTTTAGAGTAACTTTGTTTGGAAGTTTGATTTTATTTTTAGTTGGTTTACCGGTTGGATTATTTTATTCAAAAAACCTGCAATTCGCGTTGTTTGGTTTAGCAATAGCGCTTCCTTTTATATTGTTACTGTGGTTATTGCGTAGGTCATTTTATGTTCGTTTGGAGCCTGGTTGGCCTGTTATCGGCGGGGCGATTTATGTTATTTTATTGTTATTAGCCTCTTTTTTGCTGAAAATCAGCCATTTACTTTCTCCGGCTACCTATTTTCTGGGTATGGGGTTATGTTCTTTGTTGGTCAGTCTATTTTTTATCTACATTATCCGGCCTCAAAGATTTAAATTAAATAAGTATGAATTTCTTGATATGAAAAATGCCCACTTTCATTATGGTAAATGGGCTTTAGGTACTAATATTCTAGCTTGGGGAGTTAATAACATTTATTTTATCATACTTCCTTTTTGGGCCGGTTTTGAAGGAGTTGCTGGTTTACGCGCTTTAATGAATTTAAGTACACCCTTTATTCAAGTCAATAGCGCCCTTACATTTTTATTTATTCCTCTTATTAGTAAAAAGAAAACCGGAGAGTCTTATAAAATAGCAAAGGTAGTTATAGTATTGTTAGTTCTATTTAGTATTGTTGGTTTAGCGTATTTGCTTGGGTTGATAATTTTCGAAAAAATAATAATGGTCTATTTGTATAATAATAAATATACAGAATATTCATATTTAATACCATTCATTGGATTATTATCTTTGCTTGGAGGAATTTCTCTCGTTTTAGAAATAACTCTACGATCTTTAAATAATCCTGAAAAAGTATTTTGGTCATATCTAGTTGCTATGATGGTTGTTTTATTCGGTGGTATTTTTTTCGCGAAAACATTTGGAGTGAGAGGCGTCTTGTTTAATTACAATCTTTCTTATATAGTAACTATAATAATGCTTGGGTTTTTTGTAAAAACCAGAGTATCTGATTTTTCGGTTGTAGAAAAACCAAGAAGGTGCTAACTACTTAAAATATTCTATGGAAACCCATATTTTAAATGAACAAAATCCTCCGGGGTTTAATAATAGCGTAGATATTATTATTACTACTTATAATGGAGAAAAGCATATTTCGCGAATTTTAAGTTCATTAGAGAAACAAACTTTTCGCGATTTTGAATGTTTTGTTATTGATGATCATTCTGATGATAATACAGTAAATATTGTTAGCAATAACTTTCCTTGGGTTAATATTATTCGACAGCCACGTAATTATGGTCCAGCTTTTAATAGAAATATTGCTGCATATGCAGGAAATTGTCCGTATATTGTTTTTTTAGATGACGATGTGTTTATTGAAGATCGGTTTTGGATTTATAAAGGCGTTACTTATCTTCAGAATCATCCTGATGTTGGACAAATTGCTTCGTTAATTCTGAGTGGTTTTGATCAAGACATAATTTTGGATTGTGGTATTAGAAACTTGGGAATGACTTTTGGAGGGGGATTCTATAAGCATCATCAAAAATTTGTATTTGACCGGCATAAAGTTTCGGGAGAAGTTTTGGGCGCTTGTTCTGCTGGTACAATTGTCAGAAGAGAAGCCTTCAAAAAAGTAGGGGGGTTTGATAAAAAATATTATTACATTGGTGAAGATCTGGATCTAAGCATTAGATTGCATCTTGCTGGCTATAAAGTAGCTTATGTCCCAGATATTGTTACCTATCACTTAGAAAGCCAGGCGATGGGTAAAAGACTAGGAAGAAAGCAATATTTACATTTTCGTAATAGTCTTTTTATTTTGTTAGAACACTACCCTTTTTTATATGTCATAAGTAAAATTTTTAGCTTAGAAAATTTTGATTATTTAACTAAAGAAATCAAGTTGATTCTGGCAAGAATAACTCACAAGCGTCCAATGGTTTTTGATGAAAGGTCCAGCTTAGTAATAAATGCTATTGGTCGTAAAATTACAGCATTTTTTGTAGTGCCATGTTCTATATTTTTTAATTTGCCAGCAATTGTTTTTAAACGTTGGAAAGTCGATAAGTTTAGAAAGAGAACAAGGGAGTATTTAATTAATGTAAATAAAGAAATGGAGTTAAGATTAGGATTAAATTCTTCAGTGAAAAGTATGATCTTCCAAATTACTAATAAATGCAATGCTTCTTGTAATATGTGCTTTATGCGGTCTGATCTTAATAAAGATGTACAGCTGTTAACCTTAAATGAGATACGTTTATTTATGGTTAAATTAAAGAAGCTTGAAAATGTTGTTTTGGGTGGCGGTGAGCCTTTTATTAGAAATGATATTGAAGAAATTTGTAAATGTTTAATCGAGATAAATCCGAATATCTGTATTACTATTCCCACTAATGGGTTTGATCCTTATCGGATTTACGAAAAAACTAAACAAATTTTATCCTTAGGTAGTAAAAAGTTAATAATTAGCCTCTCTCTTGATGGGATGGAAATATACCATGATAAGAATCGAGGCATAGAAGGGTTGTTTAAAAAAGTATGCCAAACATATAGGGAACTAGAAAAACTTTTTTACTTCTATCCTTCCGAGCTTCGTTTACAGATAAATACTTGTGTAACAAAAAATAATTTAGGACAATTAAAAGATCTCTCAGATTTTATTTATTTACATATGCAACAGGCTCAATGGGCTGTTGAGCCTGTTCGGGGTATTTCTGATTTAAACTATAAGGATGGTTTTTCTTTAGATGAATGGCAGCTGCTAAAGAAGGATTTAAATGATTTGCTAGCCAAGCATCCTCCCTCTCGAAAAAAGATACTTAATACCCTTTTCGATAACAGTATTTCGGCTTTAAAAAAGAAGAGGCAACCGATTCCTTGTCTTGGAGGAGGCGAATTTATTTTGGTTGATTACTGTGGAAATGTTTCTCCTTGTGAAATTCTATCACGTCCAAGAATAAATATGCGTCAACAAGATTATGATGTTAATAAGGTTTTAGCGCAACAGGAATGGATAGATGCTCTTGTTGATATTAAGCTTAACAAATGTTATTGTACGCACTTTTGTTGGATGAGCTATAGTTTGATGGCTGCGGGACTCTTGTAATTGAGCAGTAAAGAAAATTTATTTTTCTAAAAAGGTTTGTCTAAATGATAAATATTAAAAATATTAATAAAATACTGATTATGGAATTATGGGGTATTGGAGATATTGTCCTTGTCTCTGGGGTTCTCGGGGCGCTGAAAAAATTTAATCCAAATATCAGAATTGTACTTTTAGGAAAAGAACATGCAAAAACAGTTTTATCCGATAATCTTCATGTTGACCAATTTATAAATTATGACTTTCCTTGGACTAGGCTTAGAAGAAAATATTGGTTATGGCAATGGGATTGGATAAGGTTATTCAGGTTGATAATTTTGCTTAGAGCTAAAAAATTTGATTTAATTATCGATGCTAGGGGTGACATCAGAAATAATTTTCTTTCTTTTTTGATTGGTGCTAAATCACGAGTTGGCTATGATTGGGGTGGCGGAGGATATTTTTTAACGGATATAGTTAAAAGTGATCGCAGTAAGATGCATCGAGTTGATGCTTGGAGGAAGTTACTTGAATATGTGGGAATAGAGAGATTAAATGTCGAACCTATTGTTAAAATTTCTAAAAAAGAAGATGCGTGGGCAGATGATTTTTTACAAACCAGGGGAATTGATAATAATTCGTTATTGGTAGGTATTCATCCAGGAGCTAGATCAAAGGCAAGGCGTTGGCCCTTAGATCGATTTGCCAAAGTTGCTGATTTTATAATTTCTGGATACGGGGCAAAAGTTATTGTATTTATTGATCCAGATGATTTCGGAAAGGATATTCCAATCCGGGGTCCGTACGTCTTAATGAAATTACCTTTAAGACAATTAATATCTGTATTAAGTAAAGTAAATCTTTTTATTTGTAATGATAGCGGTCCGATGCATCTAGCGGCAGCATTGGGAGTCCCTTTAGTTTCTGTCTTTGGTCCTACTGAACCAAGATGGTTTGGGCCTTATGGTCAAAATGATGCGGTAATAATTAACGAAAATTTTCTTTGTCGTCCGTGTTTTGATAATTGTTATTTAAAAAATAATCCGTGCTTATATTCTATCGATGTGGGACAAGTCAATAAGGTAGTTAAGCGTAGTTTAGATCGATTTATTAACCATGCCTAAAATAACTTTAATATCTACAGATGAAAGTATAGCGTCAATGGGAATTAGAACTATTTCTTCTAATTTAATTAAGCATGGTTTTGATACGGCAATTGTTATTATGGCTGATTATAAAGATAGCTATAATGAATTTCAATTGGATGCTTTATTGGATGTTTGTAGGGGTAGTCTTTTTATAGGCATTTCTTCAATGACCCACGGAATTAAGAAGGCTATTGAGATAAAGAAAATTTTGAAAAAGAATTTTATTAATATACCGATTGTGATTGGTGGAATACATTCTACATTGAATCCTGAAAGTCTCCTGGAGAATTTTGATTTTATTTGCCTTGGTGAGGGGGAGGATTTAGTGGTTGATTTAGCGAAATGTCTCGTGAGCAATATGTCTCCTGTGAATATCCCTGGATTATGGTGTAGGAGCAATAGTGTTATATTTAAGAATTCACCAATACCGTTACGTATGGATTTAAATGATTACCCCATGCCTGATTATGTATTAGACCATCACTATATTTTTGAATCTGGTAAGATTGTTTCTATGGAGTTGGGACATATTAATTGTGATTATTTTCCCGTTATGGGTTCCCGCGGTTGTCCGCATGAGTGTACTTATTGTTCAAATCATAGAATTAAAGAAAAATACCCCTGGAGAAAGAAAGTAAGGCAATATTCGATTAATTACCTTATTAAACATCTAAGCAATCTTTGCAGAATTTATCCCACGATAAAAAGTTTTTGGTTAGAAGATGACACTTTTTTTGCTAAAGATATTAATCAAATTATCCAGTTTGCCGATAGGTATAAAGAAGAAGTCCGTAAGCCTTTTAATATACTGGTTTCTCCCTGGACTTATTCTGAAGAAAAAGTTAGGATTCTTGTGAACGCGGGCATGGATAGATTAATTTTTGGAATACAAAGCGGGAGTGAAAACACTAATATAAATATTTATAATCGTTCAATCAGCAATGCTAGGCTATTTTCTATAATTAATTCGCTTAACAGTTTTAAAGAATTATTGCCATTTTATGATTTCATCGGAATGAATCCATTCGAAACCCGTGAAGATTTAGTAAATTCTATAAAATTTATTAGGCAAATTCCTACCCCATTTTTTTTATTTAGTAATAACCTTGCCTTTTATCCTGGTACAAAAATTAGCGAAAGAGCTATAAAATTAGGTATAGATATAAGCAGGAGAGATAGACATACAGATGCAAAGCACGGATATGCGATTTTAAAAAATGAAAAGATAAAACATAAATTATTTCATCTAATTTTATTATTAATGGGTGGTAGAGCGGATAAAATTAGGATAGGAGGTATACCTAGGATTTTTATTTCGAATGTAGCGCTTAAGATGTTTTGTTATTTGGAAAAAAAACATAGTTGGTCTGTTGATAAATTCGCTGTTATTTTAAGTTTAATTTTGGCGCGTATCGATCTAAAAGATTTTTTAAAGAAACACCTAAATCATAAGCAAATTCAGAATTTAAAAAAGGCTTATTCTTTTATTAAAATAAAATAATTAAAATGAATCTTTTACTAAGAAATTTATTTAACAAATATTGCTCGGTTTTAAAAATAGTTTTTTTAATTTTTATTTTTTGTTTACTTTCATTTGGTAGAATCTTTTCGATAATGCATCTGGAATTTCAAAGCATTCCTATTTTTATCACTGAAATAATCTTATTTGTATTTTTTCCTTTATTGTTAGGTAACATTAAAAGAATATTTAAATTTTTTTCTATCTTTTTTTTAATAGTCTTTTGTTATTTTTTACTTGGCTCTATTTATTTGATAATAGGGATTTCAAGATTGAATTATTTCGCTTGCAGGGATTTTATTGTTTTATGTGCTTATATTTTATTTTTTCCTATCCCGTTTTTATGCTTAGACAATGTGAAATCAATGAAGTTATTTATTTTAGCAATTGCCGCTGCAAATATTGTTGCTATAGCTGTAGGTAGAATACTAATTTTTGGATTTCAACTCAACGGATTCTATGACTTTTTTTCTAAAGCTAAACTTTTCCAAATAGGAATAGTGTATGGAATAGCAGTAGCATTTTTTATTGCCTTCTTCTTTTACGTAAAGAATAATTTCGTAAAATTCTTAATTTTAACACTCGTATCTATAAATTTTTATATGATTTTGATTTTTGGAGTAAGAAGTCTGTGGGTAGCTGTTATTTGTTTAATGATTTTTTTAGCTTTAATTTTAGAATTTAAATTAATGATGAAGCTGTATTTTAAATTAGCTATTCTATTTATTGCAGTTAGTTCAATACTTTTTTATTTTGATTTTAAATTTTTAAAATCTCCATATTTAGATGTTGCGTTGGGTAGGGCTAAAAGTGTTGTTTATGTTTATGATAAATTTGGGGAAATTTTGAAAGGAAGAGCGGATTATTTCTATAATCATGAAAAATTTGATTTACAAGAAAAATGGGCGAGAGTGGGATATGATGATGTAGTTTGGAGAATGAAAATTTGGAGTCAGACCATGAAATTTACATCTGGGCACTACCTATTGGGGAAAGGTTACGGTCTTTATCCTAGTTATGATGTTTGGGGGTATCAGAATCCAAGTAGTGCATTTGTAGATAGCAATATTACACCTGTCCATAATGAATTCTTGACTATTTTTTATAAAACTGGTTTTTTAGGAATAATTCTATTTTTAGCTATAAATTTTTATGTGTTTATTTTCTCCGTTAGATATATTAAAAATTGCAATTCGAAGTTTATAAAATTATTGTTATCTGGCGCTTTGGGTGCCTTAGTCTTTTGGCATACAGTGGCACTATTTTTTGATGTAATAGACTCTCCTCCTACTAGTGTATTATTATGGATATTTATTGGCATAATATTTGCTGCTATAGCAATAGATAAAAGACTAAGTTTAAATAAGCAGAAATGTATTTGTGGTGAGTATTAATTTATTATTGCTTTAAATAATCTCTAGCGTATTTTCTCAAGATTATGTTTTAAGTTCCGTAGTTCAGTGAGGTAAGCGTATGGTTGATTTAGGTAGAATAAATATTCTTGGATCCTGTATATCGGCGTTAGATTATGAGCGCGCTGTCCAATTAACAATTGATAGCGCTAAAGATCGTAAACCTCTTTCAATTGCCGCCCTAGCAGTTCATGGTTTAATTTTGGGTGTTAATAATCGTAAATTCCGAAGGAGATTAAATGGGATAAGTTTAGTTTTACCTGATGGACAACCAATCTATTGGTTACTTAGGTATTGGAAAAAGAAAAATATTCCTTCACGAGTTTATGGCCCGGAATTTATGTCTCGAGTTATTGAAGCCGCATGTAGGGAGAATTTATCGGTTTACTTTTACGGTTCAACCCAACCGGTGTTATCGATAAAAACTTGGCATTTTAAAAGGTTGTATCCTAAGCTAAAAATAGCTGGTTTTGAGTCTTCTAAGTTTAGGAGATTCTCTAAAAGCGAGCAGTTAGATTTAGCTAAAAGAATACAGTCAAGCGGGGCGGATATGGTTTTTGTTGGTTTAGGCTGTCCGCGTCAGGAATATTGGGTTTACGAATATTCTTATTATATAAAGAAACCTTTAATAGCTGTTGGTGCAGCTTTTAACTACCATGCGGGGTTACTTAAAAAACCTTATGGCTGGGTTCAAAAATTAGGCTTAGAATGGTTATTCAGATTTATGCAGGAACCTAAAAGATTAGCGGTTAGGTATCTTTTGTATAATTCTGAATTTCTATTATTAACACTCTTTAGCTTAATGAAGTTAATTAATATTAAGCCGCTTTACCCTTTAAAATCCGAAAAAGAAGAGTTATATGCTTGACATCCTAGTAATTTATTCTCGAACTTAATGGCTGAATTTATGAGATTTCTGAGAGTAAAATATATTTTATTTTTCTATAGAGTTATCAAAAACACTCTGCTAGATATAAGGAGTCTTGTTTTAAGCGGTTCTTTAGGATGCTTACCGAGCCTAAGCGTCTCTGGCGCAGGTATTTAATTGATTATCCTTTGTTTGCTGTTTGCTATCCGACCTGGTTAAAAACCGCTCAAATTCCTGTAAATCTTAAAATATTTATGTTAAAATGAATGCTATGCTTAGACAGAATAGATACATATATTTATTCTATATTTTTATCGATCTGCTCCTGATTTCTATCTGTTTTTACGCTTCTTTTCACCTGAATTTATCTGTTATCCCGCAAGAACCCGAGGCAGAAGCTATACCTGACTGTTTTTATTATCTGGGCAATATGCCTGTTTTATATTTTTAATATTTTTTCTCTTTACCGGACTCCCCGCGAAACGGGAATTATAAATGAGGTTTTTATTGCCGGGAAAGGAGTGGTATATTCAGCAGTGTTAACGGTACTGTTTATTTTTATATTAAAAATAAATATTTTTTCTCGTGCTGTTTTTCTGGAATCAACGGCATTTTTAATATTCGCGCTTAGTATCTGGCGCCTTATTAAAAGATTGCTGGTAAGAACTTTGATTTTGGGAGGGCGCTTAACCCGAAATGTATTGATTATCGGAGCGAATAGCGAGACGGAACTTTTAATCCAGGAGACTGCGGATAATCCGTATTTAGGGTTAAAGATCGCGGGATTGTTGGATAATAAAAAAACCGGGAATTTTCTGGGTTTTAGGATATTGGGCGGACTGGATAAGCTGGAATACGCGGTAAAAAAATATTTCATCGATGAAATATTTATTACAAAGCAAGCTTGCGGGGATTCTATACACGATGTCATTTCGCGTTGCGCCGGATTGGGGAAGACTATCCGGATATTGATCGATGATTTCAATCTATCATCGCGTAAACTGAATTTAAACTACCTGGGCCCATTCTCGTTACTTACTTATTACAGCGATGAAAGCTTCAAGCCTTATGCGGTATTTAAGCGCCTCGTTGATGTTCTGGTTTCAGGATTATCGCTGATTCTACTTTTCCCCATTTTTATCTGGATTACTTGCGCGATTAAATTCGACAGCAGGGGGCCGATTTTTTTCTCTTCACGCCGCAGCGG
>JBAZFW010000030.1:0-7988 GCA_041653215.1 Patescibacteria group bacterium
CTTGTATCTTATGATTTAATTATACCACTAGATATAGTATGGTCAAGTTTTAAGACTTTGGCTAATTTTAGAATAGTTTTTTAAAAAAATTAGAACATTTTACATTTTAAAATCAAGTTTTATTTTTGCCCCTGTGGATATGTGCATATGTAAGAAATTTTACCATCCTCCGCCGCCTCCTCCACCGCCTCCACCACCAGAACCGCCACCGCCGCCAGAACCAGAGGGAGCCGAAGTATTAGAAGAAATTTCCGAAGACAAACTATTCATAGCGCTAACAAAACTATCGGCATCAAAAGCAGAAACGCTACCCGCATACCATAATGGCGCATGCGTGGCATAAAAATCTTGGCCATAAATTTCCTGCATTCTCTTAATCCATTGACTGGTTATGCCAAAAACAATCGCATAGGGTAAAAATTTTTCAAAAATATTCTCTTTTTCATAAAAAGCCGCGCGATCTTTATCTACTGTCTGCATAAATAATTTAAAACCTTTTATTTCCCAATTTAAATTAGCTCCAATAATAGTTCTTTTAGGCATAATGAAGCTAAAAAATAAAATAACAGCTCCGGAAACAATTAAACTTATCGGAATTATAATATCGGGAAAATTTATAAACCAACCATAAATTTGTACTGAACCAATAATAACAACAGCACCCAAAACTATAAACACATCACTAAGACTAAGCCCTAATTTTACGATTAATTTTTTTTCGACTAATAATGCTTCTGTTTTTTTCTTTACGTCTTTAATGGCCCTGTAAAAAGATTCTTTTAGCGAAGATAAATTTACAACATCGCCGCTCTTAAAAATCTCTTGCAAAATTATTTTTTGCGGCTCACTAAGATTATTTTCTAATTCTTGATTAGAATGCTTAGTTAGCTCATAATCTTTAGAATTGATAAAAAGTATTTTATTATTAATTTCTTTAACTGAAATTAAGCCTTTAGTCGCAAAATAAATTATTTCCGCCGTAATTAAATTATTTTTAAATTTACCGTTAGTCATAAGCATGCCCAGTTCAATCGGGCTTAACTTTCCGGGTACATCATATTCTGCGATTACAGTTTTATTTACTTTCGGATCTTTACCATATTTCCACCATAAACCTAGACAAACTAAAAAAACAATCAACGGAATAATTAGAAAAAAATATTGGCCATAAAGTTCCCAAAAACTAAATTGATACGGCGTTAAAATATTTTTAGGAAAAGTTACGGAAGCGGTAATTCCCTCTCTAACTAATAATGTTCTAGCAGAAGTAAATTCTAAAATATTCGGACTGCTCCAATAAAAATCGGCTAAACTTTTTTCTTTGGCGCCTAATGTCCCCGTATAATAATCAACAATACTGTTGTCCCTGTTTATTTCTTTAGGAAAAATAATTTTAGCATGAAATTTATCCGTTTCTAAGTCCCAAAAATTTCCATTAAGATTCCAATATAATTCATCAAATTGCGCATTATTAAAACGAATAGCGTTTTTTACTAAATAATTAATTTTATAAACATTAACGCCGGTAACCGTTTCGTTGGCATCGCCTATTTTCCAGGTAATAACATTATCGGATAAATTTTTTGTTGTTTTGGTTGTTGTATATGTATAAGGCTGGCCGTTTTCATTGGTAATGCTTAAAAGAGTAACCGGCGTTTTTATGGTTGTACCATCAGTTATTTTTATAAAAGTGGGTAGAATCCTAAATATGCCATGTTTATCTAGACCATTGCCGCAATCAGCGACTATGGTTTCGGTAATGTTTAAACTTGAGTCTTTATTAACGATAATTTCAGAGGTAAAATCTTTAATATACCAATCAGTCACATTTTCCCGACCTAAAATTCCGGCCGGAAAAATAAATAGGCTTAATAAAAAAATTACTGGGATAATAATTTTTATTTTTTTAAACATATAAATATGCACTTATGTAAGAAATTTTTTCCGATTTTGTCATAATTTATCCGAAATTCTTCCCGAGCCGCTAAAGACTTATTCTTTTTTCTTCGAACTAAAACTAATTTTACCGGCCGTCGCCCGCGAGTATATTTTGCGCCTAAAAAAGAGCTATTATGCTCCTTAACTCGCCTCTTTATGTCCGTAGTTATGCCGGTATAAAAAGTTCCGTCCGCGCATTTTAAGATATAAACTTGCCACATAGAAATTATTCATAAATCGCCTGCACCCGTCCGACTTCCCCGCTCTCTAACCGGACTTTTATGCCGCGCGGATGGTTCGACGAGTTAGTTAAAATGTCGGCAACGATGCCTTCGGTAAGTTCGCCGGTACGCTGATCTTGCTTTTGCACTATAGCAACATGCAAACCCGGTCTTATATTATCGCGATTAGTTCCTGGCATAAATTATTAGTTATTTCATTGGCGGGAATATCCCATTATCTATAATTTGATTTACTAGGGCTGAATAAAAAAGTAATTCGGCTACAACTTTTTTTTCGTCAAAATTTTTTACTTGATTAATTCTTTCTTCGTTAGTCATCGCTTCGACCCTATCGACTTCTCTTAAATAATTTTTTCTATTTATATCTTCAATTGTTTTATTTTTTTCAGTAATAAATTCAACCATTAATTTATTTATTAGTTTTACTAATTCAATAAACTTTTCATTAAATTCTCTATTTTCTTTACTCGTCTTTAAATTAGCAATATCAATCACCTCTCCTTTATTAACCCTATCGATCCAACCGCCATCGTCTTTATCTAATTTTAACCTTTTCATTTTTTCTAACTCAATATCTTCGGGAAGTTTAATTACGTTGTCTATTCGTTCTACCATATTTTATAATTTATTTTTTAACCAAAGCTTTTTAAAAAAAGAAATTGATAGCGTAGAAAGTAAAAAACCTAAAGTCGGGACTAAAGCATTAATAAACGGCCTAGGTAATTCAGCCATAACAAAAAATAAAACCACTACTAGATAAGTTAATACGGCGACTAAAATTTTACGAAACAGGCTAGTTTCCCAAGCCTTGTCCGCTTCAACGCGCGCGTTGCGCTCTTTAATTTCTTTAATTTCATTTTTAAGCTGTTGTAATTCGTCCATGGTTAAAATTTATTATGTAAAAAGTATTTCATAAAATACTATTTCTTTATCTCTAAAATAATCGGCGCCGTCATAACCTGAAACGGCTCGCCGGTAGCCATATTGCAACCGTCGTAAAGACAACTATTTTTAATTTCAATCTTAGCGCCTTTTTCCGTAATGTCATAAATACGACCTTGATAAACATTTTTCATCGTACCCTTAACCGCGGATAAATTCATTCTCATAGCGTCAACATAAGCGGAAATACAATTAGCTCTAACGACAGGTATATCTTCATAATTGCCGTGCGGATGCGGTAAACCATAGGTCATATCAATACTAAATGTGCCTTCGCTAGCGTTAGGATCTTTTAATTTTAAATCAAATTCTAAATAACCGGCGCTACGCGACGTCCAACCTTTATCAAAAATAACATTACTAGTATCGCAAGCCACGGTAAAAGAATCGCGTATCTGCTCAAATTCATAATTTAATTTCCATTTGGTTAGATAACCGTATTTCTGCTCCGGCGCGGCGTTAGCTACCGTATCGCCTAAAGAGTTTACTTCTACTGACGTATTTATCTTGGCGGTCTGCCTGCCGCCGCCATTAGCGTAAGGAAAATACAAAACCGCGCTGGCTTTATCGTTTTGGTTAATATGATAGCAGCTGGTTTTACCTTCAACTTTAATTTTGGCTTTAGTGGTTGGTTTTTTCATGTCGGCGTTACTAGTAATTAAAACCACTTTTTCAAAATCTTCGTCTTTATTTTCAATGCAAAATGAACGCTCGCTTTTTTCGCTCCAGTCTTCTACTTCTTTTTTGCCATTTTTATAATAGATCAGCGCTTTAATGCTGGTTTTTTTATCTAATTGATTAGTAAATTGTTTTAGATCTTTAAAGATAACCCGTTTAATGCTTTTATCTTCTTGCATATCTACGACGTCGCTAATGCGCGCGGCCAAAGGTTGAACTTCAGCGATGTTAATTTCAATATTATCACCGTTAATAAAAATGGTTTCTTTACCTTTAGCCGAATCGCCGGAAACCGTTGAAAAGCCGTTTTTATCCGTATAAAATTTAGCCGGCTCTTTATTATAATTCCAAAGCGTAAATTCTTTCCATTGCTGCTTAAAACCGCCTTCTATAATTTCATCAATGCTTTTTAAGCAATCTTTGCCGTCGCAACCATTCCACGATTTTTTCATAAATTCATCGCCGTATTTTTTGGTTATGAAAAATGGAAAAATATAAGCGGAGTAATGATGAGCCGAGGGCGGAGTTTCTTTATTAAGCCCGGTAGTCGGATATTTAAAAAAGCGCGATAAGCGTGTTTGCTCGGTATTATCTCCTGGATAAATAAAATCTTCAGCCCAAACCGCCGTAGCTTCGCCCCACCAATTATCTTTTACTACGTCATATTTATAGGCGTACTGATAAGAATGAAAAATTTCATGAGCTAAAACGGTTTTTAAAATCGTATCGCGCTTATCGCCGATAGAAATGTTCATAAGTATATAAGACGAACAGGGCGTAGAACTTTCACCATAAGTAACGCCTAAATCGGTCCCGGCCGGCGCTACGTAAATATCTAATTTATCATCCCCGCCGCGCGTGCCGTCGGTTTTAATCTGCTTGCCTAATAAATCAATATATCTTTGCATTATTTTATCTTCATCTAAATGCTTCTTGATGCTTTCGGCCATAGCCTTAGAAACGGTTGTGCTAGTAACAACTATACCTTGGCCGTCTTCATCCCAAACCGAAGAATAAGCATCAACCGTATCGTTCGGATACCAAACTTTAACTTTGTTATCGGCGGAAACTAAAAAGTCCGTATATAAAGTAGTATCTGGCCGATTAGCCTTAACGGTTTTTATAAATAGACTACTTTGCTCTTGATTGTTTTTATTATAGCGCTGATTAATATAACTCGTCGGATCTTCCGGGCGAGTAAAAAATGGCTGTAATTTTTCCTGAGTCGATTTTGATAAAGTGCTAAATTTTACTTGAATTTCATAAAGCGCTACGTTAGAACCGAAAATCGGCGCCTTACTTTTATATTCGGCCGGTAATTGCTTATCGCCGAAAATCGCGTAAACTTTATAAATTAAAGCCGTCTCATAATCTATTTTTTTGTCATTTAACGCTTTATCTATTAAAGCTAAACTATCATCGTCTTCGTTTTCTAAAATTTTTCTAAATTCTTCAACGTCTTTAGCGACCGTCGGCTCGCCCATATTAACTTTTTCGCTTTTGTTTTTAGAAAAATAAAAAAACGCGCCCGCGATACCGGCCACGATTAAAATGCTAATTCCTGCGACTAGAACTTTTTTTGTAGTAGTCATATGTTTAAAATTATATTTAAAAAAATAATTAATCTTTGATCGTTACTTCGATATTCGGCCCGATACTTGGTTTACCGTTTTCATCAAACACGATGCTAATAGGCTCATTTTCTAGTTGACGGCGACGGCTATCAGTATAGCCACGAACTCCAACTTGGGCAGCGCCTTTATTTTTAAGTTCAGCATAGCTAAATCCGGTTCTATAGCCACAGGCTTGCCTAGCTAACCTAGCGGTAAAAAAGGTCGGGCTAAAATAAAATCCGGCTTCGTAAGAAGTATCTTTAGCAATACCTTCTGGAACATTAACTTTTATAATAATATCTGATTTATCAATCCATCCACAAAGTTTGTCTTCTTGCGCTGGCGTCTCTATAGTCTTAGTTTCGCTAGATTTATTTTCAATTACTTTTGTTTTTGTGCTCGGAGATTTAAATATAAAAAATAAAGTAATAAGTAATGCAATTAAAATAACGACGATTAAAATTATTTTTGTGTTTTTAGCCATATATTTAAATTATTTTAAGTAAACTTTTTCAAATCTATTTTACCATTTTTAAAAGCGTTTAGGCTATAGCCGTCCGTATATTGAAAATGCGGCTTATCAATAAATTTTTTCCATGAGCCTCCCCATTCTAACCCAAGGTCAATTCCAATTTTTCCTAACTTTTTAAAAAGCGAAACGTCGTTCCAGATCGCCTTACCGTTAACGACCGGACAAATATCAAACGCCACGCCGTAGTTATGTAAAGATTCGCCGCCCCGAGCATTAGTTACGATTTTACCGGGTAAAGTTCTGCCTCTCGCGTATAATTTATTTTGCTCGGCTACGGAGCGAAGCGTACAAGTAAAAATAATATCAATCCCGATCGCCTTAGCTCTTTTTTGTAGTTCCAGGGCTAAAACTTTAACTTTTGGTTTTAGAAGATTAAGGTTAGCCATAAATTACTTATTTAAAAAATCGGCTAATTTAGTAGTGGCAAAATTATAAATATAAGATATAAATCTAGCTTTTTCCGCCTCGTTCATATTAAGTAATTGTTCAATCGTAAAAACTTCAAAACCAATAGCTTCGCCTTGTTCAATTTTTAAATCTTTAATATCGCCTCTATAAGTAAATATAAACATTTTTTCAAAAATACCATTACTCGTTTCTGTGCTTTTATCTTCTGAGTCCCTGCGGATTTTACCGATTAGCCTTAAGTCTGACTCTTTAATTTTTACTCCGGTTTCTTCTTCAACCTCTCTAACGGCCGCTTCTTCATAACTATCGCCTATCTCTACGTGCCCGGCGACCGATATATCTAATAGATCGGGTAGCGTATCTTTAGTTTTAGAGCGATGTTGAAAAATAATTTCATTATTCGGCGTAACAAGCCAAGCTCGCACCTCTCGATGCAACAAACCTTTTTCATGAATTACTTTCCTTTCTTCTGTTCCTATTATATTGTCATTTTCATCTACTATGTTTAATAGTTTCATAATGTAATTATTTTTCTTCAAAATCTTTTAAAATTTGTAAATATTGTTTTTGTAAATCTTCTGGAATGTGCGAATTTTTAAGACGAGAAATTTCCCCTTTATTATTTATAATTTTATTTATTTCATCAAAATAAAATCCATCTAAAGTTGCTATAAAAAGATATGACGGATTCCATGATTTGCTCATTCTCTCAGCATTTTCAAAAACATAGGCGGTATTTAATAAACGCTTATACTTTACCTCAATTAATTTAACCCTCTTAGTTCTTTGATCAATTACGGCAAAATCTGGAGCGGTTCTTAAAGTTTCTATCATCCCATTATTTTCTTTATAACCTTGCTGAATTAGCTCTGGAATTATTTTTTCATATCCAAATTCCAAAACAGTAAATTCACCGGCCTCCCTATGCATTTGTGCAAATACTGTTTCGGCAATTTTACCTTTTACTAAATTTCTAGCAAAATTAATATTGCTCATATTTTTTTAATTAGTTATACTTTCCATTTTATTACGCCAATCATTCGGAAAACCCATTCTATGAATAGGTTTATTATATTCTTTAATTAAATTAAGGCAATCTTCATAACCTTCAGCCTTTCCACCAATAAATTCATTAAATCCAAATTCTTCAATATTTTCACTTTCCCATAATTTTTCTTTCCATTCTTTTTTATAGTTTTTCGCTAATATCGAAATATGTTTTTCTAATGACTTATTGATAATTTTTTCAAAAAAACCTTTTGCCATTAATCTTAGTGTTTCCTCATCTAAATTCTGCAAATTTTCCCACAGTTCAAAAGTTTGGTATTTATCGTCAGATTTTATCATTTTCCATTCGTCCGGTTCAATCTCAACAAAATCATCATCTTCTTCTGTGTATTCCTTACACATTATCAAAAATGGAAAATAAAAATCTTTATGTCGATCCAAATATTTCAATATTTTTATTGCTAATTCTCTACTTATTTTCATATAATTAACCAAGAATGAATTTTTTATCCTTGATCAATTATTGATCGATTAGAAAATGTTGTCAACTAAATTAATCTATATTTACCCGACTCAATAAATTTTAAATAACCTTTATCGCGCAAAAACTGTAATTGCTGACGAATT
>JBAZFW010000031.1:0-7427 GCA_041653215.1 Patescibacteria group bacterium
AAAAATAACAATACAATAAAGTTTGCATTTAAGCCATAAATTGATTAAAATTAAGACTTAGCAAGACTATGAATAATTATTCCGACGAACAATTAGTTGAAGCGTATTTAAAGGGCAATAAAGAATCGCTTAACATTTTAATCAGGCGCTATTTAACGCCTGTTTTTAATTATGTTTTAAGTTTTGTAAAAGAGAATAATATAGCCGAAGATTTAACTCAAGAAGTTTTTGTTAAAATCTGGAAGAAAATAAAAAAATTTGATAATAAATATAAATTTAAAAGCTGGCTTTATATAATCGCTAAAAATACTTGTTTAGATTATTTAAAGAAAAATAGATCTATAAATTTTTCTGAACTTAATTTAGTTGATGATAATTTATTGTTTGAAAATTTACTTAAAGAAAATTCGGCTTCGCCGCAAATCGAATTTGAAATAGCGCAAGAAGACATAGTATTGAATGATGCGGTTGATAAATTGCCGGAAAAATATAGAGAAACTGTAAAACTTCATTTTCAGGGCGGATATAATTTTAGGGAAATTGCGGAAATACTGAAAATTTCAATAGAGACTGTGAAAAGTAGAAATAGAAGAGCATTAATTTGGCTAAGGAAGTTTATTAAAGGAGAATAAAATTATCAATTTCCAATGGCTAATTATCAATGAATTATCAATTAACAAATTTTCCCTACCGAGGCGAGACAAGCAATTGATAATTAAGTCATTGAAAATTTAAAATTGAGAATTGAAAATTATTTAATATGCACCAAAAAGGTGCTTTAAATCGTACTATATATATGCTAATACAACCGAAAGTCGATCTTTACGATCGCGTAATCAATCAAATAAATAAAGAAGAAAAAATGATGATATTAAAAAGAAGGCTAATTTTACGCTCTTCTGGTTTATTATTATCTATTTTTGCTTTTATTCCTCTAAGTTTTAAATTATTTTCGGATATCGCCCAATCAGGTTTTTCGCATTTTTTTTCTTTACTATTTAGCGACTTTAATATAATTATGGCAAATATCGGCGACTATGTTTTATCACTACTTGAATTAATGCCAGCATTAAGCCTATCCTTGTTTCTAGCAGCTTTATTATCAGCTTTATTTTCTATAGCTAAATTAGCTGATTCTTATGTTGATTTTAAAAAAATAAGCATATAAATTAAGCTAACACCGACTTAGTTTTGTCATTCTGAACGGAATGAAGTTAAGTGAAGAATCTGATGAATTTATTAATTATAAACTAACTAAAATTATATGAGCTTCAAAGATTTTTTCAAATCCAATCATTTAAATAAAATATTAATTGTTTTAGCAACGATAGTAGTCTTGGTTTTTGTTTTCTCACTTGGCGTATTTGTTGGTCATGAAAAAGGCAGATTTTCTAGGAACTGGGGAGAAAATTATTATCGCAATATTATGGGACCTGGTGGATTTGGCGGACCGGGCATGATGGATTTTAATCGTCCTGATTTTAACGCTCATGGCGGTTTAGGGCAAATTATTAAAATTGATGGCAATAATTTAATTATTAAAGACCAAGCTAGCGTAGAAAAAATTATTTTAGTAACTGGCAAAACCATTATTACTAAAAATAATCAAAATATTAAAATTACCGACCTTAAAGTCGATGATAAAATAGTAGTCATTGGCGGACCAAATGATCAAGGTCAAATTGAACCTAAATTAATTAGGGTTTTACCAGAGTTGCCTCCAATTCAACAAAATTAATAACAACTTTAAATTAATATGCTTCAATTCATCAAAAAACACAAAATCATTTTTTTAGTTACGCTGATAATAATAATCGGCGGCGGTTATTACGGCTATACTAAATTTTTTGGCGGCAGCGAGCAAGTAAGTTATATTACCTCAACCGTAGAAAAAGGCACGATCGTTACCTCGGTTTCTTCAAGCGGCCAAATTTCTTCTTCTAATCAAGTTGATATTACGCCAAAAGTTTCCGGCGACATTACAAAAATTTCCGTGATTAGCGGTCAAGAAGTAAAGGCTGGCGAATTAATCGCGCAAATTGACGCGACTGATGCTTATAAAACAGTTAGAGATGCGCAGGCTAACTTGCAAAGCGCTCAATTATCATTGGATAAATTAAAACAATCTATAACCGCTAGCTCAATTACACAAGCCAAAAATTCAGTAACTAGCGCTCAAACGACTTTAGATAAACTTAAAGTGTCTCAGCCGATTGATTTAGTAAACGCCCAAAACACTTTGCAAAACGCCCAAACTAATTTAGATAAAGCGTATAGCGATGCTTTTACGGCGATTTCCAATTCTTTTTTAAATTTACCAAATATCATGACCGCCTTAAATGATATTCTTTATAGCGATCAAATAAGCTCTAGCGAACCTTCTTTGGGTAGCGGACAAATAAATACTTCCGCACTTTTAAATTCAACTTATGAAACCGATAAATATCAAATAATGTCTTATCAGTCGGGCGCGGAAAATGATTATGCTACGGCTAAAAAAAATTATGATGACGTTTATCAAGATTTTAGAAATGCCAGCGTTTATTCCGCGTCTCAAGTTATAGAAAATTTGTTAGCTAAAACATTGGCGGCTAACAAAGCGGTTGCTCAAGCGATTAAGAGTGAAAATAATTATTTAACCGCTTGGTCTGACTCTCGCTCGTTAAGAAATTCTTCTGTTTTTTCTCAGGTCGCAACTTATAAAACTAATTTATCAACATATTCAGGGCAGGTTAATACCATAACGTCAAATTTATCTTCAGCACAGACGACAATTAAAACCTGTAAAGATGCGATAACTACAGCTAATAATAATTTAAATTCTTTAACTAAAAATCAGCCCTTAGATTTAGCCGCGGCTGAAGCCAGCCTTAAAGAAAAACAAGCTTCTTTAGCTGATTTAATGGCTGGTGTTGATCCGTTGGATATTAAAACGCAAGAATTAGCCGTTGAACAAAGACGTAATTCTCTTTATGATGCTCAAAACACTTTAGCGGACTACACTATAAAAGCTCCATTTGACGGGGTTATTGCCGCGATTAATGTAAAAGTAGGCGATTCGGCCGGCAGTGCGGCTATCGCTACAATAGTTACCAAACAGCAAATCGCGGAAATTTCTTTAAACGAAGTTGATGCGGCTAAAATCAAAGTTGGCATGAAAGCAACTATGACTTTTGATGCCATAGATGGTTTAGAAATAACCGGCAAAGTCGCCGAGCTTGATACTATTGGTACGGTTACCCAGGGCGTAGTTACTTATAACGTTAAAATTGTTTTTGACACGCAAGATGATCGTGTTAAACCTGGTATGAGTACTAACACTACAATTATTACTGACAGCAAAACCGACGTTTTATCGGTGGAAAGTTCAGCTATAAAAACTGATAATAATAGCGGAACCTATGTTCAAATTCTCGATGCTAGTGGCCAGCTAAAAAATGTAACAGTACAAACAGGTATATCAAATGATACTAATACCGAAATAATTAGCGGTTTAAACGAAGGTGATAAAGTTGTGACACAAACCATAAATTCAGGCGTCAGCAAAACTACAACAACTACTACTACTCAGAAATCTGACAATGTGGGCGGTTTTATTATGGGTGGAGCTCATTAATTAAATTAAAAAACATGATTGAATGTAAAAATATTTCTAAATCATATTTTGCGGGCGTTGTAGAAACCGAGGTATTAAAAAATATTAATTTTAAAATTGATAAAGGCGAATTTGTTTCCATTATTGGACCTTCTGGTTCGGGCAAATCTACTTTAATGCATATTTTAGGCGCACTCGATAATCCTACTGGCGGGCAATATTTTCTTGATGGTAAAGATGTTTCGTCTTTATCGGAAGACGAATTAGCAAAAACTAGGCAGGAAAAAATTGGTTTTGTTTTTCAATCTTTCAATTTATTACCGCGCGCTACGGTAATGCGCAATGTAGTCTTACCCATGATTTATGCGGGCGTACCGAAAGAAGAGCGGGAAGAAAAAGCTAAGCAAGCATTACTTTTAGCCGGTTTAACTGAATCACATTTTTATCATTTATCAAATCAACTATCCGGAGGACAGATGCAGCGAGTAGCGATTGCCCGATCCTTAGTTAATAATCCGTCAATAATTTTAGCTGATGAGCCAACCGGAAATTTAGATTCTAAAACCGGCGATATCGTTTTAGCGACTTTTCAAGATTTACATGCTAAAGGTAAAACTATTATTTTGATTACTCACGAGCAATATGTGGCCGAACATACTAATAGAATAATTACAATTAGAGACGGGCAAATTATTAGTGATAGAAAAAGCGAAAAGAAAATTATTAATCAAAAGTGTTAAATAATTTTCAATTAAAAATTGATTATTGGGATTTGAAAATTATTATTTGCGGATCAATAATTATTAAAACAAATAGAATAATTAAAGATGCTATTTAATTTATATGATGTTTAATGATTTATTTCAAGAAAGTTATAGCGCCCTGTCGGGCAATAAAGTAAGGTCAAGCCTTACTATTTTAGGTATAGTTATTGGTATTGCTTCAGTTATCGCTATGGTTTCAATCGGTCAAGGTGCTCAAGGCACGATTGAATCAAGTATTCAATCAATCGGTTCAAATCTTATTATGGTTATGCCAGGATCTCAACGTGGTTTTGGTGGGGGAGCAAGATCTGCTCAAGGCAGTTCTCAAACTTTAACTCAAGCTGATGTTAATGCTATTAAAAATGAAATTTCTTCAATTAAAGCAATTGCTTCGTCTTTGTCATCAAGATATCAGGTGACGGCTAAAGGAACGAATACTAATACTTCAGTTAATGGTGTAACCCCTGAATATTCGCAAGTTAGAAGCGTAACGGTGGCGCAAGGCTCTTTTATATCTGATCAACATAATTCTAGTTTATCTAAAGTTGCTGTAATTGGCCCAACCGTACGCGATGATTTATTTGGTGAAAATGCAAGCAATGTAATCGGACAAACGATTAGGATTAATAAAATAGAATTTAAAGTAATTGGCATTACGGAAACTAAAGGCGGCAGCGGTTTTTCTAACCAAGACGATATAATTTATATTCCTTTGTCTACTATGCAAAAATATTTAGTTGGTTCCGATTATGTTTCTACTATTAGCATTGAAGCCGAGAGCGCTAATGTTATGACTGCGGTTCAAGAACAAGTTAGCAGTTTGCTTTTAACAAGACATAAAATTTCTGATTCAACGTTAGCTGATTTTAATATTATGAATCAATCAGATATCGTGGCCACAGCTTCAAGCGTTACTAATACTTTTACTATGCTCTTAGCTTCTATCGCTGGAATTTCTTTGATCGTTGGCGGTATCGGTATTATGAATATGATGCTAACGACCGTTACCGAACGTACTAAGGAAATCGGTTTGCGTAAAGCTATCGGTGCTACCAAACAAGATATTAGCGGACAATTTTTAACCGAGGCGGTGATGCTTACATTACTAGGAGGAGTTATTGGAATTTTATTAGGCTGGTTAGCTTCTATATTAGTTACTAAGTTTTCCGGCATAGCGACTACGGTTTCCTGGTTTTCAATTATTTTAGCCTTTGGAGTTTCCGCGGTTATCGGTTTAGTTTTCGGTTATTATCCGGCTAGGCGAGCGTCAAAACTTAATCCGATTGAAGCTTTGAGATTTGAATAATAAACATGTTTTGTCATTCTGAACGACACGAAGTGAAGTGAAGAATCTATAATACTCTATTAGTTCCTCTCGCATAATATTATAGATCTTTCGTTACGCTATCGCTTCACTCAAGATGACAAAGAAAAATAAATAAATTAATAATTAATTTTAAAATTTTATGCAAAATAAAATGTTAGTTGGTTTTATTATCGCAGTGATTGTTGTTGGCGTAGGTTCTTTTTACGGCGGCATGCTTTACGGTAAAAGTAGCGGTGGGAAAAATTTAGGTAGGAATTTTATAGGTCAAAACGGTCAGATGATGGGTAGCGGTCAGGGGAAAATTGGTAGTAATAGAATGGTTGGCGGCGGTTTTGTAAACGGCAGTATTATGGCAAAAGATGATAAGAGTATAACCGTTAAATCAATGGATGGCGGTTCTAAAATAATTCTTTTATCAGGCACTACTCAAATAAATAAATCAGTTACTGGCGTGTTGACAGATTTAGGGATTGGTAAAAATATTATGGTGACTGGCACTACCAATTCAGACGGCAGTTTAACCGCTAAGTCAATTGAATTACGAACCGATATGCCGGTGCCAATAACCGCGACTTCAACACCGTCAGTAAAATAAATTATTAAAAAATAAAAAACACTCCGCAAATTGCGGAGTGTTTTTTTATGTGATATTTTATAAGGCTATTTTTATACCAGGTCCCATAGTTGAACTAACGTAAACCTTTTTAATGTAAATACCCTTTGAAGTCGCTGGTTTGGCTTTTCTAATAGCTTCAAGTAGAGCTTCGAAATTTTGCACTAATTTATTAGTTTCAAAAGAAGCTTTGCCAATCGCTACATGGACATTACCAGTATCATCATTTTTAAGGCTGACTTTTCCTTTTTTTAATTCGGCTACGGCTTTAGCTGGATTAGGGGTAACGGTTTCATTTTTAGGGGAAGGCATAAGTCCGCGTGTTCCTAAAATTTTAGCGATTGTAGCTAAATTTTTCATCATGGCTGGTTCGGCTACGGCTACTTGAAAATCAGTTTTTTCTGTCTTTTTAATTTCATTAATTAAATCTTCGCCGCCAACATAATCAGCGCCAGCTTTACGGGTTTCTTCTTCTTTGGCCGGAGTAACGAAAGCCGCTACTTTAACGGTTTTACCTGTACCGTTTGGTAGAGAAACCGCTAGTCTTACTTGCTGTTCACCTTTTTTAGTATCAATACCTAAACGAAAATGAACTTCAACTGAAGCATCAAATTTCGTTTTAGATAATTTTTTTGTCAATTCAACGGCTTCAATAATTGAATAAGCTTTGTTAGCGTCGTATTCAACCGTTGGATTTTTCTGTTTTTTTTCTTTAGTCATAAGTTTCGTGGTGCGAGCGAATGAGTTAAAAGCTATAAAGTTGAAAGTTAAAAGTATTTTTTTTACTTTATAACTTTATAAACTTTTTATTTTTAACTTTTTTCTCCCACAAGTTATTAAAATTAATTCGTAATTTTTAATTTGTAATTCGTAATTGAATTTACTTTATTTCTACTCCCATTTGTCTGGCAGTACCAGCAATAATTTTCATTGCTGCTTCAATGTCGTTAGCATTAAGATCAGGCATTTTAATCTCAGCGATTTCTTTAAGTTGAGCCTTAGTAATCGAACCGACTTTTTCTGATAAAGGTTTGCCTGAACCTTTTGGGATTTTCGCGGCTTTTTTAATTAATTCCGAAGCTGGAGGAGTTTTTAAGATAAAAGTATAAGTTCTATCTTCAAAAACGG
>JBAZFW010000032.1:0-7310 GCA_041653215.1 Patescibacteria group bacterium
TGATGTTCGCGCGGTTACTGATCCATTAGACGCGGTTGGTAATACGACTAAGGCCGTAACCAAAGGTTATGCTATTGGTTCAGCTGCTTTAGCCGCTTTAGTTTTGTTTGCTGATTATACCCATAGTATTCCAGATACTTATCAATTTTTAATTAATGATCCGAAAGTTTTAGCCGGATTATTTATTGGCGGTTTATTACCATATTACTTTGGCGCTCTAGCCATGAAAGCAGTTGGACGAGCAGCTGGCTCGGTAGTTGAAGAAGTCCGAGCGCAATTTAAAGCTAAGCCAGGCATTATGGCCGGAACAGAAACGCCTGATTATGGCAGAACAGTAGATATCGTAACTAAAGCCGCTATTGGCGAAATGATTGTGCCAGCTTTAATTCCAGTAGCAGCGCCAATTTTAGTAGGTTTTATCTTAGGTGTTGAAGCTTTAGGCGGTTTATTAGTCGGTTCAATTATTACCGGAATTTTTACAGCTATTTCTATGACTTCTGGCGGCGGCGCTTGGGACAATGCTAAAAAATATATTGAAGAAGGACATTTTGGCGGTAAGGGTTCGGATGCGCATAAAGCGGCCGTGACTGGAGATACTGTCGGCGATCCTTATAAGGATACTGCCGGTCCGGCTATTAATCCAATGATTAAAATATTAAATATCGTTGCGTTATTGATTGTAGGGTTATTAATATAAAAAATTCCCTCTCCTTACTAAGGAGAGGGTCAAGGTGAAGTTATTGTCATTCCCGCGAAAGCGGGAATCCAGGGGCAGAAGAAAAATAGGATTTATTGATTAAACAAGACAATTTTACTTAATTAAAAAAGAGATATATGGAAAATCCTTGGAAAAAATTGAACACCGAAAAGGAGCCCTATATTTTAGATTCTGATAAGGAAATAATTAATAAGTATAATAAAAAAAGAACCAATAAAGATTATTTAATAAGATTAGATAATTTACCCACCCCTTATGCTGGTGATTTTGATAAAGCAAAAATTTTATTATTACAATTAAATCCAGGTTCTGAAATTCTGCCAGGGTTAGAGCCTACTGAAAATCATGAATTTTTAGTTTACAAAAATTTAAAAGATGTTCTTATAAAAAGTTTATGGCATGAGAATATGGATTTCCCCTTTTATTGGCTCAACCCAGAATTTATGTTAACCGGAGGATTTAAATATTGGACGAGAATATTTTCTACTTTAATTAAAAGTAAAATTGATTACAAAAAAATAGCAAACAAAGTTTGTTGTGTACAATATTTTCCGTACCATTCAAAAAGATATCAGCACATAAATAAAATTTTGGATTCTCAAAAATATAGTTATGATTTAGTAAGAAAATTTATAAAAAGACCGGATAAGATGGTAATTATAATGAGAAGTCCCAAAAGGTGGCTTGATGTTATTCCAGAATTGAATAAAATTTATATTGCTGATTTGAAAAATAACCGTAATCCAGTATTGTCCAGAAATAATTTTAAAAAGGTAGAAGATTTTAATCGATTCGTAGAATATCTTGAAATATAAAATAATAAAAATTGAATTGAAAAGAATTAAATTTTAGATTGCGGGTCAAGCCCGCAATGACAATATAAACAATATGAATATAACTAAAAAAGATTTAGGTAAATCGCAAATTGAATTAACCGTGGAAATGACGGCTGAAGAATTTAAGCCATATATTTTACGCGGCGCAGAAAAAGTATCTCAAGAAGTAAAAATTGAAGGTTTTCGTCCGGGTAAAGCGCCTTATGAAATTTTAAAGAATAAAGTTGGCGAAATGGCAATTTTAGAAGAAGCCGCTAGGATTGTTATTGATAAAACTATTGATAATACAATTAAGGAAAATGTAGTTGGTCAAATTGTGGGCCAACCGCAAGTTAATATTACTAAGTTAGCCCCCGATAATCCGATGGAATATAAAATGGTTCTAACTATGCTTCCGGAAGTTAAATTAGGAAATTATAAAGATCTAAAAATAAAACAAGCTAAAGCAGAAATAAAAGATGAAGAAGTAGAAAAATTAATTTCTGAATTACGGGAGATGCGCGCTAGCGAAGTTATTTCTGAAAACGAAGTTAAAGATGGTGATCGGGTAATTATGGATATTGCAATATTTTTAGATAAAGTACCAGTTGAAGGCGGTCAAGGAAAAGGCGCTGGTTTAATTGTTGGAAAAAATTATATTATTCCAGGGTTTGATAAAAAAATAGTTGGCGCAAAAAAAGATGATACGCGAGAATTTAGTTTGCCTTATCCAGCTGATTATCATGATAAAAATTTAGCCGGGAAAATGGCTGAATTTAAAGTAAAAATTAAAGAGGTTTATAATCGCGTCTTGCCAGAAGTAAATGAAGAATTCGCTAAGGGTTTCGGTTTAAAATCAGCCGAAGAATTAAAAAGTAATATTAAAAAAAGTTTGCTTGCGGAAAAAGAACAAAAAGAAATGCAGACTAGCGAAAATGCGATGTTAGATAAAATTATTAGCCAATCTAAATTCGGCGATATCCCTGAAGCTTTAATAAAACATGAAGCCGAAGTTATGATAAGCGAGCTAGAGTATAATGTTAAAAGCCAGGGAGGAAAATTTGAAGATTATTTAATGCATCTTAAAAAAACTCGCGAAGAAATTATGCTAGAGTTAATGCCAGACGCGGTTAAAAGAGTTAAAGTGTCTTTAATTATTAGAGAGGTGGCTAATTTAGAAAAAGTTTCGGTAAGCCACGAAGAAATTCATAAAGCGATTGATGATATTTTAGAACAATATAAAGGTAACGCAACTATAATAGAGAGAGTCAAGAGCCATGCTTATCATGACTACGTTGAGAATAATTTAACCGGTAAGAAGGTTGTAGAGAAATTGAAAGAGTGGAATATTGTAAAATAGATTGTCATTGCGAGCTTTTGAAAAAAGCGAAGCAATCTAACGTATATAGAATTTTAGCTAAAAGTTTGTTGTTCGTGAGATTGCTTCGTCGCTAGCGCTCCTCGCAATGACATTTTAAAATTTATGCCAGTACTAGCAGTAAACAAACGCGCTAATTTTGATTACGACATCCAAGATACTTATGAAGCCGGCTTGGTCTTATTAGGTTATGAAGTTAAGTCTATTAAAACCGGGCACGTAAGCTTAAAAGGCAGTTATGTTACTTTTAAAAAAGTAAAAAATAAAAGTTTACCAGAAGCTTATTTAACTAACGCGCACATTCCTTTGTATAAGTTTGCCGGTGATCGACCGAGCTATGATCCAACCAGATCGCGAAAATTACTTTTAAAAAAGAAAGAAATTACATATTTGCTGGGGAAAAAAGATGAACAAGGCTTGACATTGGTGCCGATTAAAATATATACTAAGCATAGTTTTATTAAACTGGAATTCGGCGTCGGTAAAGGCAGAAAAAAATATGATAAAAGGGAGGTAATAAAGAAAAGGGAGTTAGATAGAAGTATTAGAACTTTAACAAAACAAAGTTTTAGAAGGTAGAAAATTTATAATAGGGGATGCTAGGCATCGATAATAAAATTTTCTTAAAAACATTCAGAAGTGCTCATCAAGGGCGTCACTTTAAACCGCGCTTGAAATTAAAATAAGTGCTAAAAACTTATTAAGCAAAATGACATTTTCTTGGAAAATGCCAGCTTTTGCACCAGTTGCCGCTTAATAGCCGCAACCATCCGCCCGGATGCTGCCTAGGCGCCGGATACGGGTGTTATAATTTAGGATCGAATAGCCGGTCGCTTTAGTCGGTTATTTTAAAAAATTAAAGCTGGCTAATGCCGATTTTGTTCGGTTTTTACGGTGTTAGTAAGACAACAAATCGTTCTAATCTGTAAATATGTTTTAAGAAATTTATTAGACAGGGGTTCAATTCCCCTCATCTCCACTTAATTTGCCGCGGTGGCGGAACTGGTAGACGCGTTGGACTTAAAATCCAATTGCACTAATATGCAGTGAGGGTTCGATTCCCTCCCGCGGCACTTTAATAATGCGGGTATCGTATAATGGTTATTATATTACCTTGCCAAGGTAGAGATACGGGTTCGATTCCCGTTACCCGCTCCAAAATAAAAACAGTCCGAAAGGGCTGTTTTTATTTAATATTAGAATAAATTATTTATTAATTTTGAAATACTTGACATTATTCTGAGGTTGATATATTATATAAATATAACAAAATTGTTATGTTTTAAAATTGATGTTTATAATTACATGGAGGTTAAATTTTTTAAGCAGTTAAATGGATGCTCGCCGGTAAAAGATTTTATTATTAATGATTTACAGCCAAGTGATCAGAAAAGAGTAAAAAGCGCAATTAGAAGAGTTTATGAACAGTCACATGGTCTTAATAATTTATTTAAGGCGGGGTATGTAAAAAAATTAGAGAAAGATATTTACGAACTAAAGCCAGATAGACTTAGAATTTTGTTTACCATAAAAGATGAAATTTGCTGGTTATTACATATTTTTTTCAAAAAAAGTAAGAAGACTCCAATAAAAGAATTAGATGTGGCAAGACAAAGAAAAAATATTATTTATAATAATTAAATAAAATGACAAACGAAAAAAATGAATTTAAACAACTAGAAGAAGAACTTTTAAAAAAGACGGCCTACAGAAAAGAAATTGAAAAACAGGATTTAGCTTTTGAAATAGCAGAAAGTATTATTGATGCGAGGATAAAAATTGGTATGACCCAGAAAGAATTAGCTAAAAAAATGAAAACTAAACAATCTGGAATTGCCAGGTTAGAGAACGGTAGACATTTGTCTAATTTTAAAACTTTAGAAAAAATAGCAAAAATACTTGGTATTAAAATGAAAAATCCTTTAGCCTCAGAACTGGAAAGCATCCCGCCCTCTTTTATATATCCTTGCTCTTGGGTTAAGGCAGAAATAAGAGCGACCAACTCAGGTAATAGCAATAAAACAATGACAGATGCTACACAAAGTAATATTAATAATAATATCCAAGTTAGTATAAATAAAATATAATAACTTTTAAATTTATGAAAAATATTTGGTCAGTTATATTTACTAGAGCAATTGTAGACGGTAGCACCAACTCTCTTATTTTGTTAGATTGTGTTGAGGAAGTAACAGTAAATTTTGTTAATGCCGAAGATATAAATAAATCTAAAAAGAATATACCAATAAATTTTGCGATTGTTAGTTTATGGGGCGATAAGGATATTTCTAAAAATAGGAAATTCGATCATTTAATTGAATTAATTGATCCTCAGGGCAAGAAGATAAATGAATTCTTAAATACTCCGATTTTTGAGGAAGGTAAAAAAAGACTAAGAACTATTGTTCAAATGGATGGCATGGGGATAACATCGGAAGGAGAATATATTATAGTTGTTAAATATAAAATGGATAGCGATAAATTTATTATAGCCTCTAGAATTCCGGTGGACATTAAATTTGTATTAAATACCCCACTACCAAAAATTAAAAGCGAATAATTAACTTTATAAAATAATTTTTTCGATTCCCGTTACCCGCCCCAAGATACAAAAAATCGGCTATTAGCCGGTTTTTTGTATCTTTAAAATTAAATAAAAAAAGGACGGGGTTTAATCCGTCCGAGATTTTTCTGTAGTTATAACTTCGATTAAAGGTTCGTCCGGCTCCCATTGGTGACCTTTGTCGCACCGCATTATATTATTTTTATCATCAACCGGTTTGCCGTTTAACTCCATGCATTTTACGCAAAGAACAGGATTGACCCAGACAGTTTTGCCGTCTACGTTGATCATGAGGGCCACTGCCTGGTTGAAAGAAAAATTTCCCGCCTTGCACCAGTTAACATCAATTACAATTAAATCGTCGACCAGCTTTATTTCACCCTCTACTCTAAAGACTCCGAAATTTTTATCACTACGCCCTTCAAGGCCGCATGTTTCAATTTCTACTTTTGGGTTGAACAATACAAAGTCTGATAAGCCCAATTTAAAATGATCTGGGATTACTAAAATAGCAATTCTGGCCATAATATCCTCCTTTTGATATTTTGGGTAAATTATTTTATTTTAAAAATATAATTTAAATTTATATCATTCTTGATGGCGCAAGTCAAGTAAATGGACTATAGTTTTTAAAATTTATGAAAAATATCATTATTATGTTATAATATTATATAAATATAACAGTTAGTTTAAATTTTAAAAATAGTCATGTACTCTTTTAATATTTTTTCAATCATTTCTATTTTTGGCTCAAGCCTTTATTTACTTTTAGGCATATTTAGTTTGTTTAAAAATCCCAAAAGATCAGAAAACAGACTTTTTTTCTTAATGAGTTTTACCTTTTTTATTTGGGGTTTAGGAGAAGGTATGGGACGAGCTTCTAATGATTATCAAACGGCCTATTTTTGGGCAGTTTACGTTATGGGTTTCGGCGCAACAATAAATCCGCCAGTTCTTTTACATTTTTGGACAGCATTTTCCGAAAATTTAGAAGGTAAGAAGAGTAAGAGCAAATTACCCATTTTAATTTTTTATATTCCATCAATAATTTTTACAGCCATATATTTATTTTACCCAAAAATATTTATAGAAGAAATTGTGCGTTTTTATTGGGGGTATTCAGTTATTGGCTCTCCGCTTTATATTTTTTATATGTTTTATGTTTTTGTTTATATTTCTATGGCCGCCTTTTTAATTTTTAGAACAGCGTTTAAAACATCTGGCAATATAAAAAAACAAGCTCAATATATTGGTGGCGCTTTATTTTTTTCACTTTTTGTCGGCGCTATAACTCAGATTTCTCGACCAATATTTAATTTTCCTATTCCAGAATTTTCCGTGGCGACTTCTATTGTTTTCGCTTGTGCAGTTACTTATGCCATTAATAAATATGGTCTCATGACAATTTCGACTAGATTAGTGGCAGAGAATATTATTAGCACCATAGAAGATTATGTTATTGCTATAGATAAAGAGATGAAAATAGTTTTTATTAATAATTCAGCGCTTCGAGATCTTGAATATAAAAAAGAAGAATTAATAAATAGACCAATTAGCACTATTTTGTTAACTAGCATTTCTAAATTTTCTTACAACCAGGCTTTAAAACGCTTTCCTCTGCAGAATTATCCAGCCGAGATTGTATCGAAAAACGATGATAAAATTTCCGTTTCAGCTAATATTTCTATATTAAAGGAAGGTTCCGGTATAATAGGTTTTGCTTTTGTATTAAGAGATATGCGCCAGACAGAAGAACTAATTAAAGGGCTTAAACAAAAAACAGAGGAACTAGAGGTTGCTAAAAAAGAATTAGAACAGAGAAATGAAGAATTTGAA
>JBAZFW010000033.1:0-6931 GCA_041653215.1 Patescibacteria group bacterium
TTGTTGGCGGACGCGTTGTAGAATCAGATGATTTATTTTTACCGCAAGCTAAAAAAATAATGCGTAAATATATTAAATCACCGCAAGCAAAAGTTATAAAAATAGTTAAGGGTAAGATAGGTAATAATGCTGGAGCGATTGGGGCGGCATTGTTAATTGATTAGTTGTCATTGCGAGCGTTAGCGAAGCAATCTCTGGTTTTTTCCGATAAGACATTTAAATATTTTCGTATACTTTTTTATAAATTAAATCATCCGTGTCGCTTCGCTAGGACTTACTTTTTATAACTAAAAAGTAAGCAAAAAGTTTTGGGGTGTCTCAATGCGCTATCACGTTGATTAATCTTCATGCTGTAAACAGTGGCGCTTATTCGTCACCCCAAACCCCGGGGTGATTTTTAATAGTAAATATAAAATTTATTAAAATAAAAAACTTCCGTAAGGAAGTTTTTTGAATTAAGATTTGTGAGTTGTGGGTTGCGAGCTATGAGACCATTGCTGTTAATACAAGTTTTACTAAGGCGTAAGAGCTAAAAATAATAACAATGCCTACGGCCGCCCAAATTAAAATATTTTTTCCTTTGGTTACTTGTTCTTGGTTACCGGCTGATAGCATCCAAATAATACCGCCGTAAATAAACATCACTAAGGCTAATGAACCGATGACGCCCATAATTGAGTTAATGACTTTACCAAGAAGGGTCGGGATATCAGTGTTACCTTTGCCTAAGGGGTTGTCTAGGGTGACGGTGCCGCCGCTAGATGGTTCTGTAACCATTTGGCAACCAGCCGCACAACCGCTAGTGTTACATTCATCGGCAGAGCCATAAGACATTGTTCCACCAGGACATTCCCATGCAGCTAAAATGATATTCGGTAAAAAAATAGCAATAATAAAAAGTATTAATAAAAATAATTTTTTAGTTTTTTTGTTCATATTTTATAATATTAATTTAGATATAATTATTATATCAAATAAAAAAAATAAAGGGAACAGCTCTTAAGAGTTATTCCCTTGTTAAATTTTTTTATAAAGATTAAATGGTTATCTAATTAATATAGATAACCCCCCCCTTTTTGTAGGACATTATTAATGGTTGGTTTATTTGACTGGTGATAACGCCACTGGGTGGCACATTTGCCAGTCTGCTCCCGTCTCTGAAATGAACAATGTCTTCAGCGTAGCCGGATATTTTAATTTTTTGGCCAGCTTCAAAATTTTCTAATACGACAACTTCTTCGTCAGTGTAAAAAACAAATTTAGTTGTCTTTTGCGATTCAACTATTGCTTTTTCATTTCGAGTGACTTTGCCTCCATCGACCCAATCAAACATAGATGTTTCAACCCAAATTTTCTTATCAGAAGAAAAGCTGCCGTTTTCTTTTGGCAACATTATTTCTGTATAAGCAACCCCCTGAATAATGTTAGGTTTTTCTTCCGGTTTGGCCTGCAGAACAGCATTTCCGGCATTAAGATAGTATTTATCCCAGCCCTTGTTTCGAGCTTGTTCAAAACCTTTTTCTGTCTGCCAGTAGAAACGATCTACCTTAGCTTTCGCTATACCATAGCTTCCTGCCGCCGCCGCTTCTTTTTGCAACGCTTGATTTGACAATCCGCGACCTTTAAGATCGGCGGTAGCGTTGAAGTTTCTTTTTGCGCTTTTTATATTTTGCCATCCCAATAAACCGAATACGAGAAATAGGATAAGAAGCGCAAAACAAATTTTGGAAAATGTGATTTTTTTCCATTTGTCGGGTATTTTTAGGTTAAGCTTATACCACTTCTTTTTAACTTCTTCTCCATCTCCTGGCTTGGGTATTGGATTTTGTATTTTTCCTAACTCTTCAGTCTCCATTTTAAACTCCTTTTTTATGGTTGTGCAGGTTTACTGATTTTCATTCCCGAGCCCATGGCAGCTCCCTTTATCGCGTTATTGGCAGTTTCCGAAGAATCATTATTAACGATCAACATCCCGGATTTGCTCCAAGCTTCAAATTTTTTCTCTTGGAGATGCAGGCTTATAATTTCTTCTACGGTTTTTCCAGTTGCTGTAGCCATGCCTTTTAAGCGATTACCAGCGCCTTGGCCCTGGAGTTCGGCGGTTTCTACCTCAATTCTTGTTTGCTCTTTTTTAATTTCTGCAACTTCTCGCTCTTTTTCCGCTTTTAACTTGTTAGTTCTTAATTCTTCTACATCTTTTGGCAATATGATGTCTGTAACCGCTAAGCTGATGATTTTAATTCCCCAACTTTTAAAGACCTCAGCTTCTGTAGCACTTTGAATAATAATTTTTCTTAGTTCTACTTCCGCTCGGCTAGCGATTGCTTCGTCAATAGTTTGGTTGCCATAATATGCTCTAATACCAGCTTCCATTTTTTCCGCGATTGCCTTCTCAGCGTCGTCAATGTCATATATTGCTTTACGAGAATTAAATACACGATAAAAGATATTAACAATAACTTCTGCCGAAGAATCAATAAAATCAACTTTGGCGCTGGGTTTTCCGGCCTGGTCTTTTTTTTCAGCCATATGCAATTTTAGCATATTATCGCCCATAAAGACCTTGCCTCTGATTTCCATAAAAAATGGAAATTTTATATACCATCCAGCTTCCCAGTTAGTTAAATACTTTCCTTGGAATTGTATAATCCATTCTTCTTTTTCCGGCACCTCCGTATAGCCTTTTAATAAAATTTTAGCAATTATTGTTGCGGCTAAAATTAAAGCAACCGGGAGGATTAAGATACAAGACGCCAACCAAATTTTAATGCCAAAAATAAAAAGAAAAATTAAACTAACAGCGGTGGTTATTACAGCAGATATGCTTAAAACAGCATAAATAAGATAGCTCCAGTATTTTTGCATTTTTTTCTTACCCTCTAGCTGTTTTTCTGCTTTTTCTTTCTCTGCTTCGACTTCCGCGGTTTTAATGCCGCTAGACTCAAGATATTCTTTATATCTTAAATTTAATCCCGCCAGTTTTTTTTCATCATTTTCTGTTTGGCATTCCATTATTTTTATTTTGTCTTCTATTTCCTTGATTTTGTCAGCGCCTTTGACGATTCTAAGTTCATTCCGTAACAAGAATAATTGTTTTCTATCGTCCCTTATAACACTTTTGATGTTATAAACATCATCCTCGTTCCATGGAGTTGTTAAACATTTTGCGTTCCACCTATCTTTTTTTTCCTTTATTTCTTTCAGCTCTTCATTTCTTTTGTTTACTTCTTCTTGAAGTTGAGCTGAATCGTTAAATAAAGACTTTAAAAGACCCCATGCTTTTTTTCTTTCTTGCCACCATTCTGCAATTTTTTTCATCTTTTTCACCCTTTCCTTTCATATATTTTTATTTTTTTGTTTATTTATTCAATTGTCAAAGTTCGCCAATCGAACCTTCATATTTCACCCTTGGTTTATCTAAAAATAGACAAACCAAGAGGGAAGAAAAAGGCTCGATTTTTATTCTATTTGGCACATAAACACCAAAAGAACTAATTTATTATAATAGCATAAAATTAAAAAAAAGTCAACTATTTTGTAATAATTAACTTTTTTATGGCTAAAATTAAAGATAATAATATTGAAATTGATCTCGGATCAAGTCCGGGATGACGGTTTAAGATGTTTACTATGTTTTTCTCGCCATTCTTGTATTTTTTTATGATTACCAGATAAAAGCACTTTTGGTACCTGGTATTTTTTATTATTAGCTTGAAAAATTTCCGGCCGCGTATATTGCGGGTGCTCTAAAACTCCTGGCTTAGTATGCGATTCATATTTCGCGCTATCAGCATTGCCCAAGGCGCCTGGCAATAATCTAGTAATAGAATCTACAATTGTCATGGCGCCAATTTCCCCGCCAGTTAAAATATAATCGCCAATAGAAATTTCTTCATCAATGAATTTAGTAATTCTTTCATCAACGCCTTCATAGCGACCACAAATTAAAATAATGTCGTTTAATTTAGTGCGTGACTTAGCTAGTTGTTGATTCCAGGTTTTACCTTTTGCAGAAAGAAGAATAATTTTTATTTTTTTATTTTTAATTTTTGATTTAATATTTTTTATAGCTTTAAAAAGTGGTTCAATTTTCATAACCATGCCGGCGCCGCCGCCAAACGGCGTGTCGTCTACGGTTTTATGTTTATCAGTTGTCCAGTCGCGCAGGTTATATATTTTTATGTTTATCAATTTATTTTTTTGCGCGCGTTTAAGAATACTCTCGTTAAAATAAGAGTCAAAAATTTTAGGAAAAATTGTAATAATATGAAAAGTCATAAATTTATTCTAATAAAAAAACCACATTGGTTTGTGGTTTTTTTATTTACCCATACACCAAAATTGGTGTGCGGGTTTATATCTAATTGATTTTAGATTTTTAAATCATCAACAGATGAAGTGTCAATTCCAGAATCTTGACTTCTGGCAGGTCGTCTTGAACCTTCTGGTTCATAGATTTTTAAATTAACACGAGCATTGTTCTTAGCGCCAACGATCTTTAATAAAGTTCGGATGGCTTGTGCTGTCTGACCTTTTCGGCCAATAATGTATCCCATGTCGGCCGGGTCGGTTTTAAGCGTTAACAAAACTCCCATTTCGTCTACTGTTCTTTCCACTGATACTGCATCAGGGTTAGAAACAACTGACTTGGCGACGAACTCCAAGAATGCTTGATCGGATGCTTGAGCAGCCATAGTTTTCTTGTTCTTGCAAAGCTGACTATAGAGGGCAACCCCCGTAAATATTTTCAGTCAGAATTGAAAGATCTCTTAATAATTAAACCCAATGTTTATTGGGATTATGTTATTTTAACATAAATTACGTATTTGTCAATCTTAAGCGGCTGGTTGTTCTACTTTTGGCTCTTCAGCTGGAGCTGGAGTAGCAGTTTCTGCTGGGGCTGATGTGGCGGCGGCTTTAACCGGAGCCGGGGCTTTTTTAGGTGTTCTAGCTTTTGAAGCTTTTAATTTTTTGCCTTCAATAATTTTTTTCTCGATCAGTAAATTATTTACTGTATCTGACATACCTGCGCCCTTAGAAATCCAATATTTAGTTTTTTCAGCATCAATTTTTAATTCTTTGGTGTGTGGATTATAGGAACCTAAAATTTCCAAAGAATCGCCATAAACATCTTTATGTTTTTCAGATATGATGACGCGATACAATGGTTTATTCTTTTTTCCCACTCTTGATAATCTGATAGTTAACATGTTTTTATTACTTATTAATTAATTTATTTTATCCTGCGAAAGCCCTGTCTGCTAGCAGACAGGATTAGCGAAGCAGGGAACAATGACGGTTATTAATGGATATTAGTTGAATAATGGTTTTTTGTCAATTCTTCGCCTCAGCTAAAGCTATGGCGAAACAAGGGAGCGGGTAAGGGGAATCGAACCCCTCTCTCCAGCTTGGAAGGCTAGCATAAAAGCCACTATACGATACCCGCCTACGCTTTTGCTATCGCAAAAGCTACGGCGGGCAAGCCCGCTAAATTATTGCGGCTTGCCATCCGAAGCCTTGGCGAAGGATGGTCGGGCTGCTGGGAATTGAAGGGGCGAAAGCCCCACGCCGACACGCTGGTTTCTGCAAACCCAACAACCTAACAAAAAATTCTAAAGCCGAGATGGCTTTATAATTTCTTTGTCGGGCTGCTGGGAATTGAACCCAGTCAACATGCTCCCAAAGCATGCGTACTACCGGTATACGACAGCCCGGATTCAATTTACAATTATGAATTATCAATTACGAATTAAAATGTAATTAATTAAATTCGTAATTTTTAATTGAAGATTGATAATTGATTTCGTGTGCCGGGGGTGAGAATCGGACTCACGACACAATGATTTTCAGTCATTTGCTCTACCACTGAGCTACCCCGGCTCTCCTCCGCTAAAGCTACGGAGAGCAAGCCTTAAATCAGATGTCTTTTAAAAAATGAAATACCAGATCCCGATTTAAGATATTGTTCAAATATTGCTGCTTTAGTTTTATTTGTGAAAATACCTAACCAAGATAATTTGATTGGTAATCTTGATTTTGTATGATGCACCATTCCTTCATTATGTTCTTTTATTCTTTTTCTTATATTGGTAGTAAAACCAACATAAGTTAAATTGTCGGAACATTTTAAAATATATACATAATACATATATTTGCCAAGCGGCTTGCAAGCCGTAGCCTTGGCGAAGGCTTGTTGCGGGGGTCGGATTTGAACCGACGACCTCCAGGTTATGGGCCTGGCGAGCTGCCAACTGCTCTACCCCGCGATACTACGCTAAAGCTTCGTATCGCAAGCTTAGCGAATTAAACTAATCTTTTTTTAAAGAATGCATTTCCAGATCCAGTTTTTAGATATTGTTCAAAATCAGCTGCAACTGTTTTGTTTTTAAACATACCAATCCAAACAACTTTAATTGGTAATCTATATTTTGTGTAATCAACTAAACTATTTTTATGTTGTACTATTCTTTTTTTAATATTTTCAGTTAAACCTATATAATAAGTTTTGTCTGAACATAATAAAATATAAACGTAATACATAGACAATCCCATTAAGGCTTGTCCTCCGTAGCTTCAGCGTAGGAGGGTGGGCGTACATGGATTCGAACCATGGACCTTTACATTATCAGTGTAACGCTCTAACCAACTGAGCTATACGCCCAAATATACAAAATAAAAAGACTGCTTCTAAATAATTTAGGACCAGTCTTTTTATGACAAATAGGCCCATAAAACTATTTGTTTATTTTTTTGTATTTCAGTACTAACAGGCGCTAACTCTTCGACTATTTCGATTGTTCACCGAAAAATCTCCCTAGAAAGGAGGTGATCCATCCACAGCTTCCGCTACGGATGCCTTGTTACGACTTCGTCCCTATCATCGATCCTACCTTCGAACCCTTTACGGGGTTCTTCGGGCATTACCGACTCT
>JBAZFW010000034.1:0-6252 GCA_041653215.1 Patescibacteria group bacterium
GAGGTAACGCAAAATTTAAAAACTATTGAAGCTATACCTTTAATTTTACGGCGACCGACTGAAACAGAATTAAAAAATATTGGTTTAAGCGGTGAATCAATAAAAAAATTATATCAAGCGATTGATAATGGAAGATTTGAAGCGCGCGGTGAAGCTATTATATCTAATAAAGTATTCGCGGAATTAAATAAGCAGTACAAAAAACAGGGTCGAGCGGAATTAGCTAATCCGCGTAATGCCGCCGCCGGTTCAATTAGGCAGTTAGATTCAAAACTTACAGCCAAGAGAAAATTGGATTGCCATATTTATTCTTTAGCGATTGATTTAGGTTTAAAATATCATGAACAAGAACATGAGCTAGCCAAACTTTTAGGTTTTAAAGTTTTGAAACAAAATAAGTATTGCAAAAATTTAGATGAGACTATTAAATTTCATGATTATTGGGAAAAAAATAGAGATAAAGTTCCATTTGATTGCGACGGCGTTGTAGTGATTGTTAATGATTTAAGTTTATGGGGTAGACTAGGAATAGTCGGAAAGGGACCGCGTTATTTTATGGCTTATAAATTCGCGGCCGAGCAAGCGACCACTGTTGTTGAAGATGTGGCTTGGCAGGTTGGTCGCACCGGAGTTTTAACGCCAATAGCGCATTTAAAGCCGGTTAAAGTTTATGGCGTAACCGTTAGTCGAGCGACTTTGCATAATTTAGATGAAATAAAAAGATTAGGTTTAAAAATAGGCGATACGGTGATTATTGAACGCGCCGGCGACGTTATTCCTAAAATAGTTAAAGTTTTACCTAATTTAAGAGTTGGTAAAGAGAAAGAAATAAAAGCGCCGAAAGAATGTCCGATGTGTTCTGGGCCCGTAGAAAAAGTTGCGGGTGAAGTAGCTTATAGATGTGTTAATAAAAATTGTTATGCCGTAAATTTACGCAATTTAATTCATTGGGCGTCTAAAAATGCTATGGACGTAGAAGGATTGGGGCCAAAAATTATTGAACAATTAATTAAAGAAGGTTTAGTAAAAGATATTAGCGATTTTTATAAACTAACTGTCGGTGATTTAATGCCGCTAGAAAGATTCGCGGATAAGTCAGCGGAAAATTTAGTCGCGGCTATGCAAGCAAAAAAAGAAGTGGAACTGCCTAGATTTATTTTTAGTTTAGGCATAAGACATGTAGGCGAAGAGTCGGCTTTAGCTCTAGCTAAACATTTTGGTAGTTTAGAAAAAATAAAAAACGCTAGTTTAGATGAAATAAATTCTATTTATGATTTTGGGGAAGTTATGGCTAAAAGCGCTTATGAATGGTTTCATGATAAAAACAATTTAAAATTACTAGATGAATTAGCGGATGTCGGAGTAAAAGTAAAAAGTTTAAAATTAAATGCTAAAAATCTTAAATTAGCCGAAAAAACTTTTGTTTTAACCGGTAGTCTAAACCGATTGACAAGAGACCAGACCAAGGCTAAAATAAGGGAATTGGGCGGAGATATTTCTTCGTCTGTTAGTAAAAATACGGATTATGTTGTTGCCGGGGATGAGCCGGGCAGTAAATTAGATAAAGCGAAAAAATTAGGAGTGAAAATAATTCATGAAGAGGAATTTTTGAAAATGATAATATAATTGTCATTGCGAGAAGTGAAGCGAAGCGGAACGACGAAGCAATCTCACGAATTTGTCATTCCCGCGAAAGCGGGAATCCAGGAGTTAGTGAAATGAATGTGGTTTTATCTATTGATTTAGTAATCATCCGAACATTGTAGTATGCTTTTTATAAATTAAAATATTCGTGCCGCTCCGCTAGGGGTTACTTTCTTATAATTAAGAAAGTAACCAAAGAACTTTTGGGGTGCCTCAATGCGCTATCACGTTGATTTATCTAATTACTGTAAGCAACGACGCTTATTCGTCACCCCAAGCCCCGAGGTGATTTATAAAATACTGATTTAATAAAAATACTATGAATTTATCAAAAGAAGAAATACAACATATTGCTAAATTAGCTAGATTAGAATTAACCGATAAAGAATTAGAAAAATACGGCGGACAACTATCCGCGGTTTTAAATTATATTGATCAACTTAAAGAAGTTGATGTTAAAGGCGTGGAGCCGACGGCGCAGGTTACTGGATTAGAAAATGTTTTACGCAGTGATGAAATAAAAGATTGGGATGAAAAAGAAATTGAAGCAGCGCTAAAAGACGCGCCGGAAAGGGAAGAGAGATTTATAAAAGTAAAGAGAGTTATTGAATAAAATATTAATTTAAATATTTTTAATTAAATGTTTATCAAAAGAGTAATTTTTTTTATACTTTTTGTAATTTTTTTTCTAAGTTCTTTAGGATTTATTCATTTTTTTAATTATAATTTAGTTGGTGATTATTTTGGTCTTAGCGATAAGTCTATTGTAAGTAATGCAAAATATGTCGGGCTTATTGGTGGTATAGCTATTTTTGTTTATATAATTAATTTTATAATTTCCTTATTTATTTCTAAATTCAAAAGTCAGACTGCTAAAGAAATATTAAATTTTAGCAATCAGACAGATAGTTTATTTCAGAAAATAATTTACGAAATGCGTAATAATGGTTCAAAAATGACTTTTGGAATGCTTTTAGGATTAGTATTTTTAGCTATATTTTTAAAAATAGGAATATTTCAATGTTATTGGGTAGTTATTAATGGCGGTCGAGCGGAATATTGTGGAACAAAAGAACAGATAACTTTTTTAATAGTTTCTATGGTTTGTTTAATGTATTCTTTATTACCAGAGAATATAGTCGAAAAATAATATTAATATATGGAATTAAATAAATTAACAATTAAACAAGCTAGCGAAATGCTAGCTAAAAAAGAAATTACCTCAGTTGAACTAACTAAGGCGTGTTTGACGCACATTAAAGAGATTGATCATAAAATTAAAGCTTGTTTAACTGTATGCGAAAAAGAAGCTTTAGTAGAAGCGAAAAAAGCTGATGAAAGAATAAAAAATGGCGAAATTGGAGAATTATTAGGCATTCCATATTTAGCCAAGGATAATATTATGACTAGTGGCATAAAAACTACAGCCGCTTCAAAAATTTTAGAAAATTATATCGCGCCTTATGACGCAACGATTATAAAAAAACTAAAAGAAGTTGGGGCAGTATTACTAGGAAAAACTAATTTAGATGAATTCGCGCACGGCGCTTCTACGGAAAATTCTGCTTTCGGCGCGACTCATAATCCTTGGGATTATACTCGCGTGCCCGGCGGTTCTTCCGGTGGATCAGGCGCGGCCGTGGCGGCCGATATGTGCTTATTTGCTTTAGGAACTGACACGGGCGGTTCTATAAGATGTCCAGCTAGTTTTTGCGGTATTACCGGATTAAAGCCAACCTATGGGCGAAGTTCTCGTTTTGGATTAATTTCTATGACAAGTTCAACCGATGTACCCGGACCATTAACTAAAACCGTGGAAGACGCGGCGATTGTTTTGTCTGTTATTGCCGGAGTTGATAAAAATGATGCGACCACAGTAAAATCTCCTTTGGGCGATTTTAATAAAAAAGGAATAAAAGGTTTAACTATTGGTTTACCTAAAGAATATTTTGTTTCCGGCACGGACGAAGGCATTACCGAAGCGGTTGAAAAAGCGATTGAAGATTTTAAAAAGTTAGGCGCAAAATTTAAAAAAGTAAGTTTGCCGCATACAAAATATGGCGTGCCGGTTTACTATATTATTACGCCGTCAGAAGTAAGTTCTAATTTAGCGCGTTTTGATGGCATTAAATATGGCTTAAGCATTCAAGACGATGATAGGAATAAAGCTGATTTAATGAGTATTTATACGAAGAGCCGAGGAAAAGGATTCGGTCAGGAAGCTAAACGCCGCATCATGCTCGGAACTTATGCTTTAAGCGCTGGTTATTTTGACGCTTATTATTTACAGGCGCAGAAAGTCAGAACGAAAATTAAACAAGAAATGGATAAAGTTTTAGAAGAAGTTGATTGTTTATTAACTCCAACTGCACCTCATATAGCTTTTAAAATTGGTGAGCAGTCTAGCGATCCTTTAAAAATGTATTTAGAGGATATTTTTGTTACTGGCGCGTCGCTTGCTGGATTGCCGGCAATTTCTATACCCTGCGGTTTTGACAAAAATATGCCGATTGGTTTACAGTTAATCGGCAAACGGTTTGATGAGGCTATGTTATTTCGGTTGGGGCGGAACTATCAAGCGGCTACCGAATGGCATCTTAAAAAAGCTAAAATATAAATAATTTTAATTTTATGTCTAAGCAAAACAAAGTTATTTCAATTATCGCAGTTGCGCTAACCTTATTTATAGTTGGTTTAATTTTTTTGGTAAAAGTTGAGCAAAAAGCGCCAGTTGAATCAATCAGCAATATTGAATCAGCACCTTTAGTTAAAGCAATTAATGAAGTTGATTATTCCATCGGTGATTCTAAAGCGCCGGTTCAAATAATCATTTATAGTAATTTTGCCTGTCCGTTCTCAGCTAAATTTAGCGAGACTATGAAAAAAATTGAACAAGATTTTAAAGATAAAGTAGTAATTTCTTTTAGACATTATCCTTTATTAAATTATTCCCAAGCTGAACCAGCCGCCGAGGCTAGCGAGTGCGCGGCCGAACAGGGAAAATTTTGGGAAATGCATGATAAGTTATTTGCCGATAATATCGCCAATAATATGAGCCCGGATCAATATAAGCAGGATGCGCTTGATTTAGGTCTTAATCAAGAACAGTTTAATCAATGTTTAGATAATAATAAATACGCGGATAAAATAAGTCAGCAAAAAATTGACGGCGATATAGCTGGCGTAACTGGCACGCCCACGGTTTTTGTTAACGGCAATATTTATCCAGGCGCTTATCCGTTTGAAGATTTTACCAGCTCTGATAATCAGCAGAAAAAAGGTATGAAAAGTATCATTAGCGGATTATTGAAATAATTTAATTATGCAAAAGAGAAAAATAGTTTTAGCTTCTAAATCGCCTAGAAGAAAAAAGCTTTTAGAACAAATCGGTTTAGAATTTGAAATTGTTGAAAGTAATTTTGATGAAGATAGAGTAAGTTTAGCCGACCCGATTGAGTTGGCTAAATTTTTAGCTTTAAAAAAGGCCGAAACCGTGGCAGCTAATTACGATGATGCTATAATCATCGGCGCTGATTCCGTAGTAATTTTTAATAATCAGCCTTTAGGCAAACCAAAAGATGCGGTTAAAGCTAAAGAAATTTTACGCGAGTTGTCAGGCAAAGAAAATAAAGCTATAACCGGCTATGCTATAATTGATACTAAAAACAAGATTATGGTAAATAACCATGGTGAAGCGATAGTTAAATTTAGAAATTTAAGTGATGAGGAAATTAATGAATATGTAAAAACCGGCGAACCAATGGAAATGGCTGGAGGTTATGGGTTAATGGATAGAGGAGCGGTTTTAATGGAAAAAATTACCGGAGATTTTTATTCAGTTGTTGGATTACCAATTAGCGAAGTGTATTTTGAGTTAAGAAAAATGGGAGTAATATAGTCAATTAACAATTACGGAGAGGTCGCCTAGAGGCCGATGGCGCGCGCTTGGAAAGCGCGTATACCGCAAGGTATCGAGGGTTCGAATCCCTCTCTCTCCGCAACGACAATTTAGTATCGGATAGACCCGAGTAATAGCGACAAAGCTGCGACCCGACTGCCCAATAAATTGTAAATAAAAACAACGACTTTTCTGGTCGCTGTTTTTATTTTGCTCCATGCCGTATCTTCTTTAATAGAGCGACTTTTTGTGGTATTATTTAATTAGCAAAAGAACAATAAAATCAACTGATTAATATGAAAACTATCAAATGGATTGGAAGAATATTGGCACTGGGCATCTTAATTTTTGCCCTGCCGTTTTATTTTGGCTACGGCAATCCTTTGCCGTTTGCTAAGTCTAATTATTCAATATGGGAAAATGTCGCACTTACCATGATGCCGTTGGTTTTTATCGGCTTGGCTTTAGGTTGGAAATATCCGAAAATCGCAGGCTGGCTTATTATTAGTGCGATTGCAATTGGTTTTATCGTCGGACTTTTAACGGAAGCAAATCTTAGTATTAATTTGGCTGTTCCTATTATCCCAGGAATTTTGTATTTAGTGTATGGGTATAAAAAACAAGCAAAGAATAATTTTTAATAGTAAAAAATAATGGTTTTTCTGAAATTAACAAAAAATAAAACTAAGTTATTTTTAGCAATGATTGTT
>JBAZFW010000035.1:0-6026 GCA_041653215.1 Patescibacteria group bacterium
CAATCTCACGAACTATTAATTTAACAAATTGTCCGTTAGATTGCTTCGCTCCTTTCAGTCGCTCGCAATGACAGTAAAATATTATTTATTTAGCTCTTCTTTATATTTTTTTAATTCCTCATTATCCGGCGCCAATTCTAAGGCTTTCTTTAAATATTCTTTTGCTGTCGACAAATCTTTTTTATCGCGATATAAAAGCGATAATGCTAGCGGCCAATGATAATCAGTTTGGCTTAACATAAAACCGCGCTGATTAAATTCAATAGCTTCGTCTAAATTATTTTGAACATAATAAATGTCAGCTATATTTTTATAAAGAGTCGCACGATAAGGATCAAATTCTAAACCTTTTTTATAAGCTTCGTAGGCTAAATCATAATTTTTTAATTTAAAATAAGCCTGACCCAAATTTTCATAAAGTTTAACTGCAATATCTGAAATTTCTTTTCTGTGTTCATTATTTAAATATGGGCTATCAATTGATGGTAAAATTTTAATTTCCTGATTTAAAATTTTAACAACCTCCTGATAATCCTCCTGTATCATTTTTTGCTTAGCTAAATCTTCATATACCATAGTAAAATATGGAAAATCGCTGATTAAAAGATTAAATATTTTTTCTGCTTCCGCGTAATAAGATTTATCCAAATAAAAACCAAATAAGCTATAGGCTCGAGCCGTATTATGCAAAATTCCATAAGATTCTTTCTTATCGATTAAATTAATATATTCTGTTATATTATCTCTAAATTGTATTTGCATGGCTTTATCTTTAATGCCAGCAAAACAACCCATCATTAAAAAAAGATAATTTTCTTGATAATAATTATTTTTCGGATTTAAAGCCACAATTTTTTCCAGATTATTTATTAAACTATTACAATCGGAGGATTTAAGCAACTTCAGCGCTTTTACATAATAAATTTCCGCCCTTACTTGATTTATGTTGTTAGTATAAATAAACACGGCCGATACTAAAAACAATGAAATAAAAATAAATAATTTTGAAAAAACAGTTAACCGCACATTTAAAGTCTTATTTTCTAATTTATAATTCATTATAATCCAACAAATTCCTAAAATTAAAAATAAATAAACGAAAACAGTAAATAAAGAAAAGCTAAAAAGATTATTAATAGAATAAGCAACTAAAGAAGACGATAAAAATATTAGCAACCAATCATCAGGTTCAAATTTCTGCTTATTTAACAAAAAAATAACTGCTTTATAAATAAAATAAATATAAAATATTAAATTTGCCATCAAGCCTAAAAACCCAAAAGCTAATATTTGATCAAGCGGCCAATTATGGACTCTGTCGGGGAAACTATTAATAGTCTCGTAAATACCCCAATCAATATTATAATATTTTCTAAAAACATCATCTAAAACTTCTGGGCCATAACCGACGAGTAATCTTAAAAAATTTTCCTGCTTTATTTCTGTAATAGCTGATTTAATATAGTATAACCTCATTTTGCTAGAACCATTATTAAGGTCAGTAAAACTTTTTAGCCGATTAACTAAATTATTTGAATTATAATTAATTAATTTAGTCGGGTTTACTACATTTAAACCAACGATAAATAAAACGCCAATTAAAATTAACCCGATAAGACTAAAGGTAATTTTCTTAAATCGCTTATAAAATAACCAAACTAAAACTAAAAACAATATTGACCCCATAAAACCAAGCCAAGCCGCCCGAGAATAAGTAAAAACTAAACAGGCAAATTGCATAACAATAACTAAAACAACAAAAAACCTAGCTAACATTTTTTTAGTTATAAAAATCAAAACATAAAAACTTATAGGTAAAACCATAATTAACCAATGGCCTAAAAAATTAGGCTGGCCCAAAGAAGAAAAAATACGTCCGCTGTCTATTGGATTGTCTGACCAATAGAAAGGGTCTAAATAAAAATATTGGATTAAACCATAAGCCGATACTAAAAATGAAGAAGCAACTATTGCTATAATTATCCGTTTAAGCTGCTGAAAATTATTAATGTTTAATATAATCAAAACAAAAAACAGGCAATAATTAAAAAAATTATAAAAACCCTGCTGCCTTAAAAAACTGCCCCAAAAACTTTGATTAGGATAAAGCGAAAAATATGAACTTACAAAAAATGACAGCAATAAAAAAACGGCTAACAAAAAAATTTTAGCGCTGCCGCGATAAATTAATTGGTCGGTTATAAAAATTTTAGCCGTAAAAGCTAATAATATAAAAATTAAAATTACCCTAAAAATAACCGCTTTATAAAGATCAAAGCAATTATAAGTTGATAAGCTGTAATCAAAAATTATCGGTATAAAAAAAACTATAGCTAATATGCCATATTCAATAAAAAAATCACAAATTTTTAAAACTTTATTTTTTAACATATATAATAATTTTACCATTTAAACCATAAAAAAAGAATACTATATAAAAAAATAAAAAGAGTAGGAAAAACCTACTCTTTTTATATAAACCCTTAATAGGACCCTTTTAAAGATTTTTAGTTACCAATACTTCCAGGTGTAGCGCTACGAGTACCTGCGGGTACTCCGCCGGTAGCTCCGCCTAAACAATATCCCAAAGTATAATCAGTATTGCCGGTTCCGGCCACATAAGTATAAGCTCCTCCGTCTGGGCAATTTCCATCATTTTCCGGTTCAGGATTAGTAGGAACGCTAGCCATATAGGTAACACCACCAAAGGCGATTGAAGTGCCTAAAGTAGCTGGGTAAGCATTGGCGTCATTATAATACAATTCCAAGGCTGTTTGAATCTGTTTGATATCAGAAACGCGCTTAGCATCTCTTGATTTCATTCTGGCGTTATTTAAAGCCACGACGGCTAAAGTTGATAATAAACCGATAATGGCAATAACGACCAATAATTCAATTAACGTAAAACCTTTTTGTTTTTTCATGATTCACCTCCCCTCTGTTATACACGAATTATTTACCCTGTGAAATAATTTTGGTTTCACCGAAATTACCGCCTAGCGGTATTTAACAGGGTGAACCCAAAAATAAAAACAAGCATGGGAATCTAATCGTGAAATTAATTTGTTATATTACGCCCACATCTTTTAGACGCGGGATTATACTTATCCACAATTATACCATAAAAACTAATTTTATGCATTACCAACCGCGAATAATTTGCAAATTTGTATTTTCTTCAACGCGATAAACTAAAGCAAACTCACTACCGTCGTTTCTGGTAACATAACGATAAATGTAGGTTGAATCTATGGCTGAACTATTAGTTGAATTTTTTGGATCCTTAGGCATCGGATTTAAGTATGGCTTAGCTCCAGTGGCTAAAGCTGTAGCTAAAATTGTATTATAACAATTTGAGCCGGCATCAACCGAAGCCCCAAAATCAGCCGCTCCGCTATCCCAATTACCGCAAGCCGGATATCTATCATTATTATCAGAATAATAAAGATTAAGCGCGGTTCTGATCTGTGTCATATCGGCCTTTCTTAAAGCGTCTCTAGCCTTATTTCTAGCGCTATTAAGCGACACCACGGCGAAAGACGATAAAATGCCGATAATACTAATGACTACTAACAATTCAATTAAGGTAAAACCTTTTAGTGATTGTTTTTTTTGTTTCATAGTTATTATAATTAATTATTAAATTTTAAAAACTACTAGCTAAATTATACATTGGTAAAATTACGGCTGCAACCATAACACCTACCGCTATGCCCATAACAATCATAATTATCGGCTCCAGTAAAGTCATTAAGTTAGCTACTATATTTGAAATTTCTCTGCCATAAAAATTAGTGATTCTTTCTAAAATAACATCCATTTTTCCAGTCTTCTCCCCGATGTTCAACATTTGCGAAACCATTTTTGGTATGTTTTTATTTTTTATAAAAACGCTAGAAATTGAATTTCCATCCTCAACCTCTTTAACGGTTTCTTCTATTAACTCTTGATAGATTGTATTGCCTACAATTTCGGCGGTAACCTTTAAACTATTATCTATCGTAACGCCGCCGACAATTAAAGTGCTCATAGAACGAGTAAAACGAACTAAATAAATTAATTGAAATAAATGACCAAAAATCGGCAACTTTAATTTAATTAAATCAATTTGTCTTTTGCCTTGAGGTCTTTTTATATACCATCTAAAAGAAACTACTAAAACCGCCACTATTAAAACGAGCAGCCACCAAGACTTTTGCATAAATCCTGAAGCTCCAATTAAAATTTTAGTTGTTATTGGCAATTCAGCTCCGCTCTCCGTTAAAATCCCAGTAAGTTTAGGCACAACGAAAATCATCATAACAATGCCGACGACAAACAAAGAGGCTAAAACAAAAGCTGGATAAATCATAGCGCCTTTAATTTTACTCATCATATCATAGTCTTTTTCCATTTCATCGGCCAAATAACTTAATACTTCATCTAGTTTACCGGAAGTTTCGCCTGATTTAACAACACTAACATAAAAATTATTAAAAACATTAGACCGCTTGCCTAAAGCTTCAGACAAAGTCGCGCCAGCATCAACTTCATCAGCTACCTCAGAAATTATCATTTTTAAAGATACATTAGCCGTTTGATCGACTAGAACCTTAAGCGCTTGCACCATAGAAACATTAGCCGAAACTAATACTGAGAACTGCCTAGAAAAAATCACTATATCTTTAGTTTTAACTCTATTTAAAAAATCAAGATTGATAAATTTTTTAGCTTGTGAAACTTCCGTAATTGAAACGATGGAAAAACCTTTTTCGGTTAAAATTTCTCCGACATAATCTTTACTAATCGCTTCGGCCATACCTTCTTGCACTTTTTTGTCTTGATTAAAAGCTTTGTATCTAAAAATTGGCATATATGATAATTGTCTGGCTTCGCCAGATCTGGCATAGCCAGAAAAATTAATTAAATATCTTCTCTTCTAACCTCACCTGATTCAATTAAATTGCTTAGAGATTTTTCCATGCTAATCATACCTTCTTTTTTTGATGTCTGAATCACACTTTCCATTTGATATATTTTACCTTCCCTAATTAAAGATTTAGTGGCCGAACTATTTAACAATATTTCATTAGCTAAAACTAAACCGCCGCCTCGGCGCTTAACTAATTTATGAACTAAAACGCCGATTAAAATATCGGCTAAATTATAGCGAATAGCCTCGAGCGAAGAATTTTTTCCAGCGCCACTTAAAAGTTTTTCTAAAACCCTTATGGAACTATCGGCATTAATTTCTAAAATAACTAAGCAGTTACCCGAAGCCAACTCAAAAATCTTTGGCATTACTGAATTAAAAATTTTATCATCTTTTATTTCATTTATATAAACTAAGTTTATATCTTCGCTTAGACAATAATCTAAAGCATCCGACAAATTATTAACGTCAGTACCTATCTGTCTCTGCGTAATTAAACTATTTTTACTAACAAACAAATATTCAATCGGATCTTCAATGGTAATAATATTTAAAGACTTAGTCTTATTAAGTTCTTCAATAAAAGAAACCGCAGTAGTAGTTTTTCCCGAATGATAGGCGCCAGCCATAATTAAAAGTCCAGAGCGAGCCTCTAAAAAATTATTACAAGACTCGGCTAAGCCTAAATCCTTAAGACTTTTTATAACACCAGGAATATAATGAAAAGATAAAGCTAAAAGGCCCTTTTGATAAAAAATGTTTATACGAAAACGAAAATTGGAAATATTTTTAACAACAACCATCCCCTTATTTTCTTTTAACTTAATAATTTCCTCTGGGCTTAAAAAAGTTTCTGTAATTTTATTTATAGTTTCGCTCGTAACCATGTCTTGACCGGTCAACGGAGAAAATTGCCCGCTTAGCCTCATCATAGGCAAACTACCGACAGCTAAATGCAAATCGGAACCGTTTTTTTGAACCATTTCTGATAATATTCTGTTTAAAAAAATTGATGGCACTTCCATAAAATTAGTTGAAAGTTATAAAGTTTAAAGTTATAAAGCCAAAAGCATTAAAATTTTATAACTTCACAAACTTTACATATTTTATAAAT
>JBAZFW010000036.1:0-5945 GCA_041653215.1 Patescibacteria group bacterium
CGAAAAGGTCAGACAGCACAAGCCATCCGAACTTTATTAAAGATCGTTGGCGCTAAGAACAATGCTCGTGTTAATTTAAAAATCTATGAACCAGAAGGTTCAAGACGACCAGCCAGAAGTCAAGATTCTGGAATTGACACCTCATCTGTTGATGATTTAAAAATCTAAAATCAATTAGATATATATAAAAAAACCACACACTAATGTGGTTTTTTTATTATAAACTTTTGTCATCCCCGCGCCACTTTATCTGTCATTGCGAGCTTCTGCAAGAAGCGAAGCAATCTCTTCCTTTGTCATCCCGGACTTGATCCGGGATCCATTTCCATATAAATTTATTAATTACTATTTTATGACTTTTCACATTATCACAATTTTCCCTAAAATCTTTGACTCTTATTTTAACGAGAGCATCCTTAAACGCGCGAAAAAAAATAAATTAATCAACATAAAAATTTATAACTTACGCGATTGGACAACTGATAAACATAAAACCGTAGATGACACACCCTTCGGCGGCGGTGCTGGCATGGTTATGAAAATTGAACCATTATATAAAGCCCTTAATTCCCCCTTGATAAAGGGGGTTAGGGGGATTAAATCAAAAACCATCTTACTGTCTGCAAAAGGTAAAACTTGGAATCAACAACTAGCTAAGTCGCATACTAAATTAAACGACATTATTTTAATTTGCGGTCGCTATGAAGGCGTTGATGAAAGAATTACTAAATTTATTGATGAAGAAATTTCTATCGGCGATTATATTTTAACTGGCGGGGAAATTGGCGCTATGACAATCGTAGATTCTATTACTAGGTTACTGCCCGGCGCTTTAGGTAACGCCGATAGCGCAAAATATGAATCGCATGCTCAACCAGGAGTTTTAGAGCACCCACAATATACTCGACCAGAGATTTTTCAGGCTAATAATAAAAAATACCAGGTACCAAAAATGCTTTTATCTGGTAATCATAAAAAAATACAAGAATGGCGAGAAAAGCATAGTAAACATCTTCAACCGTCATCCCGGACTTGATCCGGGATCCATTTCGATATTATTATCTTTAATTTTAGCCATAAAAAAGTTAATTATTACAAAATGTTTACTGCACACACTTTTGTCGGTTTCATAAATTAAGTTAATTTTAGCATTTGATTTGGACTTTTGCCATTAAGGCCGCAATGAGCCAAATCATTATAATACATATTCCACAAGCGAAGCTTGTAGCAAAGCTCCGCAGGAGTTGAGAAAAAAACTCTATCATAAAATGATTCCTGATCGCTCCTATGGCTGCGTTCCACTTTGCCATTCTGCGCTGGTTTCCCTGGGTCGATTAAGTAATGAGTAATATTATTTCTTTGGCACATTTCATCAAAATCATGCTGTCTCGGCGATATAGTAGTAGTTTTCAAAAAACCGGTATAGCGATTAGTAAAACATGAACCATTATCTGTTTTAACGGCTCTGATTTTAAATGGCGCTATTTTAATCAATTCTTCTAAAAAACTAACGGCATTGCCATTGCCCATGTTATTGTATATTTTCAGATATCTCCAGCGACTAGAACAATCAATAGCGGTAAATTGATAATATTTCATCTTCTCTAATATTTTGGGAACATATTTTATATCAATCTCTACCAATTCTCCGGGAGACAACGGAGCTCTAATATATTTGTATTGTATTTTTTTAGTTCGGTATTTTCTAGTTAATCCTTCGCGTTTGATAATTTTACCGATTACTCTTTCGCTGATATTAATATCAGTTTTAGCTAATTGCCATTTTATTTTCTTGGCGCACAAATGATTGTTTTTTCTTATTTCCAATATTGTTTCTTTAATTCTAATTGGAGTTTCATGGGGCTGGCTCTTGGGTCTGGTTGATCGTGGTAATAATCCCAGTCTGCCATACTTTTTGTAATCAGCCACCCATCTTTCTAGCGTCCTTTGGCTATGTGGGAACACCCTAGCCGCATCTTTTAATTTAATTTCTTTATCGAAGGCTATGGGTTTTACCCAGCGCCAACGCTCTTCAAAAACACTTTTTGGCATCTTAGTACACATATGCCATAATTGTCTCATCTTAGCCATATTTTTGCCATAAAAACCGCCATATGTGTGTGCACATTACCAAAATAGTTGACTTTTTTTTAATTTTATGCTATTATAATAAATTAGTTCTTTTGGTATTTATATACCAAATAGAATAAAAATCGAGCCTTTTTCTTCCCTCTTGGTTTGTCTATTTTTAGATAAACCAAGGGTGAAATATGAAGGTTCGATTGGCGAACTTTGACAATTGAATAAATAAACAAAAAATAAAAATATAATGAAAGGAAAGGGTGAAAAAGATGGAGATTATGTCTTTAGTGAAAGAATTTGGAACAGCGTTGTTGGCAGATGTATTTAGCATTAAAATGTTAACAAAATTATTGGCAAAAGGCACCGTAGGCCAACACGAGGGCATAGGAGCTAATAATACAGCTGGTCCCACTGAGCAAATTAGATTCGGAGGACTCTTTGATTTAAGTGATGAGACAGCTTATTTTAGTCTTATCGCAAAAATGCAGTCGGACACTGATTTAGTGACAAAAAAGGCAGCTGTAAAAATTTCTAAATTTCTAAATGGAGATAATTTTGAAGATGCGGGACAAAAAAGGAGATTTAGAGCTGTCGTCGGCAACCTCTCTAACATAGATTATGTTAAAGAGGAAATCGAAGAAAAAATTCCTGGCAATAAACCTGGCCAACCAGAAAAAACAAAAAAGAAACAAATAAAAGCAAATCTAGGCGTTGAGTTTATTAAAAGTTTCGCGGTTCTCAATAAATCACAAATGTTGGAAGTATGTAAAGCGTCCGGTATAATGGAATCGATGATTGACAATATCGGAGAGGATCTCACCCGCGCTAAGGAAAAATTTTCTAAGATACTCGAAAGCGACTGGTTCGTGAATGAGTGGCCAAAAATAAAAGAGGTGTCAACAAAATTAACAAAAGAGGGAATGGATAAACTGGAAGAAAAAGTTAAAGCTGGGCAAGATTGGGTGGAATTTCAGAAAAGTGGAAATTGGTTCCAACGGCACTTTTGTCCCTGGAGACTTTTTCGGGGACCAAGCAAAACCTGCGCTCCAACAACTCCGGCTACAACTGCCTTAACAACACCTATAACAACCACAACTACATAAAGGAGATAAGTCATGAATAGAATCTTAAATTTATTACAAAATAGTTGGGATATACTAAAAAATGGTTATATGATAATACGTGCGCAGTACCCAGGAGTTGTGATTTGCGGCTTGATTTTCCCGATAATGTTTTCATTTTTGGCCGCTTGGACTGGGCAAAATTGGATAAACATTATTTTGTTATTCTTTACTGCCATAGCCGCACCGTATGTATTTTCACACCCGGGAATTGTTGGATCGATCGTAATCATTGGAACGATCAGCAGTCCACACCATCCGATAAATAACTCTACTGATATTTCTAAAATGATTGTTAAGACAGCGGGGTATTACATATTTTTCCTGTCATTATGGTTTTTCATAATTGGAACGATGGGAATTGGTAGAAACCCCGGAAACGTGTTCTTTATTTTAGCGGCGCTATTGATTATCTTTATGATGACATTAGTCTGGGCTATTACATCAAAATGGCCACAACGAATATTATTAATTTACGCCGTAGCCGTATTACTGATAAGTATTGCTGGAATAATCCCGGCAACAACTTACAATAAAGTACTTGGTGTAGACCCATTAGCCTATTTTAGAACTTCCGAAGTAGACGAGCAGATTGTAGCAGTAGAAGAAACAGCTAACAAAGTTATTGATCGATATCATGGCTGGCTGCTAACTCACGTTGAGAATAAAATTAGCGGTAAGCCTGATGACACAGATGTTAATAAAGTTCTATCTATAGAAGCGGAAGCCAGAAAAGATATGCAAACAGCGGAAGCAGTGAAAGAGAAACGAAATCGTAATTCCATAATTGGCTTATATAAACAAGCCAGGAATTCATTCCGTAATCCAAAAGGGGTTGAAGGAGCGGAAGATAATCCGGAAATTAGGATTATTAAACACAGCATGAATGTTTGGGAAGTTGAATTTTTAACCGACAAAATGACCCAAGTGTTACGACGCTGGCCAGCCGAAACAAAAATTATGTTCAATGGCTTTAAAGAAGGCGAAGTAATGAGAAATGACCCTGCCGGAGGAGATGTTCCTTTCTATTTACCAGTAGGAAGAACACTCGTTAAAAAATCTGATACGGTGCTCATAGCACAAGCCAAAATTGGCACAAAAATGTTATTAAATTTTAGCAAAGGATAAGAAGGAGGAAAATTTTCTAGCTAAAACGAGGGATAATACTAAGCATAATGCTAAGTGTGATTCCCTCTTTTTTTTTGTTTTATTTTATGTTATAGTCTAAATAGATTGACTAATATTAAAAATTAAATTATGAAATCAAAAATTATTTTTAGCTTTATTTTTTTTCTACTAATTTCTTTAATTCCATTAGCAACAGTCAACGCTACGACAGGAATATGCACGCGTGGTAGTGGATATGATATAGAAACTTCTGGAACATGTGATACATCATCTCCCTCTTCTTGCCCATCAGGATATGATTGTGTGGCAAATACTTCTCCTAACACTTCCGACACAGTCACCCTTACCAACCCAATAGGTACAACCGATCTACCCACTTTATTGGGTAAAGTCATTAACTCAATTATGGGCATAATCGGTTCCTTAGCTTTAGTGATGTTTATTTACGGTGGCGCAATCTGGATGCTATCGGCCGGTAACCAGGAACAAGTAACCAAGGGAAAAAATATTTTAATTTGGGCAGCTGTAGGTATTGTTATTATTTTTAGCGCCTACGCCTTAGTTAAACTTGTATTTACATCATTGGGCGCTTAGCTAATAATATTTATTTTAAAATTCATCATAAAAAAACACGGCATTAGCCGTGTTTTTTTATACTTAAATTATTTACTTACGAGACTAGCAACGCTGCTCCAATCGCTCCAGCGTTATTACCTATTTTACCTTTAACTATCTTTATATTCTTCGCTTCCGGCGATTTAATATATTTTCGCATTATCTTTTTAGCTTGCGGTAAAAATAAATCATCTGATTCAACTACGCGACCGCCGACAATAATTAATTCCGGATCAATAAGATTTACCATGTTAGCTAAACTGATGCCAAAATAATGACCAAATTCATTATAGGATTTTTGCGCTAGAACATCTCCGCGATAAGCTTCTTCGGCTAAAGTGGCTGGATTGTTCTGCGTTAATTTATGATAAGCTTCTTCTAATCTAATACCCTCTTTGAAATCAACCGTTAACCAACTAAACTCTGTGGCTCCACCATGCGCGCCATTATAAATTTCTCCATTGTTCCACCAACCGCCGCCAAAACCAGTACCAATCGTAATACTAAAAACGTTAGAATATTTTTTCCCAGCGCCTAGTTTCATTTCCGCGCGAAGAAAACAATGGCCATCATTATCAATTTTAATATTTTCTATTCCTAATTTAGAAGAAAAAATAACTGGCAATTTTAAATTGTTTAAAAACGGTAAATTTGGTACTTCAACCGCTTTATTTTCTTTATAATTCAGCATGCCTGGAACGCCTATGCCAATACCTTTGATTGTTGCGCCGTTAGCTTTAGCTTTATCCTGCAAAGGCTCAATTAAAGCCTTGAGCATGATCATAAAATGCTCTAAATTATCTTTAGGCGTAGCTAAAATATAATCAGCTATAATTTTTTCTCCATCAAACAAAACCGCGCTCATCTTAGTGCCGCCGATATCAACGCCAATAGTATAATTCTTTTCAAATTTAGTCATATTTAAGTATGTCATTGCGAGTGAGCCCCGCCCTTCGCGAAGAGCGGGGCGACGAAGTAATCTCACGAACAATTTAATAA
>JBAZFW010000037.1:0-5769 GCA_041653215.1 Patescibacteria group bacterium
TTTTAGGCGATAATATTTTTGAAGATGATTTTTCCAAAGATATTAAAAATTTTAAAAGCGGCGGCAAAGTTTTCGCGGTTAAAGTGCCTGATCCAGAAAGGTCTGGCGTGGTTGTGTTTGACGAAAACATGAAAGCTATAAAAATCGTAGAAAAACCAAAAGAATGGATTAGCGATTATATTGTGCCCGGACTTTATATTTATGACAACCGCGTCATAGAAGTCGCGAAGCAAGTTAAACCAAGTAATAGGGGAGAAATTGAAATTACTGATTTACATAATTGGTATTTAGAAAAAGGAGAACTCGAAGTCGGCTTGGTTAAGGGTAAATGGTTAGATGCCGGCACTTTTGATTCTTTACTCGAAGCCGGTCAGTATGTTAAAGAAAAGAAGTTAAACGAAAAATTTGACCCAATAATTAATCAAGCGATAGAAGAATTTAATGAAGAGCTAAAAAATTTGGCGAAAAAGAAAATATAGGTCGACTGGAGAAAATTTATCTGCCTGCTTAGATTAAATTTGGGCATTTTTTACCCCATGAAATAAAATTCTTTCAGAATTTTAAACTGCAAAGCAGTTTATTTCACGGGGTAAAAAATTGCTACAATTTAATATGCGCGATCAAGATAAATTTTCTCCAGTCGGTAAATGAAAGCAAATGGAAAATAAAACAAACAAAATATATATCGGTTTTATAACTTACGGCGAATTAACAGCAAAATATTTGCCGTATTTTTTGCCAAGCCTAAAAGGACAGAGCTTTAAAGATTTTAAAATTTTAGCGATTGATAATAGTGAAACGCAAGAAAATAAGAATTCAAAATATATTAAAGAAAATTTTCCAGAAATTAATTTGAAATGGATTGGAGAAAATTTAGGTTTTGCTAAAGCTTTTAATTTAATGATTAATCAAGCTATAGAAGATGGCGCTGAATATTTTTTACCTCTAAATATTGATATGATTTTTGAGGCGGATATGATAGAGCAATTAGTTAAAGCTATAGAAAAAACGGAGAATTGCGCTGCCGCGCAGGCAAAAATTTTAAAATGGGATTTTACTAATAACAAAAAAACTGATCAAATAGATAGTCTTGGCTTAGCTTTAAACAAAGAGCATCGTTTTTTTGATTCTCATCAAGGCGAAATTGACGATAAAATAAAAAATAATAATTTTGAAACCTTTGGCTTTACCGGTACCGCCGTTTTATTAAATTTAAAAGCTCTTGAAGATGTCGCTTTTAATAATGGGAAACATAAAGAATATTTTGACGAATTGATGTTTATGTATAAAGAGGATTGCGATTTATCATATCGATTAAGGTTGGCTGGTTGGAAAATTATTTTAGTGTCGAACGCCTTAGCCTATCATAATAGAAGCGTTGCCGCAAAGGGCAAATCTAATTTAGCCATTGCTTTAAATAGAAAAAATAAAAATAAAGCGGTTAAAAAATGGTCATTTTTAAATCAATGGATTTTACTTTTAAAATTAAAAAATTTACCGTTTTCTTTAAATGTTAAATTAGCTACCGCCTGGTATCAGTTAAAAAGTTTAATTTTTGCTTTATTGTTTGAACAATTTTTATTTAAAGAATTAATAAAACTTTGGCAAATCAGGGCGGAAATAAAAAAGAGGCGAGATCAGTTAAAAATTAGAGTGAATATTAAGGAAATTGAGAAATTTATGTAACTTTTTATGAAAAAAATATTAATAATAAATCCGCCGCGTTTTAAAGGCAAAAATGTTAGGCGAGATGAGCGCAGCGCAGATATCTTAGAGAGTGAAGTAAGCCCATTTTATCAAGGAGCGGTGTTGGCGCAATATTTAAGAGAAAATAATAATTTTGAAGCGGTAGTGCTTGACGCTAACGGGTTTGATTATGACTTTTCTCAAATACAAAAATTTGTAGAAGAAAATAAGGGAGCTGATTTAGCCGTTATTAAAGCGGCTGATGATACTTTATTTCACGATGTAAAGGCGGCTAAAATTTGTCGAGAGCGGGGGATTACGACAATGCTTTGGGAGCCGGTTTTATCACCGGCTGAACCGGAAAAAGTTTTGCGAATAATTAATAAGAATAGCCAGGCCGTAGATTATTTAATTTTAGGCGAAGCCGAATTAACCGTAAGTGATTTTATAAAAAATGGTGAGGCAGCTTTAGGCATAGCTTATTTTAAAAATGACCAATTAATTATTAATCGTCGAGAAGAAAAAGACAGGTTAGATGATTTAAATAAATTACCGATTCCAAGTTTTAACGATTTGCCAGTTAAGAATTATAAATCATGGTTCGGGGCTAAACCTTGGATGACTTTATTTACTTCTCGTGGTTGTTCGGGCAATTGTAATTATTGCTTGATCGGCGGCTCTACGGTTTTCCGGGGGTATGGTAAAAAAATCAGATTAATGAGCGCCGAACGCGTATTAAGAGAAGCTAAAATTTTAATTAATGATTACGGAGTTAAGCATATTACTTTTTGGGATGATTGTTTTACCCTGGATCGGCAAAGAGTGATTGATTTTTGCGAATTAATAAAAAAGGAAAAAATAATTTTTAAATGGAGTTGTATGGCTAGAGTAGACACGGTTGACGATGAATTATTGTTAAAAATGAGAGAGGCTGGTTTAACCAGAATTGGTTTTGGCATAGAATCGGGTAGCCAGAAGATCCTCGATAGTATTCCTAAAAGAGTAACGGTTGCACAAAATTACCAAGCCGTTAAATTAGCGAAAAAACATGGTCTTTGGGTATTTATTTATATTATTGTCGGTTTACCGGAAGAAGATTGGCAATCGGTTAAGGAAACTATTAAATTTATAAAAAAATCAAAACCGAATTTTTTATTTTTAGGTTGTAGCACCGCCTTCCCGGGGACAATAAATTTTGATAATTGTTTAAGAAATAAGTTATTAAAAGTTGATATTTCTCGGGCGATTATGGAAAATAAAATTATTACCGGTTCGAAATCGAGCGCTGCTTCAAAATATATGTCGGTAGAAGAAATTGAAGAGGCAAAATTTAAAATTCATCGAGCTTTTCTTTTTAGTTCTTGGTCTGTTTTGTTGGCGAAGATAATTAATAATTTTTATCGCTTAAGCCCGAGTTATGTGTGGCAAAAATTTAAATATTTTATTTTAGGAATACATGAAGATATTGATTCTTAGCCCATTCCTGCCTTGGCCGCTTGAATCGGGTGGAAAAACCAGGATATTTAATTTAGTGAAAAGACTCGTTAGTTATCGGGTTGAAATTGTTTTATTATTTATTAGTAATACCAAAATAGTTGACGAACAAATAGAAGAGCTAAAAACACTAATTCCCTCAATAAAAATTATTTCTCTTGTTGATCGGCGATCAATTTGGCGTAAATTATGCTATTATTTTCTATTATTATTCAAATTGGACTCTTTTTGCTATCAGTCGATTAAAAAACAAATTAAGTCAGTAATTGACGATGAAAATATTGATATTATACAATATGAATTTTTGCAATCAGCAAAAAAATTACCTGAGAAAATTAAAATAAAAAAATTTTTGGTTGTCCATGAAATAATATCACTTAAATTATTCAGGGAGGCGATGACGACCAGCAGTCCTTTTAAAAAAACAATTTTGTATTTAAAATCATCCCTGATGCAGTTTGGAGAAAGAGCTAGTTATAAAAAATTTGATTTTTTAATAACTATGAGCGAAGTCGATAAGAGTTATTTACAAAAATATTTTCAAGGGCCAATCGAAATAGTGCCTAATGGGGCAAGTTCTCCGGCGAATGAAATAAAAAAACATCCTAGAAAAATTAATCAAATTTATATTATGGGCTGGTTTGGCAACGTTCAGAATATTGATAGTTTAGATTATTTTTTAAAAGATATTTATCCGATTTTAAAAAAAGAAAAAGTTTCTCTGCGTTTAGCGATAATCGGCAGAGATTTGCCAAAAAAATATCAGGAGCTGGTAAATATTAACGAAGCAAAGTATTATGAATTTATAGAATCTGCAAAGTTGGATGAAATATTGTCCGATAGTGTTTTATTGGCGCCCTTGCGTTTTGCTGGCGGCACTAGATTAAAAATTTTAGAGGCTATGGCTAGGGGGAATCCGGTTGTAAGCACAAATATCGGGGCAGAAGGCTTAGAAGTTGAAAATAATAAGAATATTTTATTGGCCGATAATCCGGTTAAGTTTGCGGAATGCATAATACGTTTAATAAAAGAACCTTCTTTGGCAGATAATTTGGCGAACAATGCTAAATTATTAGTTGCCGATGAATATGATTGGCAAAAAATAACTAGGAAACAATTAGAGATTTATTATAATGCTTTAAATTATGGAGATTTTAAAAATAATTAAAAATTTTTTGTTTAAGAATTATTCCCCCGACATCGCTTTCCGATATTTACCGGTTATTGATATCTTGAATAAAAATAAATTGCAGAATTCAAATATTATTGAAGTTGGTTCTGGCGATACCGGCTTAACGCGATATTTAAAGAAGAAAATTACGGGCGTTGATATAAGCTTTGAAGATGAAAATAGTTCAGGTTTATTAAAGAAGATAAAAATAACTGGCATCGGCCTGCCGTTTCCCGACGATGAGTTTGAGGTAGCAATTTCCGTAGACTCGCTTGAACACATAGAAAAAGATAATAGGCGGGAATTTATTAAAGAAATAGTAAGAGTTGCCCGTAAATATTTGATTATTGTCGTGCCGAGTGGTCGAGCGTCTTTAGAACAAGATAAAAAGCTTGATAAACAATTTTATGATATTTATAAGTATCATGATAAATTTTTGAGCGATCATTTAACCAACGGTTTACCAGACGAACAAGAATTAAAAATTTTGTTTAACCAAGATTTTTGGGATAAAAAATTATCAATTGTGAGCTTAGAAAAATTAACAAATTTACAAATTAGGGATTTTTATATGAGTTGTAAAATTTCTAAGAATCCGATTCGTAAATTTATATATTATCTTTTTTTATTGTGTTTGCCCATAAAAAAAATGTTAAATTTTGGCGCATGCTATAGGCAAATAATTTTTATTAAAATTAATTAATATGGATTTATCAATTATTATCGTTTCCTGGAATGTCAGAGAAAAATTAAAAGATAATTTAAGAGCGATTTTTGAAAGCAAAAATATTAATTTTGAAGTTTTTGTGGTTGATAATAATTCGGCCGATGACACCGTTTCGATGATAAAAAAATATTACCCGCAAGTTAAGTTGATTGCTAATAAGGAAAATTTAGGTTTTGCCAAAGCTAATAACCAAGCCATAAAACAGGCGAGCGGTGAATACATTTTATTATTAAATCCGGATATGAGAGTTTTCGATGATACTTTAGCAAGAATGTTTTCCTGGATGAACGCCCATGAAAAAGCCTGGGTGGCGGGTTGTAGATTAATAGACGAAAGCGCGAGAATCGTTAAGCAGGTGCGCCGTTTTCCAACGTTATTAGATCAATTAGCGATTATTTTAAAGATTCCTCATATTTTTCCGGCCGTTCAAAATAGATATTTAAGAAATGATTTTGATTATTTAAAAGCAGCCTCGGTTGACTCTATTAGGGGCGGTTTTTTTATGATTAGGAAAAAAACTATAAAAAAAGTTGGTTTACTGGATGAAATATTTTTTCTTTGGTATGAAGAAGTTGATTATTGCAAGCGCGTTAAAGAAGCAGGCGGTGAAGTCTGGTATATGCCGACGGCCGAATGCATTGATTTAGTCGGATTAAGTTTTGTTCAGGTAGATGTTTTAATTAAGCAAAAA
>JBAZFW010000038.1:0-5588 GCA_041653215.1 Patescibacteria group bacterium
CCGTGCTTCATTTTACTCATAGGTAAAACAACCGTTTTAATGTTTACGGCTTGAGCGTTTCTTATTCTTGTTAGCATGTCTGCTATTGGATCTGTCATATTATATTATAATTTAATCTATTTATTTTAAAGGTTTACCAGCTTGATTTAGTTACTCCCGGAATATCAGTATTAGAGGCTAGCTCTCTAAAACAAATACGGCAAATGCCGAAATCTCTCATAAAGCCATGATTACGCCCACAAAGCCAGCAACGTCTGACAATTCTGGTTGAATATTTTGGTTTCTTTTTTGATTTTACGATTAATGCTGTTCTTGCCATAAATATTATTCGGTTTTAAATACAAAACCCATTAATTTAAATAATTCTAAACCTTCTTTATTAGTTTTAGCGGTCGTGGAAAGACAAACCTGAAGACCATGAACATTTTGCACTTCATCAGCTTTAATTTCTGGGAAAGCAATATGTTCTTTAAAGCCTACCGCTAAATTACCATGGTTATCTACTTGCTTCGGATCAATACCTCTATAGTCTCTAATTCTTGGAAAAGTAACATGAATTAACTTTTCCATAAAATCGTACATTCTTTGACCGCGTAAAGTCACAGCCACGCCGATAATCATGCCTTTTCTGGTTTTAAAAGCGGAAATTGACTGCTTGGCTTTAGTTTGAACTGGCTTCTGACCGCTAATTCTTTCTAAGCTGCTAACTACGCTTTCTATAAAATTTTTATCTTTAGCGTTTCTGCCCACGCCAGCATTAATAACTACCTTAGTTAATTTAGGTACAGCCATTATATTTTTATAGCCAAACTTCTCTATCATCTTTGGCACTATTTCTTTTTTATATTTTTGCTTTAAATTCATATAAATTAATCTATTACTTGCTTACATTTTTTACAAACTCTAACTTTCTTTTTTTGCTTAATATTATTTTTGGTAACTTCTAAATATTTAAAAGCGACTCTGGTCGGTTTATCACATTTTGTGCAAACCAACATAACATTTGATAAATTAATTGGCGCCGGGAATTCTATTCTTTGTCCTTTTTCTCCCTGCTTTCTTGGGCGCATATGCTTAACTAAAAGATTTAAGCCTTCTATACTAGCTCGATTAGCAGATTGAAAAACCTGCAAAACTTTACCAGTTTTACCTTTATCTTTACCTGCTAATATTTTTACTTTGTCGCCTTTTTTTATATTCATAACTTTATAATTTATAAAACTTCAGGAGCTAATGAAGCAATCTTTAAAAATCCCATTTGCTTCAATTCTCTAGCAACCGGACCAAAAATTCTTGTGCCTTTTGGTTCCTTTTTTTCTTTATCAATAATAACGCAAGCGTTTTCATCAAAACGAACATAAACTCCGCTATTGCGCCTAATTTCTTTTCTAGTTCTTACAATTACGGCATGCACCACGTCGCCTTTTTTAATGGCGGCATGGGGCGCGGCTTTTTTAACCGCTGCGGTAATAATTTCTCCTACATGAGCATAGCGCTTTTTATACCCACCAAGCACTCTAATGCACATAACGCTTTGGGCGCCGCTATTGTCCGCAACTTTTAATATTGTCTGTACTTGTATCATAAAATAAAAACTAATTACTTGTTAATATATCATTCGCCATCTTTTATCTTTGCTTAACGGACGACATTCTATAAATTGCACCTTATCTCCAACTTTATATAAATTCTTTTCATCATGCACTTTATACTTTTTATTAACTTTATATCTTTTTTTATAAATTGGGTGGACTTTTATTGATTCAACGGAGACTACTCTGGTTTTACTCATTTTATCACTAACAACCACGCCATTAAACTTTCGCTTAATAACATCTTTTTTAGAATTGTTTTTCTTAATATCTGCCATATAATTAATTTTTCTTGCTTAATAATGTTAAAACTTTAGCAATTACTTTTTTTATTTCTCTAATTTCTCTAACATTTTTTAATTGCTTGTTTGCATCCTTAAAACGCAAATCTCTTAATTTATCTCGAGATTCTCCTAAAAATTGCTTTAATTCTTTTTCAGTTTTAGTTTTTAATTCTTTGAAATCCATATTTATTTAATTGAAAATTTACATTTAACTGGTAATTTATAAGCGGCCATTTTCATAGCTTCTTTAGCTATCTCTTCGCTAACGCCAACCATTTCAAACATTACCATGCCTGGTTTAACTACAGCAACATAATGATCAACTGCGCCTTTACCTTTACCCATAGGAATTTCTCCGCCTTTAGCCGTTACTGATTTGTCAGGAAAAATTCTAATCCAAATTTTTCCACCTTTTTTAATATATTTAGTTAAAACTTTTCTGGCTGCTTCAATTTGCCTTGAAGAAATCCAGCAAGCTTCTAAACTCTTTAAACCATAATCACCGAAAGCAACATTAATCATACGGGTAGCTTTTCCGCCCCTTCTGCGTTTATGCATTTTTCTCCATTTTGTTTTTTTTGGCATTAACATATTATTTTTTCTCCCCTACGATTTCGCCTTTACCGGCTTCTTCTTTTTTAAAAATATCTCCCTTATATATCCAAAGTTTTATACCAATCGCTCCATAAGTAGTTCTAGCCGTAGTTTTGGCAAAATCAATATCAGCTCTTAAGGTATGTAGCGGTACTTTACCTGAAGTTAACATTTCGGTACGAGCGATTTCCGCTCCATTAAGACGACCGCTAATAACAACTTTTACGCCTAAAGCGCCAGCTCGTTCAATTTTATTAATTGCTTGCTTCATAACGCGTCTAAACGGCATTCTTTTCTCAATATCAATCGCCATGCCCTGAGCAATAATCATACTGCTTAAATTCGGTCTGTCAAATTCTGTAATATTCAAATTTATATCATTCAATCTAAAATTCTTTAAAAATTTATTATGTAATTCCTTTTTTAAATCTCCGGCTCCGCTGCCGCCACGGCCAATAATAATTCCTGGCTTGGCCGTAAAAATACCAACAGTGATTTTATGACCGCCTCTTTCTATCTCTACTCTATCCAGTCCAGCTTCGCGTAATTTATCAAATAAAAACTTTCTAACTTTAACGTCCTGCTCTAAATTCTTAATCATATTTTTCCCAGTACCAAACCACTTAGACGGCCAAGTCCTGGTAATATTCAATCTTATAACTTTTGGATTTACTTTGTGTCCCATATATAACTTTTTACAATTAATTATCCGCTTTTGCGTCTAAATATTTTAGTGGTAAAACCTTTACCGCCTTCAATTTTAGCATGTCCACCGCGACCTTCCATTCTTGGATCAACTATAACTTTACCTTTTTCTTTCTTATTGTCATCTTTAGGTTCAGCAGTTTCTTCTTTAATTGATTCTTTTAATTTAACAGACGCTTCTTTTTTCGGTTGTTCCCCTAATTTCACCGGCGCGGCAATCTCTTGTTTTTTAGCCTTCACAGTTTTTGATTCTTTAATCTCGCCTAAAACTAAATTAATGTGGCTAGTCTTTTTTATAATTGGCGTAGCTCTGCCATGCGCTCTAGGCATCGAACGTTTTAACGCCGGGCCCTCGTCAACTTTTATTTCTTTTATAAATAAATTATCTTTTTCCAAATTAAAATTATGTTCAGCATTAGCTATGGCTGATTTAATCAGACAGGCCACCGGTCTGCTAGCTATCTTATTAATAAACTGCAACTGATTCAAAGCTTTCTCAACTGGCATGGTTTTAATAAGGTTAGTTACCAAGCGTACCTTTCTTGGAGACATTCTAATAAATTTTACTTTAGCTTTAACTTCCATATTATAAATAAATTCTAAATTATATTATTATTTTCCTGCTTTAGGAGCCGGAACGGTCGTAGCGGCTTTAGCCTGATCTTTAGCCATTTTACCACCATGACTAACAAATTTTCTAGTCGGAGAAAATTCTCCTAATTTATGTCCGACCATATTTTCTACTACAAACACCGGGGTATGCTGTTTACCGTTATGTACGCCAATCGTAAAGCCTACCATTTCTGGCGTAATCGTACAAGATCTATCCCAAACTTTAATAATAGTTTTATCGCCAGGGCGTAAAGCTTTTATCTTTTTTAATAATCTTTCGTTTATGTATGGTCCTTTTTTAAGTGATCTGGACATATATTATTTATTTTAAATTATTTTCTCTTTCTTCTTTGAATAATTAATCTATTTGATCTCTTTTTTGGTCTTCTAGTCTTAACGCCTAAGGCCGGTTTTCCCCATCTTGTCTTCGGATGTTTTAAACCGATAGACTGTTTACCTTCACCACCGCCATGTGGATGATCAACTGGATTCATGGCCGTACCTCTTACGGTTGGTCTAATGCCTAATAATCTTTGTCTTCCGGCTCGGCCTATAACAATATGTCTTCTATCGGGATTACTAACTTGGCCAACAGTGCAAAGACATTCTTTATTAACTAATCTAATTTCTCCTGAAGGCATTTTGATTTGTACATAGTTACCTAAAGTTCCCATGACAAAAACTAAATTGCCGGCGCTACGAGCTATTTTAGCGCCTCGGCCTGGCTCTAATTCTATATTATAAACTTCTATGCCAGGTAAAATAAATTTAATTGGCATAGCATTACCGGTTTTTATTTCGATCTGATTTTTTGAACTTAATATTTCATCGCCAACTTTTAAACCTAAAGGCATAATAATATATCTTTTCGCTCCATCTTTATAATTTACTAAACCAATGCGAGCGCCGCGATTAGGATCATATTCAATAGACATAACTTTCGCAGGTATATCAAATTTATCACGTTTAAAATCTATCTGGCGAATATATCTTTTAACGCCACCGCCTTGATGTCTAACCGTAATTTTACCTTGGTTATTTCTTCCGGCTTGACCCTTTCTTATAATAATCAAACTTTTTTCCGGTTCGGTTTTTGTAATATCTAAAAAATCATCGAAAGTTGCCGATCTTCTGCCTGGTGATGTAGGTTTTACTTTTTTTATTCCCATATGATAATCAATTACGAATTAATTTTAAGTGATTTGATTAATAATTCGTAATTCGTAATTTAAAATTTTTAATTGTTTAAACGCCTTCGTAAATTTTAATCGTCTGACCTTTTGGTAAAGTTATAATAGCTTTTTTCCAATCTTTTCTTTTACCAGTAATTCGACCATAACGCGCCTTTTTACCGCTCATCCTAATTACATTTACGCCAACCGGTTTAATGCCATAAATTTCTTTAATGGCTTTAGCTACTTCAATTTTATTAGCGTTTTTAGCCACAGCAAAAGCATATTTATTTAAAGCTCCCAAATCGCTTACTTTTTCCGTAACTAAAGGTTTCATAATTATTTTATAAGCATTGCCGTGAGCTATCTTCTTTGTAACGCCCTTAGCTGATTGCTTTACCTTTTCCGTTTCAGCCCCGCCGTATAAATCTTTCATGCTTTTAGCTTCAACTTCTGTTTTTTCAATTTTTTTATCATTACTAACCTTAGCAGTTTTTACCACTGGTTGTTTTTTTTCTTCAGTTTTTTTATTAAATAAACCCATAGTTTTAATTATTTACCGTATCTCTCGGTTATTTTTTCAACCGCTGCTTTATTTAAAATTAAATTTTTATATTTCAATAAATCAA
>JBAZFW010000039.1:0-5317 GCA_041653215.1 Patescibacteria group bacterium
CTGGATAAAATTTAATGACACTTGGACAAACGGCGTATCTATAGATTCTGGTAGCGGAAGTTTAATCGGCTATGCTTGGAATGGCAACGATGATGGATCTGGAATTGGTTGGTTAAGTTTTAGTTGCGACAATGAGAGTTCTTGCGGCACTTCTGATTATAAAGTTTTAGTTAGCGTTAGTTCTACGCCAAGCGCCACTAATTTAACCGCGCCTAATTGGAGTTTCGCTCAAGCCGGCCAATATGGAGCTTTGCAAGCTAAATTGGGTTGGACTTTTAATGACGCTGACGCTGGTGCAAGCGAATCAGCTTATCAGATAATCGCTAATACTTCTAATAGTATTAGTAGTCCAATTTTTGATTCGGGTAAATGTCTTGGTTATAATAATCCAACTAATAAATGTATAATTGATATTGGTGTAGATCAACTTCCGCTTGATTCGGCTATAACCTTAACTTATAACACTCCATATTATTGGTGGGTTAAAGTTTGGGACAATACTAATACTTCTTCAAGTTTAACGCAATATAATAGCGCTCAAGATACGCCGGCTGAAGCTGACGATGGATCGCCATTAACCTTTACTACCTATAAACATGAAATGCCAGATGTTAATTTTAACCAATCACCAACTAATCCAACTCAAGGCGAAGATATTAATTTTTCTGACAATAGCCAAGTGTATTCAATTTTAAATCCGACTACTGCGATTAATTGTACTGATGCTTTATGCGATTGGGAATGGAGCGTTGTTGGCGATGCGACTATTGCTAACCCAACCGCTTCAACCACAGCTATCGTTATTAATTCTCCTAGTAGCGTAACAGTAACTCTAAAAGTTACTGACAATGAAGGTTATTACACTTTATTTTCTAAAGTCATTAATATTAATACCCAGGCGCCTGACTGGAAAGAAGTAAAATCGCGATAAAATTAATACAAAAATTGTCATTGCGAGCGACTGAAAGGAGCGAAGCAATCTAACGGATAATTTGTTAAATTAATAGTTCGTGAGATTGCTTCGTCGCTGACGCTTCTCGCAATGACATAAGAAAAAATTAGCGTGGCTAACGCCGCGCTAATTTAAAATTATGAGCATCAAATTAAAAAATATAAAAAATAATAATGCCGGGTTTACCTTAGAGGAGATGCTGGTTAGTATTTTTATTATTACTACTATGAGCACTATTTTTTTAGTGAATTATCATAGTACTAATAAACGATCAGAATTAGGTATTGTTAAACAAAAAGTCGCTTCAGATATTAGATTGGTGCAAAATTATAGTTTAGGCTCAAAAACTTATGATGGAGTTAATGTGCCGAGCGGTGGCTGGGGCATTCGCTTTGCTACTAGTACGCCAGATAGTTATATTATTTTTGCCGACATAAATGAAAATAAATTTTACGATCAAGGCGAAGCTTTTGAAACTAAAATTTTGCCGGCCGGCATCACGGTTTCTTATTTATATGGTTTGGATTTTTATGATATTGTTTTTTTACCGCCCGACCCAGAGTGTTATATAAATGGTTATGGATATTATGATGCTGCTGCCGCTAATTACGCCCATATTACTTTACGAGAAAATATTAATAATACGGAGGCCACTATATGGGTTGGTCATCTTGGCATGATTAACCCAAATTTTAAAGAACTATAAAGTTTTATGAATTACAAAAAAAATTTTAATAATTCAGGCATTAGTATTATAGAAGTGGTAGTTTCAATTATGGTTATTGCTGTGGGTATGGTTGGTGTTGTCTCGTTAGTAATTCAAAATATAGAAACGCAGTATATTAATAAAAATGTTTTAATAGCGTCGGGGCTAGCTCAAGAAGGTTTAGAATTAGTTAGAAATATTAGAGATACTAATTGGATAACTTTAGGAAAAACCTGGAATCAGGATATAGTCGGCGATGGTACATATGTTATAGATTATAATGGTTTATCTAGCGTTAATATGGCTATAAATTCTATAGATGAGACCGGCGCCAGGCTTTATGTTGATAGTAATGGTTTATATACTCATACAGCGACCGCTAATTCAACTAATTTTTATCGTTTAATTACTGTAGTTGATAATACTAACTATCTTGATGTTAAATGCACTATCCGCTGGAAAGACGGTACGCAAAACCATAATTACACGGCAGAAACTTTTTTATATAATTGGTGGTAAAAAATTCAATTATCAATTACCCGTCTCGCTCTCGGCGAACCGAGGCGGACGAATTATCAATTAAGAACTAAAGATCATGAAGTTATTTTTTAAAAAATTAAAATCAGTTAAGGGGTTCAGCTTTATAGAATTAGTAGTTTCAGTAGCTATTTTTTCTGTTTTAGTCATATCTTCTACGGAAATATTTAAATTAGTGATTGACGGGCAAAGAAATTCAATTAGCGCGCAAAATGTTCAGGAAAATATTAGATATGCCATGGAAAGAATGACTAAAGAAATGAGAATGGCGCAAATTAGCAATACTGATTGTTATGCCGGAGCTACTAACAAAGTTTTTAATACTTCCCCGGATGGCCAAGAATTGTATTTTAAAAATCAAAATGGAGATTGTGTGCATTATGTTTTAGATATCGGAAGCATATTTGTTGAAATGTCTTATGATGAAAATTATATGTATGAACCGCTTACTTCTTTCGCTCAACCCGAGTATAATATCCCTGGGATTATAATTAATAATTTACAATTTTATGTCAAAGATGATCCGATAGGCTCTCTTAAAAGTTCTCAGCCCTATGTAACCATGATGATGGATGCTAAGGCTTTTGGGCAGGCTATGCATGAGCAAAAAATGAAAATACAGATGACGGTTTCTTCAAGGGATTATGGAGGGAGTGGCGGATCAGTCCCTTCATGTACGCCTGAATGTTCGGGCGCGGCTTGCGGCGATGACGATAGTTGTGGCGGACTTTGTGATGGAAGTTGTGTCACTGGGTCGTGCGTGGCTGGGTCTTGTGTTATGGTTGATGCTTGTAGCGCTAGTACGGTTTGTGGAGATTCTTGTTCATATAATGGTGATACTTATACTACTGTAACAAACGGCGCTCAATGTTGGTTGGCTGAAAGTCTTAGTACTACTAAAAAACCGGATGGAACTGATATTTCGTCTTTAGCATATTGTAACCCGTTAGGTTGTGATGCTCCTTGGGGTAGATTATATGATTGGAATACGGCGATGAACGGTTTAAGCGCCGCAACCGGTTGTATGAATCCAGTAACAAAAGAAAATATGATTCAGGGTATTTGTCCTGATGGTTGGCACATACCAACAGATTACGAGGGTTGTGCTGGCGATGATTTTCCTGCTTTAATTTCTTCTTTGGGCGGTAGTTCGATAGCTGGCGGAGCAATGAAAATAAATGACACAACTTATTGGGATAGTCCTAATACTGGTGCGTCTAATAGCAGTAATTTTTCGGCTGCTGGCGCCGGTTATCGTTCATGGAATTCATCATTTAATAATCGTAGTCAATATGGCATTTTTTGGTCGTCTAGCGAAGCGGATGCTACACATGCTTGGACTGAAACCTTGTCATATAATTTTGAAGATATTTTTCGAGACTATAGTGATTATGGCGGCAAGGACAATGCTTATTCGGTTCGCTGTATTAAGGATTAGTTGAGATTTAAAAATAATTTTTCTATGGGTCAAGTAGAAGCTAAAAAACAACTTAAAAATCAGATTGGTGTAATTTTACTTTTAACCATGTTTATTTTATCCGGCATTTTAATTATAACTTTAGGCGCGGCTGATTTAGTTATGGCCGGAATAAGAATGAATCGTTTAACCGGTTATTCGAGTTTAGGATTTTTCGCTTCAGAAGCTGGCTTAGAGCAGGCTTTATGGGAAGTCAGAAAAAATAATTATGTCTTGCCTGACGTTGACCAAGATAATATTTTTCAAAATATAGATATCGGCAATAATAGTTCTTTTATTGTTAATTATGCTACTTCTTCGCCAAACGTTACATTTACTTCGGTTGGTTTTTATGGCGGAGCTAAAAGATCGGTGGAAAGTTCTTTTGAATTTGGTAGTGGAGGAGGTGGCGGTCCGGCTTGTGCGCCTGATTGTACGGGCAAAGAATGCGGTGATGATGGTTGCGGCGGAAGTTGCGGGAGTTGCGTTACCGGGTCATGTGTAGCTGGGGTCTGCGTGCCTGTAACATATGTTTGCACTGGAGTGGATCCGGAAAATTCTACTATCTGCACCGGCGATGATACTGGTCTCACAGAAGATACGGCAAAAACTTTAGTGGGTTCATGCACTGATCCTGTAAAATGCGAATATATTTGTGATTCTGGGTATGACTGGAACGGTTCAAGTTGTATATTAGCAGAAGTACCAAGTTGTAGAAAAGAATATAATGAAAACATTGGTGGTTGGGATGACTATAATTATTATTATGGAGTTAGAAATGAAGAAGATCTTTATGGTGAAAGTAGCGATAGATGCGATGTTTGGTGGTATTGGGATTCAAATATTATATATGAAGAGCACACTCTTTGCTCAAATTTTTTAGATCCTAGCAGTATTGATATAGGTGGTTATCGATATACACGAGGTGATGAATATGATTATGAGTTGTCCGGCAGAGAAGCTGCGTGGTATTTTTATGAAATTTGCCGCGAACCTTTATAAATTTTTATAAAAATGAATAAACCAGAAACTAAAAAACGCATAGAAAAATTACGAAGTGAAATTGAAAAATATCGCTATGCTTATCATGTTTTAGATAAGTCTTTAATTTCTGACGCGGCTTTAGATAGTTTAAAAAATGAACTACAGGAATTAGAAAATTTACATCCAGATTTAATTACATCTGATTCTCCGACTCAGAGAGTAGGCGGAGCGCCTCTACAAAAATTTAAAAAAGTTCGCCATTCAGCGCCCATGATGTCGATTTTTGATGCTTTTACTCCGGAAGATATGCGCGATTGGGAAAAGAGGTTAGAGAAAATTTTAGACCTCACCCCAATCTCACCCCATCCCTCTCCTTTAAAAGGAGAGGGGGATTTCTTAGCAAGGAGAGAGGGTAAATATTCCCCTCTTTATGAAGGAGGGGTTAGGGGAGGTTATTATGCTGAATTAAAAATGGACGGCTTAGCTGTGGCCTTAATTTATGAAAAAGGTAAATTCGTTTTAGGCGCGACTCGGGGCGACGGGGAAGTAGGCGAGGAGGTAACGCAAAATTTAAAAACTATTGAAGCTATACCTTTAATTTTACGGCGACCGACTGAAACAGAATTAAAAAATATTGGTTTAAGCGGTGAATCAATAAAAAAATTATATCAAGCGATTGATA
>JBAZFW010000040.1:0-5101 GCA_041653215.1 Patescibacteria group bacterium
TGTCATACCAAGCAATTTGTTTTCTGCATTTCGGGCAATAAGATCGTTTCCACTTATCACCTCCCTTAGTAAATGGAATTAGGGGAATTTTTTCATGCAAACGCCAAATCAAACAATTTAAAAAAGAACCAATTATAAGACCAAAAACAAAAACGAAAATCAAAATTAATATTGGCATAAAAATATATTGTCATTGCGAGGAGCTACTAAATTTATCCCCCTTATAAAGGGGGATTCCCGCCCGACTGAACAGCGTCAGTCGTTCGGGCGGGAAGGGGGTTTAAAGTATAATTAAAATTTTAAACCTCCCCTACCCCTCCTTTAGAAGGAGGGCTTTCCGTTTCTCCTCACAATAATATTAAAATATTTATTTATTTAACTCTTTATAATATTTTTTTAAATCCTGATTGTCCGGCGCTAACTTTAAAGCTTGGTTTAAATAATCTTTTGCTATCTCTAAATCTTTTTTATCGCGATATAAAAGCGATAGCGCTAACGGCCAATTATAATCTTCCGGGTTTAGCGTTAAACCTCGCTGATTAAATTCAATAGCTTTATCTAAATTATTTTGAACGTAATAAATATCAGCTATATCTTTGTATAAAGTCGCTCTAAAAGGATCAAAACTTAATCCTTTTTTATAAGCTTCAAGCGCTAAATCATAATTTTTTATTTTAAAATACGCCTGGCCTAAGCTTTCATACAATTTAACCGCAATGCCTGAAATTTGTCGACGATGACCATCATTTAAATAAGGGTTATTAATCGGCGGTAAAATCGCCAATTCTTTTTTTAAAATATCTATTGCTCCCCCATAATCTTCCTGCATCATTCTTTGTTTAACAAAATCTTCATAAACTCCGGTAAAATATGGATAATTTGTTATTAAATTATTATATATCTTCTCCGCTTCCGCGTAATAAGCTTTATCAAAATAAAAACCGAACAAAGTATAAGCGCGAGCTGTATTATGCAAAATACCATAAGATTTTTTATTGCTAATTAATCTAATATACTCTAATATATTATCACTTAACTGCTTTCGTACAGATTTATCTTCAACCATAGAAAAACAATTTAGCATTAAAAAAAGATAATTTTCTTGATAATAATTATTGTTCGGACTTAAGCCCATAACCTTCTCCATATTATTCATTACACCACCGCAGTTTGAAGACTTCATTGAATTTAAAGCTTTAATATAATAAATTTCCGCCCTTACCTGATTTATATTGTTAGTATACATAAATACGGCGGACACTAAAAAAAGCGATGCAAAAATTAATAATTTTGAAAATATAGTTAACCGTATATTTAAAATTTTATCTTCTGCTTGAGAATTTATTATAATCCAACAAATAGCCAAAATTAAATACAAATAAACCAAAACTGTAAATAAAGAAAAACTAAAAAAATTATTTATAGAATAAGCAATCAAAGAGGAAAACAAAAATATTAATAACCAATCGTCAGGCGCAAACTTTTTTTTAACCAACAAAAAAACAGCCGCCTTATAAATAAGATAAATATAAAATATTAAATTTACCGCTAAACCTAAAAATCCTAAAGCTAAAATTTGATCAAACAGCCAATTATGCGCTCTGTCAGGAAAACTATTAATGGATTCGTAAATGCCCCAATCAATTTGATAATATTTCATAAAAACATCCGCTAGAACTTCCGGTCCGTAGCCTATGAGTAATCTTAAAGAACTTTCTTGTTTTATTTCTTTAACGGCCGACTCAAGATAATAAAGTCTCATTTTATTAGAACTGCCTTTAAAATCAGTCATGCTTTTTACTCGTCCGGCAACGCTAATATAATCCTGATAATTTAAATTAACCGGACTAATCATATTTAAACCAACCACAAAAAGAACGGCAATTAAAATTAAACTGATAAAACCAAGAGCAACTTTTTTAAACCCTTTATAAAACAGCCAAAAAATAACTAAAAAAATCATTGAACTAAAAAACCCAAGCCAAGCCGCCCGGGAATAAGTAAAAATCAAACAAATTAATTCCATAGCAATAATTAAACCGACAAAAAATCTAGAAAGCGACTTTTTAGCTATAAAAATTAAAGTATAAAGGCTTATGGGAAAAACTATAATTAACCAATGTCCGAAAAAATTAGTCTGACCTAAGGTAGAAAAAATGCGTTGATCTTTTAGCGCGCCGTTAGACCAAGGAAAAGGATCAAAATTAAAATATTGGACTAAACCGTAAGCCGCAACTAAAAATGACGAAGCGACAACAGTTATAATTACGCGTTTAAGCTGTTTAAAATTATTAATATTTAATATTAATAATACAAAAAACAACAAATAATTAAAAAAGTTATAAAAACCTTGTTGTCTTAAAAAATTGCCCCAAAAACTTTGATTTGGATCAAGAGAAAAAAATGAACTTACAAAGAATGAAGCGAGCATTAAACCAACCAATAAAAAAATTTTAGCACTACCACGATAAATCAATTTGCCATTTATAAAAACTTTAGCCGTAAAGGCAGTTAGTATAAAAATTAAAATTACTCTAAAAATAACCGCTTTATAAAGATCAAAAAAATTGTAGCTTGTTAGACTGTAATCAAAAATTATAGGAATAAAAAAAACTATAGCTAATATGCCATATTCAATTAAAAAATCGCAAATTTTTAAAACCCTATCTTTCAACATACATTAATTTTACCATTATAATTATAAAAAAAGAATACTCCATAAAAAAGAACGAGGCTTTTATTAGCCTCGCTCTTTTTTATAAACCCTTAATAGGACCCTTTTAAAGATTTTTATTAAATACCACCGGGAGTGGCAGTATGAGTGCCTGATGCTACGCCACCGGTCGCACCGCCCAAGCAATAAGTTAAAGTATAAGTAGTATTAGCACTTCCCGCAGTATAAACATAAGTGCCATTAGCGGTTGTACAGCCGCCATCATTAACTGGGGCTGGACTGCTCGGAACAACAGCCATATAAGTAACACCGCCGGTAGCGATAGTGCCATTAGCGGTAACTGTAGCCGGATAAGCGTTGGCATCATTATAATATAATTCCAAAGCCGTCTGTATCTGTTTAATATCAGAAATGCGCTTAGCATCTCTTGATTTCATTCTGGCGTTATTTAAAGCTACTACGGCTAAAGTTGATAATAAACCGATAATAGCGATAACCACCAATAACTCAATTAATGTAAAACCTTTTTGTTTTTTCATGATTCACCTCCCCTCTGAATAACGAATATCAGCGAATTAAATCGAATTTTACGAATTATAATTCTCTAATATACGAAAGTTAAATAATAATAATTAAGTTCGCTTTAATTCATTTGAATTTGAATTAATTAGCAAACTACTTATCCACAATTATACCACAAAAATTAATTTTTTGCATTACCAACCACGAATAACTTGTAAAGTTGCATTTTCTTCAACCCGATATACTAAAGCATATTCGCTACCGTCTGACTTACTTACATAACGATAAAGGTAAGTCGCGTCTATAGCCGGATCATTAGTTGCGTTCTTAGGATCTTTAGGCATTTGTTGTAAAAACGGTTTAGAACCAGCGGTTAATTCAGTCTTTAAAGCGCCAAGATAACAAGCTGAACCAGCGGCATTATTAGCGCCAAAATCAGCTGCGCCATCATCCCAAGTTCCACAAATCGGATATCTGGTTTTATCATCATAATATAAATTCAGAGCGGTTCTCATTTGCGTCATATCGGCTTTTCTCAAAGCGTCTCTAGCCTTATTTCTAGCGCTATTAAGCGAAACCACAGCTAAAGATGATAAAATGCCAATAATACTAATTACTACTAATAACTCAATCAAGGTAAAACCTTTTGTTGATTGTTTATTTTGTTTCATAATTATTATAATTAATTATTTAAATATTAAAAATTGCTAGCTAAATTATACATCGGCAAAATTACGGCCGCCACCATAATGCCTACGGCTACGCCCATAACAACCATAATTATCGGCTCCATTAAAGTCATTAAATTCGCCACCATATTAGAAATCTCTCGGCTATAGAAATTAGTTATTCTGTCTAAAATAACATCCATTTTTCCGGTTTTTTCTCCGATGTTTAACATTTGTGAAACCATTTTAGGTATGGTTTTACTTTTTATAAAAACACTGGAAATTGAATTACCATCTTCAACTTCTTTAACCGTTTCTTCTATTAACTCCTGATAAATTTTATTGCCCACAACTTCAGCGGTAACTTTTAAACTATTATCTATAGTAACGCCGCCGACGATTAAAGTATTCATTGAACGGGTAAAACGAACTAAATAAATCAGTTGAAATAAATGACCAAAAATCGGCAACCTTAATTTTAGATAATCAAGTTGTCTTCTGCCTTGGGGTCTTTTTTCATACCATTTAAAAGCGGCGACTAAAGCCACGGTTATAATAATAAGCAACCACCAATATTGTTGCATAAAACTAGAAGTACCAATTAAGATTCTAGTAGTTATCGGTAATTCGGCTCCGCTTTCAGTTAAAATTCCAGTAAGTTTAGGCACAACAAAAATCATCATAACGATGCCGACGACAATTAAGGAAACTAAAACAAAAGCCGGGTAAATCATAGCGCCCTTAATTTTACTCATCATATCATAATCTTTTTCCATTTCATCAGCCAAATAACTTAACACTTCGTCTAATTTACCAGAAGTTTCGCCTGATCTGACAACACTCACATAAAAATTATTAAAAACATTAGGCCGCTTAGCTAAGGCTTCGGATAAAGTTGAACCGGCATCAACTTCATCGGCCACTTCCGAAAGAATCATCTTTAGAATAACATTAGCCGTTTGATCAACCAGAACTTTAAGCGCTTGTACCATAGAAACATTAGCTGAAATTAAAACCGAAAACTGCCTAGAAAAAATAACTATATCTTTTGTTTTTATTCTGTTTAAAAAATCGAGATTAAAAATTTTTTTACCGGATGATACTTCAGCAATTGAAACAATAGAAAAACCTTTTTCCGTTAATATCTCTCCAACATAATCTTTGCTAATCGCCTCAACCATACCCTCTTGCACTTTTTTGTCTTTATTAAAAGCCTTGTATTTAAAAATTGGCATAT
>JBAZFW010000041.1:0-4945 GCA_041653215.1 Patescibacteria group bacterium
TCTGAATAATCCATCCCAATAGTCCATTTATAATTTAGACCTGAGACAGAAGATAATTCTATGGCCGCGTCAGCGGAAGAATTATATATAGAAAATTTTTGATTTGGAGTTGTTGTACCGATACCGACATTACCAGATTTTAAAATTAAAGTATTGTTATATAAAGTATTATTTTCTCGAGTATAAAATTTTAAATAATTACTGGCGGAATTCCATTGCATGCCTCCATAATTTTCAGCATCATCCCTGACCAAAAACAAAGGGTTTCCTTCAAAATTAGTTAATCTCATTTGATAGCCGAATACATCAAGAGCTGTTTCTGGCGAACTTGTCCCTATGCCCACATTCCCATTACTGACCACTGTTAAATATGTTGAAGTGGCCGCGCCGGCGGTTGAAGAAGCAATAACAAATAATGGAGTAGATCCGCCTAAAGTATTTGCTAAAGCTAATTTGGCATATGGCGAACTCGTCCCAATCCCCACATTCCCACCGTCTAAAATGGTAAAGACTTCGTTAGCGCCATCAAAGATATTGATGATATCGCCATCACCGTCTTGTCTGACGGTTAGAGCTGTGGTTGAGCTGGCAGAGTTAAGGGTTAATTCTCTGAGATTTAAAATCATCTGATCGGTGGTTGAACTATTGCCAAAAGTTAGAATGTCGTTGATGGTATCAATGTTGATATTGTCATTAGTGCCATCACCAACGGTTAGAGCTGAAGTTGAAGCTACGTCTAGATCTAGAGCGCCATTTAAATCCATATCACCATTAAACTGAGAGGCGCCATAATGGTTTAAAGTTCCGGTAATCGTAACTATGTCATCACTGGTGTTAACCGTAAAAGTATCATTAGAGCCATCACCTACGCTTAGAGCCAGGCCATTTTGGTCTATGTCTAATAGATTGTTTAAATCAACTATGCCAGCGATTAAAACATGTTCGCCGTTTAGAGAGGTGTCGCCAGCGACGGTTAGGCCGCCTTCACCGGCCGATAGGCTTTGCGAACCAACCGGGCCGGTAGAGCCTAGGCTTGGGACTTCAGTATGGCCGGCTGCAAAAGTGCCGGTGACATAGGTGTTGTTGTTGATTATTTGAGTGCCGGTGATTAATGAACCGTCGGTAATAGTAACCCCGTTTAGTTTAATTGAGCCGGTCACTATTAGATCTTTAACTGTTAGAGCAGAGCTAAATACTGCGTCGCTTAGAAATTCACTAGCGCCTGAAACAGTTAGTTTATCTTTTAGTTTAGTCTGACCTGAAACATTGAGAGAACCGCCGACAGTGGTGTCGCCGATGATGGAGAGATTTTTGGGGGTGGGGGCGGAAACAACTTTAGTAGAATTTTGTTGAATGATTTGAGGTTGAGTGATAATTCTTTCAACGACTTGTGGTTGTTGCTGATTAGTTTGATCATTATCTAAAGTATTATTAGATTGATCTACAGTGTCATTAACTTGAGGTTGATTATCGGCTTGATTATTAAATAAATATTTAACATATTTATTTTTTAAACTTTCAGGAATAACAAAATCCATCAAGCGCGAATATATATCTTTTAGTGAACGCCAAGAATCGTCCGCGTATTGTATGATCGGCGCAGTTTCAGAATAGGTTTCCGAAACTCCAGCCACGCGACCATTTCTAATTTTTTCTTGATTAAAATCAGAATATAGAGAACCGGCAAGAAAAATAATTACCAACACCGTTAAACAAATAGTAAGGTTAATGGCTGTATTTTTCGAAGAATTAAAAAAGTTGTATGTTTTTTTATTAAAAGAAATAAAAAAATCTTTACAACTTTTTGATATTTTGAGGATTTTTTCCTTTAACAACATGGGGATATATTATGAGAAAAAATTTTATTTAATATTAGACTAATAAAAAATCTAATTAGACAATTTATGTGTCATGACTAGTTATCAACAATTATAACAAAAAAAATAAATTACCACAATATTTTTCGCCCCTTAAAGTCAAGGGTTTATAAAACAATATTGGGTCTTTATTTTTTAAGAAATTTCTGCTAAAATATAGGCGCAAGAAATATATATGCAAGAAGCCAAATTTTACAAAAAATTAGATGATAAAATCGTGGCTTGCGAACTTTGCCATCATGCTTGCGTTATAAAAAATAATTCGGTTGGAATATGCCGCGCCAGAAAAAATATCAACGGCGAATTATTTTCTCTTGTCTATGGTTATCCAGTCGCTTTAAATGTTGATCCGATTGAGAAAAAACCTTTATTTCACTTTCAACCCGGCAGTTTAAGTTATTCTCTCGGAACGCTAGGTTGTAATTTTAGATGTGCAAACTGCCAAAACTGGGATATCAGCCAAGCTTTGGGTATTGAACAAAAAGTTAAAAACATGAATTTTTTTGAGCCGGAAAAAATTGTAGCCGATGCTATAGCTAATAATTGTTCATCAATCTCTTATACTTACAACGAGCCAACAATTTTTACTGAATATGCTTTATCTATTATGGAGTTGGCGCATAAAGTAAATTTAAAAAATGTCTGGGTTTCTAACGGCTATATGAGCGATCGATGTTTAAGAGCGATTATCCCCCATCTTGATGCCATTAATGTTGACCTAAAATCCATGGACGAAAATTTTTATTTAAAAAATTGCGGCGCTAAATTACAGCCGATTTTAGAGAATCTTAAAACCATAAAAAAATCCGCCGTTGATCTTGAAATTACTACTTTAATTATACCTGGTTTATCGGACGATTTAGGAATGCTTAAATCTTTAGCTGAATTTATAGCGAACGAACTCGGCACTGACGTGCCTTGGCATGTTACAAAATTCTCTCCGGCTATTTCCTGGAAATTAAAAAGAACTCCGCCGACTTCCGAGGAAACGATTTTTGAAATTTGCGATATCGGAAAAAATGCCGGGCTAAAATATGTTTATGCCGGTAATACTTTAAGCGAGGAAAAAAAAATACTTATTGTCCGGCTTGCGGCGAATTAGCTATCCGCCGTTTTGGCTATGAAATAGAAAGGCTTGATAAACATGGCCGTTGCCCTAATTGCGATAAAAACTTAGATATTTTTTGAATAACATTGACAAGCTTTCTAGGCTGTATTATATTGAATTTAGCACTCAAGACTAGAGAGTGCTAATAACTAACAACTTTCTGTCATTGCGAGCGACTGAAAGGAGCGAAGCAATCTAACGGACAATTTGTTAGATAAATAGTTCGTGAGATTGCTTCGTCGCTAGCGCTCCTCGCAATGACAATAAAAAAATATGTTTGATAAATTTACTCATAAATCTCAAGAAGCCATTATTAACGCGCAAATTATCGCGCAAGATAACGGCCAACAGCAAATTGAAGCTTTGCATTTACTAGCTTCCCTACTCGCTCAAAACGAAAGTTTAATAAAACCAATTCTAGAAAAATTGGGTATTAATTTTCTCCAAATAGAAAAACAAACTAAAGAGATTATAGAAAAATTGCCGAAAATTTTAGTTTCCGCTAGCGTAGGCACGGTTCAAGGCACAGCTGAAGTGGCTATGATTTTAGAACGCGCAAAAAAAGAAGCGGATAAAATCGGCGACGAATATATTTCTACCGAACATTTATTTTTATCCGTAATCGGCGTAAAAACAAAAGCTCAAGAAATTTTGATTAACGCCGGAGTTGAATATGCTGAAGTTTTAAAAATTTTAGCAAAATTGCGCGGCTCACAAACTATTACCGACCCGGAACCTGAATCTAAATTCAGAGTTTTAGAAAAATATGCCATCAACTTAACCGAACTAGCGCGCCAGGAAAAACTTGATCCGGTTATCGGCCGTGACGAAGAAATTAGGCGCATCATGCAAGTCTTATCCAGGCGCACAAAAAATAATCCGGTTTTAATCGGCGAAGCCGGCACAGGCAAAACCGCTATTATTGAAGGCTTAGCGCAACGCATTGTGGCCGGTGATGTCCCGGAAACTTTAAAAGGCAAAGAATTGATTTCTCTAGACTTGGGAGCTTTAGTGGCTGGCTCAAAATTCAGAGGTGAATTCGAAGACCGTTTAAAAGCCGTTTTAAAGGAAATAAAAGCCCAGGGCGGCAATATCATACTCTTTATTGACGAATTGCACACCTTAGTGGGCGCAGGCGCTTCTGAAGGCTCAATGGACGCTTCTAATATGTTAAAACCGGCTTTGGCGCGCGGCGAATTAAAAGCCGTGGGAGCTACTACTACCCGCGAATATCAAAAATATATTGAAAAAGACGCGGCCTTAGAAAGACGTTTCCAACCGATTTATGTTTCCGAACCTTCTATCGAAGATACGATTGCAATTTTACGAGGCATTAAAGAAAAATATGAAGTACATCATGGGGTAAGAATTACAGACGACGCTTTAATCGCGGCCGCAAAATTATCTTCTCGTTATATTACAGATAGATTTTTACCAGATAAAGCCGTGGATTTAGTTGATGAAGCGACTTCGGCTTTGCGCATGGAAATAGATTCTTCACCCGAAGAATTAGATACTTTAAAAAGAGATATAAAACGTTTAGAAATCGAAAAGGTCGGTTTAAATAAAGAAAATAAACAAACCGCCAAACTTAAAGATATAAATAAAAAATTAGCTCAGCTAAAAGAAAAAGCTAATCAATTAGAATTGCATTGGCATAATGAAAAAAATGTTATTGCTAAAATTAGATTGTCTAAAAAACAAATTGATGAATTAAAAATTCAAGCTGAAATTATTGAACGACGTGGTGACGATTTAACTCAGGTAGCGGAAATATTATATTCAAAAATCCCGGCGTTAGAGCAGGAAGTAAAAAAACAAGAAACCGAACTCGTAAAAATTCAGTCAACTGGCCAAAGAATTTTAAAAGAAGAAGTTGATGAAGAAGATATTGCTAAAGTCGTAGCTCGCTGGACCGGCATTCCGGTTTCAAAAATGCTTGAATCAGAAATAAAAAAAT
>JBAZFW010000042.1:0-4936 GCA_041653215.1 Patescibacteria group bacterium
TAGCGCGCGGTCAGAATAAAAAGAAAATTTACTTGCGTTGTCTATATTAACCGAAGCGGCGGTATTTAAAATTTGCGCTAATTGCATTTGCATCATACTGTCAGCCGAATTTAACTTTACATTAGCTTCGGCTAAATTTATAACATAATCAACTATTTCTTTGGCTTTTGTTTTATCCATAGTTGATAAATCGCTTTGCCGTCCGTTTATAACATTTATTAAACTGGCGCGACTATCGCGATCTAAGGGCGTATTATAACTTAAAGCTTTTTTATACTCCTCTACTCCGGCGGGAATATTACCTTTAGCGAATTCAGTCTGACCTTTAATTGTTCCATTTAGCATCTGCCATACTTTAATATTGTATTGATATGTAATAGATAAAATAATTATTCCAGCGACAAACAAAACCGCTAATTCTTTATTAGTTAAACCTTCATCGGGAGTAAACTCTTCTGCTTCGTCGCCATTAATTAACCAATAAACATAGCCTAAAGTTAACATCAATGAAATATAAGTTACTAGCGAATCAAACACGGCTAAATTCTGAATAAAATAAGCCACAAACAAACAAACCAGTAAAACAAATTCATTAGTAGAAATTTTTCCCTGCTTTTTACCTTTAAATAAATAATAAGCTATGGCTATAAAAATAGATAAATAAGTCAACAAACTTATTAGACCGCCAGTTGAAGCGATATCAACTAAATTATTATGCGCCCGATCAAAATAAGTTTCGCTAGCAGTGTAGGTATAGAATGCCGGATCAAAATATTTATCAAAAGTAATGGCATAATTACCATAACCCGTACCCAGAATGGCATGATTTGGAAAATCTTTTAGAGCTGCTTTCCAAGAAATTAATCTAGTTTGAAAAGTAACTTGTTTTGATGAAATTTGCGCCGCAGTTTTTAAAATCGGAGTTTGGCTGACAATTTTACTTTGCGGAAATAAAAAAATTAAAACTATAGCAACTACCGCAGCCGCACCAGCCATTAAGCTATACATCTTAATCTTTTTACTCTGACTATAAACAGCGGATAAAATAAAAAGTAAAACAAAACTTATGCCTAATCCAGCGTAAGCCCCTCTAGTATTAGTCTCTTTCATAACTAAAAACATTATGAAAGCAGCGACTAAATAAAGCCCGCTAATCAGCCAATCTTGACTCCCCCAATTTTCTTTAGAACGACTTTTAAAAAATAAAATCAGGGCGAAATAAATATTAAAAATCGCGTAACCAGAAACATAAGCCGTATTACCAATCGTACTATAATGAACTTTAAAAAGACTATAAAGGCAAACTAAAACCGCGGCGCTTATGGAAACAATAAAAAGATTACGCCAGTCGTTTGGCTTTCTAAAAACGGTAATTAAAATTAAATAGAACAAAAAGAAATGCGCCACATGAAATAAGCCAAGCATTCTCTCAATATCTCCCCAAAAACTTAAATTAAAATCAACGCCAAAAACCGAAGAAACGAACAAAGCGCCCAAAAATGCAGCTAAGCCGAAAGTAATCAAAGACTTTTTTGGTCGAACTTCCGGATATTTAATAATCAGACTTAACCAAAAAATTATTAAAATTTCTACTAAAATATTAAAATAAAGCTGCTTAGAAGTTATGTAAGGGAAAAGCAAATTAGTAAAAATTAAAAAAACCGAAAGAAAGCTTAAATAAATTCCAGTTTTTAGAATATTAAAATAAACTTTTAGAGGCATAAAAAATTTTATTTAAATCTAGGACTTGTTGTAAGCATCATAAATTTCATTAACAAAGTCTTGATAATCTTTAAGGGTTTCCGGCGATTCATTACTAATAATATTAAGTTGTTCAACCGCGGAATCAAAATCGCCAATTAAATAATAAATTTTAGTTAAATCCAGCCGATAATCATAGCGCGTTGGTTCGGATTTAATTAAATCATTATAATAAGGCACGACTTCGGCGTATCTTTTTTGATCTAATAAATAAATAATTATTTTCTTTAAACCGCCAAAATCAGCATAGCCGAATTGCTTTACCCCCTCTTTAAACAACTCTTCGGCCCTGGCCGGCTCATCTTTATAAACATCGCCCATCAACATCATTTTCGCTCCGCCATACCAAGGCAATTGATTAACTAAATTTTCTAAAACAGTCCGGGCTTTTTGTTTTTCTTTCTTGGCCAGATAAACATTATATAATAAATAATGCGGCTCAATTCTGTTTGGGCTTAACTTAATAGTTTCTATAAATAAACTTTCCGCTTCATCAAGTTCTTTCTCTTCTTTATAATTATTTAAAATTAGCTGGCCAAGATAAATTTTAGTTTTTATTTCTAGAGGGAAATGAGCGGAAACCAACCTAGATTTTTCTAGAGCTAACTCGTAATAATTATTTTTAGTCTGCTCATTAGCGCTACCTTGATTATATAAAACCTCTAACATTTTATTTAACTGAACCGCCGCCTCAACGCTGCCAAATTTATAATTTAAAGCTTCTTTAAAATTTTCATAAGAACGGAAAGTATCGGCAATAACATAATAATAACCGGTATAAATCGCTCGATTAATTTTTAAAGGCTGATAAATCGCCTTATAAAAAACAACTAAATTTAAAACAATTAAAATAATAAAAAGCCAATTAAAAGCTTTATTATTAGGCTCGCTTCTTTCTCCGCCGAACCCAGCTTCATTTTCCTTAAAACAAATTAAACCGATCAAGAAAAAATATAAAAATGAAGTATTTAAAGTATCAAAAACGAAAAAATTATGAACTGAATAAGCAACTAATAAGCTAAATAATACGGAAAATTTATAATAATCCTCTCGCCTATTCTTAAATAGCCAGAAGAATAAATAAAATAAAATCGCCAGATAAGCTAAAAAACCTAAAATACCGCCACTCGTTAACTGATCAAGATAAACATTATGAGTGCGATCAAACCAATTTTCTAAAATATCTGGGCGATAATATTTATTGTAAATAATATTAAAATTTTCCATGCCCACGCCAAGAACAGGGCTAGATTTAAAATCGCTTAGAGCCATGCGCCAGACTGTCAAACGATTTTTTACCGTAATATCGCTTAAAGAAATGGTTGCTATTCTTCTAACAAATTCTACTTTAGAATCAGCTAAATTATCTCTTAAAAAATAAAAGCTACCGGCGATTATAATAATAGGCAATAAAATAGCCAGAGAAATTTTACGAACTTTGCCCGGCAGAAAAATAATGTTTAAAAACAAAAAAGCTAAAATACCTAAACCTAAACCTAAAATAGCGCCGCGAGTTGAAGTCAGAAAAAGCACTAAGACGTTTAAGGTCGCGATGCCTAAAACCGCATACTTATAATTTTTATTAACTTCATTAAAATAATAATAAATACTTAAACCGGCAGTAACTAATAAATAACCTGCTAAAAAAGCGGCGTTGCCTATAGTAGCGGTCACGCGGCCAATGCCGGCTTCAAACACCGGAAAAATATTTAATTTTTGGGCTAAGCCGTAAATAGAAACGAAAAAACTGGCGATTAAAATTAGCCTGATATAAAACAGCCAATCTTTACGGTCGCGTAAAAATACCTGCAGTAAAAATAAATAAAGAGTTAAATAAATCAAGCTTGATAAGCCTTCCATTCTTTCAAAATTTGACCAAAAACTTTTATAAAAATCTAAACCGAAAATTGCGGCGGCTAGTTGAATAAAGAAAAAAATAATAACTAAGATAAAAGCCCAATTAAAACGAGACGAGTATTTTTTAAAATTCAAAGCTAAAAGCAGAAGATACAAACTAAAAGCGAGCTGGATAACTAGGCGGAAGAAAATAGTTCTAGTTATTATAAAAGGAAAATAAAACCCGCTAATAAAAATCAACACCAAAAAAGGTATGGCGTATAGTAAAATTTTTGTAAATTTTTCAAGTTTAGTTTCTAACATATACTGGGCTGTCATTGTGATCAACTTTTTTTGTTTGTCATCCCGGGCTTAACCCGGGATCCAGGAGTTAACAGTACAATCGTCTTAATTTATAATCGTTTAGGCAAGCCCAACTTTCTACGGACTTAACCTGGATTCCGGCTCGTAGGCCGGAATGACAATAATTAAAAAATTCCTCGCAATGACAATTATTTTTTATTTTTTAAATTATTAATTTTTCTTTCAATCGCCGCTTTATTATCCGGCTGTTTAACTATTAATTCTTCGTAAATTTTAATAGCTTCATCATATCTTTTCTGTCCAACTAGCCATTCGGCATAAGCGTCTAAAACTAAAGTGTCACTTTCCATGCTTTGTTTTATGGTTTCAATCGCTAATTTATAAGTCGCTTCAACATTATTAACATCACTGACGGCTTTATAATAATCAGCTAATTTAACATAACTTTCCGGGATATATTTATTTAATTCCACGGCCTTTTTATAAGCCATTTCCGCGCTTTTAAAAGCTCGCATTTTTAATAAAACATCAGCGAAATTTTGCCAAGCGACTCTGGCCTGACTTTCAATTTTTAATGACTCTAAATAAGCGCTATAAGATTCACGATAATTGCCTAAATATTTTTGAAACAACGCCAAATTATTATAATCGGCTAAAATTTGCTCTTTGTCGGTAGCGATAGCTAAATCAGCTTTAGTTTCCGCCACCTTTTTTTCAAATTGAGTTCGCGCTTCCGGATCAAGCTGAACGACTTCTGACCAAACTAAACCACTTTCACTATCTAATAAAGTAAAACCTGTATTAAAAGCGATTTTTTCTTGATCTTTGTTGCCGCCGGTATTTTTATTAAAATACCAAAAACTACCGCCGATAATTACGGCGACTAATAAAAATAAACAAGCGATAATTAAAATTTTATAATTTTTCATAATGTCATTGCGAGCGCAAGCGAAGCAATCTCACGAATTATAAATCTTCACTTAAATCTCGCCATTTTAGATTAATTTTTTTTATT
>JBAZFW010000043.1:0-4679 GCA_041653215.1 Patescibacteria group bacterium
ACATAATTTAAAAATTAGAAATTTAAGTATTATTTAAAAAATTATAAAATTATAAAATTGGTATTTATTTTCTATGTCAGATATTAATTTTTTAAACAATCAAAAACGCAGTAACGACCAAAAGCCTAAAGATAATAAAGAGGAGTTGGCTTGGTCTAGTCCTGAAAAAGAGATCAAAAATCCCAAGAGCTCTCCTTTTTCCTTTTTTCCGTCTTTTAAAAAACAAAATAATAAAAGTTCTATACCGGCGCCAGATAAAAATAAAATTAAGCAATCACGCGAAGAAATTTTAGGTTTAATTAAGCATCATGAAAATTCAAAACCGTTGGTAAAAGAAAATAAAAAAAGTTTTTTTTCAACTTTAGGTGAAAAATTTAAAAAGAAGCCGGCGCCAAAAGAAATCTTGATTGATTATCAGAAAGTTTTTAAACGGGAAAAAGAGCATAAAAATCAAATTGGCCAACTTAATCTTAAACCAGTTGAAAATAAAGTCGCTTCTTCTTCCGTAAAATCAGAAAATAACTTTTTAAATCAATTTAATAATTTGTTTAAAGATAAAAAAAATTCTGCGATTGAACAAAAAAAAGAACAACCTAAAATAGTTGAGCCGGTTAAAGTTGAAGAAGTAAAATCCGCAGAAATAAAAAAAGCGGAGTTAGTACAGCCGGTTGCGAAAAAAGAAGAAAGTAAACCAGAAACTAAAGAAATTAAAATCGAAAAATTAGAGGAGGTTAAACAAGATGAAACTAAATATCGTGTCCTAGAAACTAACCTCATTAAAGGAGAATTAGTAACTTTTTTTGATTGGCGTTCTAAAATTTTTGTTTCAATTAGCGCAATTTTGTTACCGCTTTTTGTGGTGGGAATTTTTTATTATGGTTTGGTTTTTTATCAGAAGAGCCAGCAGGCTAAGAATTTAGCTCAAATTAAAAAATTTGCTGAACTTGAACAAGATATTAAAAAAGAGGAAGCTAGCTTAAAGGAAATTATTGATTTTCAAGCTAAACTTAAAACAGTTTCCCAAATTTTTAGTCAGCATATTTATTGGACTAATTTCTTTAAATTTTTAGAAGACAATACTATAAAAGATGTTTATTTTGTAAATTTTGAAGGCGATACTAGCGGTAATTATGCTATGGACGCTATAACTACTAATTATAGTAGTATTGCCGAACAAGTTAATACTTTTAAGAAAAATGCAAAAATTTCTGCCGTTTTGGCCGAAGGAGGAGAAATGATCGCAGGTAACGAAAAAAATAAATCTTTAGTGAAATTTATTTTAAATTTTTCTATTGCAAAGAATATTTTTATTGAGTGATTTATTGCCTAATGATTAATGATTATGGATATTAAGAAAAATTCGCCGGTTGGCGAAGCAGAAAATAAAGACAAGATGAAATTAGTTAAGACTAGAATTAATCTGTTTTTAATGGATTATTTTAATTTTATAATTTTTGCTTTAGTTGCAGTTCTTATATTGGTTGGTTTATTTATTTTTGTTTATCCTAAATATCAACAAATTCATAAAGAGAATGAAGAAATTCAAAATAACTTGCAAGTCGAATATGAAGCTAAGTTTAATTATTTAAGTTCCATCCGCGATTTAAAAGAAATATATCAATCAATTAGCGATAAAGATAGGTCTAAAATTAATAGTATGCTACCAACTAATAGAGATACTAGTTTGATAATTGCTGAAATGGAATCTATCGCTACAAAAAATGGTGTTATTTTAAATTCAATTCAAACCTCGACTCAAGAAGCTAGCAGTAAAACTAACACTAGGTCAGAAACTAAAAACGACAAAGTTTCGCTAGCTGGAATTTTTAATCAATTGCCTCAAGGGGTCGGGTCAATAAAAATAGAAGTTAAATTAAGCTCGGTTAATTATCAGGTTTTAAAAAATATAATTAAGACTTTTGAAAATAATTTAAGGATTTTTGATATAACTACGGTAAATTTTAATGTTAGTAAAAAAGAAGCGCTTTTTACTATTTATAGTTATTATTTTCAATAAAAATTGTTTTTTGCAAAATTTATGCTAGTTTTAAAAAAAATATCAACAAAAAAATTAATAATTTATATTGCCGTTATTATTTTTATGATTTTGGGAACGATGTTTATGTTGTACCAAAATAAAAAGTTAACTGAATATAAAATAAATAATCCAAACACTTCGGCTGGATTAAGCGATGTTGCGAATGTTTCATCGGGCGATCTTGAAGTTTCTAATAATCAGAAAGCAGAAGAATTTAATAGAGCCACAAAAAAACTTAAACAAAACAGTGATTTTAATTTAGATATTTTTTCCAACGATAAATTTAAAAACTTGCAAGAATCAACGTTTGTTATAAAAGCGCAGTCAGAAGTTGGTAAAAGAGATCCTTTTAATCCAAATTAATTATGAATAAGTTAGAGGAACTTATAAATTTATTAGTTCAAAATAAATTAATAACAACCGAAAAGTTAGCCGAATTACAGAAGTTGCCCGAATATGCGAAGAAGCCAGAAGAAACGCTTATGGCAAGCGGTTTAATTGATATTGAGGATTTTACAGAAGCTAAAGCTAAAGTTTATCATTTTAATTATAAGAATTTAGCAGGAGTAAAAATCACCGATCAAGTATTGAATTTAATTCCAGCCGAAGTAGCTGAAAATTATAAAATTATTTGTTTTGAAGTTGCTCAAGGAAAAATGAAAGTAGGCATGGTTGATCCAGGAAATTTTAAAGCCATAGAAGCTATAGATTTTTTAGCTAAAGAACAAAATTTACAGCCAGATTATTTTTTTATTTCATCGCCAGGTTTTAATAATGCTTTAAAATATTATAAAACTTTAGGCAAAGAAGTTTCCAGAGCTCTAAAAACTAAAGAAGAAGAAGAAACTTTAGAGCGCGCCAAAAGAAAGGATGAGCAGAAAGAAGTTGAGGAAATTACTAAATCCGCCCCGGTATCAAAAATAGTTTCTGTAATTATCAGGCATGCGGTTGAGGGGCGAGCTTCAGATATTCATATTGAACCAATGCAGAATGAAAGCCGGGTAAGATATAGAATAGATGGTATTTTGCATAATTCATTAGTTTTACCCAAAAGTGTTCATGGAGCTATTGTTAGTAGAATTAAAGTTTTAGCTAATTTAAAATTAGACGAAACCAGAATGCCTCAAGACGGCCGAATTAGAATAAAAATTGACGACAAAGAAATAGATTTAAGAATTTCGGTTATGCCTTTATTAGAAGAAGAAAAAGTGGTAATGAGAATTTTGGACGTAAGTAGGGGAGCGCCAACTTTAGAAGAACTTGGTTTTATGGCTAGCGGTCTTAAAATCATTAAAACAAATTTAAAGAAAACCGACGGAATGCTTTTGGTAACTGGTCCAACAGGCTCAGGCAAATCAACTACTTTATTTTCAATTTTAACCGGTTTAAATAAAGAAGGAATAAATATTTCTACATTAGAAGATCCGGTTGAGTATTTTATACAGGGCGTAAATCAGTCGCAGGTTAAACCGGAAATTGGTTTTACTTTTGCTTCAGGCTTACGTTCTCTTTTACGCCAAGATCCAAATATTGTAATGGTTGGAGAAGTTAGAGATAATGAAACGGCCGAATTAGCTATTCACGCCAGCTTAACCGGCCACTTCGTCTTATCAACTTTGCACACTAACGATGCTATAGGCGCCATTCCCAGACTTTTAGATATGGCAGTAGAGCCTTTTCTTTTGGGTTCTACTCTAAATTGTATATTAGCTCAAAGGTTGGGTAGAAAAATTTGCGAATATTGCAAAGAAGAACATAAATTGCCGGACGATGTTATGGATGACATAAAAAAAGAATTAGCTATTATACCTCAACCAGCTCTTAAAGAAATGATACCTGATTTTGATTTGAAAAAAATAAAATTTTATAAAGGTAAAGGTTGCACTCATTGCGGCGGCATTGGTTACGCCGGCAGAATTGCTTTAGCCGAAGTGCTTGATGTTAATGATAAAATAAAAGAAATTATTATTAATAATAAATCCAATTTAACGATTGACGATTTAGTTAAAAATCAGAATTTTATTACCATGAAGCAGGATGGCATCATGAAGGCTCTGCTGGGTTTAACCACTATGGAAGAAGTATTAAGGACAATTCACGTTTAATTAACCTTTCAAAAATATAATCTATTAAATAACTATATGGTAAAAGATAAAATAAAAATTTTTTTAATTGAAGATGATTCGTTTTTACTAAGTATGTACGCCACTAAATTTGAAATAGAAAATTTTAAAGTTATTATGGCTGAAGATGGAGATAAAGGCGTTCGTTTGGCCGCGAAAGAAATGCCAGACATAATTCTTTTAGATATTCTTTTACCTAAAATGGATGGCTTTGAAGTTTTAGGGGAAATAAAAGCTAATCCCAAAATCGCTAAAATTCCAGTAATACTTTTAACTAATTTAAGTCAGAAAGATGAAATTGATAAAGGATTAAAAATGGGAGCGGCAGATTATTTAATTAAAGCCCATTTTATGCCATCGGAGGTAGTGGATAAAATAAAGAAATTGTTAAATTTATAAAATATGTAAAGTTTGTGAAGTTATAAAATTTTAATGCTTTTGGCTTTATAACTTTAAACTTTATAACTTTCAACTAATTTTATGGAAGTGCCATCAATTTTTTTAAACAGAATATTATC
>JBAZFW010000044.1:0-4672 GCA_041653215.1 Patescibacteria group bacterium
TAGTCCGCGAACTAAAATAAATAAAGACGGTGTTAATTACGATTCAGCGCAAACAACAAAACTTTATTCACCAGATGTTACAAAATTAGACGACGAAATCGTCTCGATCGAAACCGAGCTTGGGTTTAATCCAAAAGGTGCTTATGATTCAGTTGCGGCTTATTTAGCCGCTTTAGCCGGAGCAGTTGCCGGAATAGTAACAGATTTTTTAGGTCTTACTGATACGCCAGATAGTTATGCCGGTAGCGCCGGTAAAGTCGTTGCAGTTAAAGGTGATGCGACAGGTTTGGAATTTATAACCGCCGCAGGCGGTGAAAAGTGTACTGGCGCCGAAATAGATACCGGAACAGATGATGCTAAATTTGCCACTTCAAAAGCGATTAGAGATAGTGGTTTGCTTAATGGAGTTATAGCTGGTGAGCTTGCCGCCATGACTGCTTTTACGGCTTTGGTTGATGCTGATGTTTTTCTCTTAGAAGCAAGTGCAGATTCAAATAAAAAATATAAAACGCTTTGGTCAAATATTAAATCGGTCCTTAAAACTTATTTTGATACAGTCTATACAGCTAAAGCAGTTTATGATGCTATCGTTGCCGCGAGTGGCGGCGATTATACTACTTTAGGCGCTGCAATATCTGCCGGTGCTTTATCAATTTTTGTTAAAGACGGGACTTACGCTGAAAGTGCCATAACTGTTCCTGCCAACGCAAGAATTGTTGGTGAAAGTAGGCTCGGTACAATTATAAATATGCAGACTAATAATTTAGCTGCCGCTGGAGCTGGGGCAAGATTTGAACATTGCACAATTATAGGTTCTGGTAATACGCATCATTTAATAACTTTAACGGCAACTACTTATTTTGAAGATGTTTATATTGATTGGAATGGTGGTTCAAATGACTATAATGCAATAGAATGTGATACTGCTGGAGTTGATTTAGTTATGATTGATTGTGCGTTAGATGTTCCTAATGTAGAATGCTATGGAATAAGATTTGGTGTTAACACTTCTAAATCAGTTAGAATAAATAATTTTAAAATTACAGGTGGCGGTTCTAATAGTATGGGAATGATTTTTTCAGGTATAGGAGGAGGAAATGCAGTAATAAATAATTTAAGTATTCACGGAACTTGGAGGAGTGCGGCAAGTTTCAGTTTTAGTGCTTGTGTAGTTACTGGCATGGATATTCATACCGCTACTCAAATAGTAGTTGAATCAAATGCACGAATTATCGGTGCTATGGATTTAAGTATAGGCACAACTATTTATTTGACTGGTTCTCAAACTTGTTTGATTGGTAGTAATGTTTTTAACGCTACCGTCGGTGGTAGGCATTGCCAAATAACTGGTAATTTTATTGTCGGAACTTTAACTTTAAATTATATAACCTGTCAAGTGACTGGAAATACAATAAACAATTTGACACTATCAAGTGGAACTGGTTTTCATAAAATTATCGGTAATTATATTTATGGAACATTTACTGATAGCGGAGCAAAAGCTGTAACATTAAAAAATAATGATGGATTGGCTAATATCAACGAAAAAGATTTTGTTTATGTTAAAAATACTTCAGGCGGACAACTTGATAGAGGACATTTAGTAGTACTCAAAGCAGTTGCCGGAGGAAACGAGATTACCACAACAACAACTGGTGGAGATGATAAAGTTTATGGAGTAATAGAAGTTAATATTAGTAGGAATGAATACATTGCTGATAATGGTTACGGGTATGTTCAAATTCTTGGTAAAACCGTTTATTTAAAAGTGGATGGCACAACTGATATAGCTATTGGCGATTTTATTAGTACCTTTACTACTGCTGGAATTGGCAAAAAGGCCGCTGCCGGAGATACCGCTATCGCAATAGCGTTAGAGGCATACACAACTGATAATTCAAGCGGAGTAATTGATGCTTTATTAATTTCGCCAAGAAAAGTTGGTGCAGTTGTATAATTAAAATGACAATAATTTTAATAAGTTTTTTATTATATTTAACAAATATGTCAGATCCAAATTGGGGCATGCTTTCAAAAGCTCAAGACGACCCCGAAACAATCGAGGAAGCAATCGCTCGTTTAATCGCTGCTCATAATGCAGATGAAACAGCGCATCTTGCTGCTGGTCAGTCTTTGCAGTCTCATAAAGCGGCAGATATTATTGATCATTTAGCGCGTTCGGTAGTCCGTGATAAATTGGCGTTCGATCGTTTTCAAATTGATGAACATTTTTCTACTATAGATGCTTGGGGTAAATCTGCCGGGGTTTCTTTGGATGCCATTGCTCAAATGACTTTATATACTGGCGTTACTATTAACACAGTTAGATATGCCTATATTTCTCCTGGTGATGCTATGCAGGACCAGGCCTTACAAAATTATTCTCCAGTCTGGCAAACTCGCGTTTTATTTTCTGATGATACTGATCAACTGGCTTATATAATGCAAGGTGAACCCACAGAAATGGGCTGGGGATTTAAAATTTTAAATGGTACGGTTTACGCTTATTGGATTACTTCTGGCAGTGTTGAAAATACTTATTCTATTGGTTCTATTTCTCCTAATGTTTGGCATAATTTTCGTTGTGAATTGGTCTATGGTGGTGATTTAAAATTTTATTTTGATGATGTACTTGTTCATACTGTTTCAAATCCTACGCTTGAAAATAATGCTGTATTTTTTCAATATTATTTGAAAAATACGGCTGCATCTTCTAGATATATGTATGTCAATGGCTTACATTTTGATGCCGATTATTATTAGATAGATTAATTTTTATGATCCAAACATTATCCGGCCGGCAATTTCCGGCCTCTGTTATACCACTTATTGAAGCCGCTAAAAATTCAATCGACATCGTCGTTTATGATTGGCGTTGGTATCCTAGTGATCCGGGTGCGGTTTGCCAATTATTTAATCAAGCTATTTTACGCGCCGCTAGGCGCCAAGTTAAAATTCGTGCGATTTTAAATAACAACGATACCATAGGCGTTTTACAGTCGCAGAATTGTGATGCCAAAAAATTACGCACTACTAAGCTCGTGCATGCCAAATTAATGATCATTGACGGTCAAACAGTCATTACCGGTTCGCATAATTATACTCAGTCCGCTTTTCAGATGAATTTGGAGCTTTCCGTAATTTTAAAAAATGATGTAGATTATACTGGTTTCCGTGAGTTTTTTGACAATTTGTGGAATTTAAAATAAAATTTTATGGCTAAAATAACAGGGCCGTTATTAAGTGAAAGGGCAAGCGGAACAATAGCTGAAAAATTAACTTTCAGCGTTAGATCATCAGGTCAGCAGGTTCGTTTTCAAAATAAGCAAAAAGACATAATCACATCCGGACGCACAAATCAGCGAGCTATTTATTCTGATTCTGTTTTGGCATGGAACGCTTTAAGCGAAGAAGAAAAAGAGTATTATAATCAAGAGGCAAAACCTTACGAATTTACCGGCTATAATTTATTTATGCGATTATTTTTAAGTAATTATATTCAAGGCAGAAACAAAGCCTATTATGGCATAGCTATTTTTGGTAATACAATTTATGGCGAAACCTAATCTTGTTTGACTATTTTTTTTTATAAAATATACCAATGACAAAATTAATACGTACAAAAGATGCTCCGCCAATGATTCCTTTTGTCTCAAGAATCTGTAAAAAATTAGGCAACGATACTGGTCGCTTTGGTCTTTTTCACATTGGTAATTATGAGTATGGTTCCGAGAATGAAATTGGCTTTGATTTTCACGGCGTTTATAAAATGCAACATTGCAAAGAGGGTTATATACCGGTTAAAACTAAGTTTAGAGTAACAAACAAAAAGACAATAACTCCGGCTTATATTGCCAGCCAAAATAAATTCGCCGGAGCAATCCCGGCATGGCGTGCCTTGACAGCCGAGCAAAAGGCAGTTTATAATAATAGGGCAAAGAGAAAATTAATGTACGGTTATAATTTATTTATAAAAGAATACATGCTATCTTAAATAAAAGTCGAGCATGCAAAAATAAAAATATAAACAAAAAGAAAGGTTTATTTTATGGCAAAAGTAACAGGACCATTATATTCTATTAGCGCTAGCGGTAAAATCGCTGATGCTATGGTTTATTTTGGTTGGAAAGGTGTTAATGTTGTTCGTGGTTGGGTTAAACCTGCTAATCCTCAAGTTGCCGCTCAAGGCGACCAGCGTATTATGCTAGGTGGAACCGGTAGAGCAGTTGGTAAAATTCAACCTGAAAAGGTATTTGCTCAACAGCTTATCGATTTATCTTTAATCCCAAGCGGACAAACTAAACAAAGCTTTTTAGTTAAGTATATTTTAGATCATTACATTACTGGCGTTACGTCATATTTGCTTGAGCTATCAGCCTGTACTAATCATACAGTTTATGATGCTTTTGGCGAAGCGGCAGACGCGCTAGATATAGTGGAATTTGATTTAACTTATGCTACCAATTTAGCTTACGATAAAGCTTTAGGGCTTTATCTTATTGCTAAAGCGGCTATCGCTTTGAATTTCACCGGCACTCCTTACACCAGTAACATTACGGCTTGGGTAACCGCTGATGTTAATGGTATGGTTAACGATTTTACTAACGCTACCTAAGCTTAGTTTCGTTTTAAAATAGCCGGCCTTAAGTAAGCCGGCTATTTTTTTATTTTA
>JBAZFW010000045.1:0-3953 GCA_041653215.1 Patescibacteria group bacterium
GAGAGATCTTTAATACTTATTAATAACACTTACCAACTATTATAGATTTCTCCCCCGCCCTTCGCGAAGAGCGGGGTCGAAATGACAAACTTGTTAAATTTTTCTATGTATATTTTAGCTGCTACCTGGCGGACGGGATGAACCGATTCAACTAATTTTTCTGCATCAACCCAGCGCCAAGCGCTATATTCATAAAAATTTATTTTAATATCATTGTCAGTACCTAAAAATTCAGCAATAAATAATCCTTGTTTTTGTCCCCAATATCCGCTGGCGGTTTTGGCGCTAACGCCATATTTAGACATCTCATTGCCAAACTCGTATTGATATAATTTTTCAAAAACAGCAATCGGTTTAAATTTATTATTATTTAATTCTTCATTTAACTCTCGCTGTCCAGCTTTCATTAAATCCTCTCCGTCTGTACCGCCTTGCGGCAACTGCCAATGATTAGGTTGATTAGCTCTTTCCACTATTAAAATTTTATATTTTCCAGTTTCTAAATCTTTTTTATAAAGCAAACAGGCCACATTAGCGCGATAACGAAACGGTAAAATAAAACGCCAAAGAAAAAATTTATAAGGAAAAACGATAACAGCACGATAAATTCTTTTCCAACGATTTAATCGATCAACTTTATTTTTACCTTTATGAAAAATTAACCGCCATAACCATTCTAAACCGATTATTCTAAATACTTTCGGCGCTCGCTTAATTCGCCCAGTTAAAAAATCAAATGCTCCGCCAATACCCATGCCGATTTTTACCGATGGCATTTTAGCTAAATTATGAAAAATTAATTTTTCTTGATACGGCACGCCTAACGTGCAAAAAATTATTTCTGGCTTAAATTCTTTAATCTGCAATAATTTTTCTTCCGGTAAAATCGCTTGCCGTTCAATATCAATTACTAAAATTTGCAAATTTTTATATTTATTCGCTAAAACTTTTTTTATATCTTCGACACTCGATAATCCGCTCTGCCAATTTAAAATAGCTACTCGCCTATTTTCTACCTCAGCCATTTTTAAAATATCTTTTATAAAATCAGCGCCAGTAATTCGCGATAAATTTACGCCTATAAACCAACCTGCCATTTTTAAACCAACGCCGTCCGGTAAAGATAAATCGGCTTTATTTAGCAAATAAAAAAATTCTTCGTCCGGATCCGTAGCTTCTAAAATAATTTCCGGGTTAGGCGTAACTACAAAATGCTGTTTACCATCAATTAAAAACTCCTGGATTTTAGCCAGAGCTTGTTTTTTAGTAAAAGTATTGATATTTATGCCTAAAATATTTACTAAACTCATAACTAAATTATACTAAAAAAAGCTAAATTTAACAATATAAATTAAAAAATAAAACCCCTGCCTATAAAATTAAGACAAGGGGATATTTATTTATAATATTTATTTTTATCTCTTAGCTCCGCTATAAGCTATCGCTCTCACTATATCCCAATCAACAGCAGTTGATGGCGCACGCTTATAAATATATTTAAATGACATAATAGCAACTTTTTCAGAATTAGTATTTCGCTTGCTTGGCCTTAAGCCATAAGCCATAATGGTTATTGCGGCGTTATCATTAGCATTATCCATTTTAGCATCACGCCCATAAATTTTTTTGAATGATAATTTAGCCTTAGCCTCAGCGGCCACACTTCGTTCGCTTGGCCAACGACCATTAGCAATTTTAATAACATCTTGCCATTCGGCTTCGGTTTTTGGCAATTTGCCAAAAGCAACTTTATAAGAATTTATAACTCCGGCTCTTTCACCTGCTCCTAAAATTTTAGTGGTTACCGTACCATAAGTTATGAAAAAATTTAATCGATTTGCATCTGTGGAAGTTAAATTTTCATTATGAGTTAAACTGGACAAATATTTATCAGCCGTAATTTTTTCAGCTTTAGAATCTTTTATAGACTTGGCATTATCTAAAATTATATCTATATTTTCTGAATAAATTGCCGCGGCATCAATTAAAATTTGTTCTAATTGAGTTAAAACTAGATTAGTAATTTTTTCTCCTAATACTTGTGGCACCAACATAGTTGTTGATGCTGTTGTTGAAGTTGAAGTTGCAACAACAGTGGTATTTAAGTTGGTAGACGAAGACGAACCGCCCCCACCGCCTCCACCACCGCTGCTCGTTGGAGCAGTAGTACTACAACTGGCGCTATCAAATACCAAATTTTTCATTACTGAACTACCAGACACAAAACCGCTAACATATTCCTGTTTTGAACAACCAACCTGAGGAGTTAAATCGGTCAACACATATTTAAATGTTAAATTGCCGGTAAAATTTCCGACAACTAACTTAATTTTTGTCGGGTTATCATAACCATAAATACCAGCTTCTTTCAAAATAACTTCACCTTGTAAAGTTGAATAGATATAAGCTTGAATTTTTGTGCCAACAGGCAAATTAACATTATTTAAAGTAGCGGTGCCATAAAAAGACATCGGAAATGACGGAAAAGAATCAACCGCCTTAACAGTAAGTGGGAAAAGAATAAAAATTGTTATTATTAAAAATTTTTTCATATTATATTTCTATTTGCTAAATGACTGGGTCTGTCCCATATCTTTCACCAAGTAACCACTGGTCCAATCAGCAGTCGCAGTAGTATGTACTCCTAAGACGCCTGATCTATCAGACCAAGTGTTGTAGCTAGAACCGTTGATAGTATTAGCAACGGCGTTAGCAACGCCAGAAGTAACATCTTGTCTCATTCTGACAAGAATACTGTCGTTAGTACCATAACTGGTAACTACGCCTCTAACTTCATAAGTTTGGGCAGTATTACCAATTAATAACACGTCGTCATCAACAGCACTGACAAGCAACTTCACAGTGCTGCCTTCTGTGGTTGGATCAACCGCAGTATCAGTCAAAGTGACAGAAGCATTTGGTTCATAGAGATATAAGTCATTAACTTCGCAACCAGTTGTTGTTACGACAAAGCTTAATTGCTTAATCTCAATGTTGCCAGCATTATCAGCCACGACAGAGAATTTGTACAAAGCGCCACCGACTGGATCAGTGCCAGCATCAAGCTTAGCAAAGGTCGGCTTGCTCTTTCTGACAATGAAATTTTTACTTTCTAAGTCAGCAGAAGCAAGAGTTGTGTCAGGTGTGCCTGAATCACCAACAGCATTAAAGCCTTCATTTCCATCAAGGCTGATTGTGCTATTAGCGCCCGAAAAGGCTCCACTAGCGATTGATGTCAAAGAGACATAAACCTTTAAGGTGGCATCGCCATTCGCAGGAACATACATATCTAAACCGGTGAAAGTAGCCGTAGCAGCAGATTGAGCACCAGCTAAGAACATGCCGTCCTTTGTTTTAGCAACTCCATTTTTGTCAGTCCAAGCTAAAGTTACCGCCGCAGTTGAAGTGGCAAAGTTATTGCTAACTTTTAATTTCAACTTATCAACAGTAAAGCCTTCGTTGACCGCGCTGAATTGATATTCAGCAACCTCATTACCAGTTGAACCAGCTATTAAAATAGCTGCATCAGGCATACTGCCATTAACAACGGTCAAAGTGCCAGTAGAGGCAACAGTCATTGTCTGAATATCTGTCGCAGACGCAGCAGCAACCGCATTACCGGTTACCATGCCAGAACCACTAGCATCAATATTAGCAACCCAAGGACCAACGTTTGAAGCTGATTTTACGTTGCCAAAAAGAGCAAAGGCTTTTGAAGCATTAGCGGCTAAAGCGATATTCGGAGACAAAGAATAGATATTTGAAGTGCCTGGAACATTCTTGGCAGTGCCAACAGTTACTCCAGCGGCATCCGTCAAATACATATTAGTTATAGTCGCGGCTTCATCAGTTGATAAATTAACAGTGATAGAAGACACGTTAACTCCTTCAGCAGCACCAGCGCTAATTACGAATGCACCTAATTTAACGCCATTGGTACCGGCAATCACTGT
>JBAZFW010000046.1:0-3575 GCA_041653215.1 Patescibacteria group bacterium
GGTCAGGTAATACAAGTTCAAGGTCTTTAATATTATCTTGAGATAAACCGTCAACCCATTTTTTTAATTGATAAAGGGTTTTTTTATTAATATAAGCCATGCCTAAAAATCCAGAAAAATTAGAATCTAAACAATTCTTCTATTGAAACCTCTAATGCCTTAGCAATTTTCTGTATATTAACGAGTCCGACATTTCGTTCGCCGCGTTCTATCCCGCCGATATATGTCCGGTCTAAACCAGCTTTATTAGCTAAAGCCATTTGGGATGTCATGCCCCTTTTATGCCTAAGTTCTTGTATTCTCCTGCCAAATTTTCTCTGTATTTCCGTTATTTTAATAGTCATATACCCTAAGCGTAGGGTGTTGATGTCTATAAGGCGACGGACTATGAGTATCTATAAATTTATGATAATATTCATAAAAATGATGATGATAGTCATCGCTAAAAATTACCTATTAATATCTAATTTTTACGCTATTTGAACTAGAATTATGAAATTTGAAGGATCCTCAAACACACAATCTGGCTTTATACAAATACCAATGCTTGTTGCCGCTATAATTGCAATTGGCGCGGTTATAACCGGGGGCAGTTATTACGCCATTCAAGATAAACAAGAAACTGAAAATTCAAAATCTGAGTCTTCAATCCAGACGATTTTAAATAAATTAAAAGTTGTTGAAGAGACTAAAAACAATGAAATCCCAGAACTCATCATACCTGCCGAAAATAATACAGGGGCTATTTTAGATTTAGAAAAATATAGGATTATTGAAAAACCAAAAGTAGAATCTGAAGAGCTTAAAAAATATTTAATTAGCATAAAAGAAATAATAGATAATCTATATGAATCAGATATTGAAGTAAGAAAAAAAATTATTAACACCGAAACGGAAATATCTGATTTTCGCATCGAAAAACTTAGAAACTTAGCTAATTTGTCATCAATAGAAGTTATCACAAAAACCTATGAAGAGTTAATCGCTATTGAAGAACTTAGAAAAAAGAAGATAAGCCTGATTCTATCTGATTCTTTGACTAACGCGCATCTTTATTCGATAGAAATTAAAAAAGTAATTGAATCGCTTGAAAATGATGATTTTTCTAAAGAATTATCAAGCGCTCAAAAATTGATTAACGCCTATCCCGAAAGATTTGATTCGCTGAAAGAACAATCAGAAATTGATATAGAATCTGCAATTGCTGAAAATAAAGCATATGCGCAGGAATTTTTATTAAGGATGGAAAGTACGGGAGCCATAGCGGATAGATTAGTTTTATCATTAAAAGCATTGGAAGAAATTAAAGAAATACAAAAAGAGATAAAAGAAATTAGTACCTCTATTTCTTATGAAACATATTTGGTTCCCATAAATATGCCCTCTATTCAATCCCAAATTGACACAGGCAATCTCACCTGTAAATATCCAGTTTCTAAATTCATTCTTATCCCCGGTAAAGGATGGGTTGCGGTAAAACAATGCGATGACGGGAGATATATTGAGGCAGATAAATATTCCCCGGACACAAGCAGTATGACACCACAACAAATTTGCGATATGAGAAAATCGGCATGGCTCAGCCAAGGAGCAAAAATAAATCAGCCAAGTTGTAATGACTTAGGACTGTAAATTACATAAAATATGGCTCTAATTACGTTGGCATTATTAATTTATATCGCGCTTGGCTGGGTTTTGCTTTTATTGCGTAAATGGAACTCAATTTTATTTCTAATTATTATCGGAATTGTATTCGGTTTAATTGCCAATTGGCTAAAAATAGACAAAGAACTGCTTTTTCTTTTTTCGGTTGGCATCGGTTCAATGGCGTATCTTAATAAATTTGGCTTACGCCATAATGCTCCATTTCTGCTTTTTCTTGGAACTATTGGGTACTATTGGTATGCGACCAGCTTTATTCCTGCGCTATTTATATTTCTACTGGCATCTATTGGAAGTATTATAGTTTATGTACCGTTAAAAATTATTCCGAATGAATACAAAAAGATTTCTGAAATAACGCAAATTTCACACGGATATATTTTTAGTATAATCGCGTTCGGCAATATAATTCTTCACTACTTTTTATATGGTATCTAAAAAAGAGGACATAATTATCATAGAAGGGCTTGAGTTAACCGAAAAGAAATACCCAGTGCTTTATAAATGGGCAAAACACAATCCGGAGTCGCTCGCGAGGACGTTGAGGAAAAATGCTCAAGTTCACGGTGGGACAATACCTGCTGTCGCAATAGGACTAGAAAATGACTTAGAAAGAACGTGTTAGATTTATTTTAACCATGAAAATCACTATTCCAAAAGAATATATGGATCGGTTTGAAAATATATGGTTTAGACCTAAGGACGGAAGGCACTGTATTGTTCAAAACGTTGTTTTCATTACGCGATGGGAAAATCACAGTTTAGTTTTAATGAATGACAAGGAACGGGACCGGCTCTTGAAATGCTTAAAAAACGAAATATCTCAAAAAAGCAAAATTAGCGCTTTTGCGCGCCTTGTCGAAGCCGGGATAATAAACGAAATTATAAGCGAAAATATTCTTTATCTCCCTGATTACCTTGCCGAATGGCTTGGTAAAGGAGAATTAAACTTTAAAGAAAATGAATTAGGGCTCTTAATTAGCACTACGAAACCAGCTTAAAATAAGCCGATTTTTAAATTCAGTTTTTTATTATAATTATTTTTCGTTTTAATGAATTAAATTTATTTTGACTGTATAAAACCAAAAGAATAAAATTAGAATAATATAAGATTAATCAAATAGATAGGTTTTGAGGGTACCGAAAATAATCCATGAATATATTTATAAAAAATAATTGGTTTAAAATTGCTATTTTAGTTATTATTTTAAGCAGTTTTATTTTTTTATCTCAAAGTAATGTTATTAATGCTATCTCAGGAGCATGCTCCTCGCACGGCGGGGTAAATTGTTCACTGGGCAGACAACTTAATGGAAATGTTATTTGTAATGATGGCTGGAAGGATAGTATTGCTGAATATGACTTTATGATGATGTGCCAAAATCAACAATTCAGTTGTAATGCAATAGAATGGAATAACTTATCTAAAAAATATAACTTAGATGAATTATCTTTTAAAATAAAAGATATTGTTGATAAAATGGCGGTTATTTCAAAAGATGTAGCTGATTTTTCTAAATCAATTGATTATACGACTTTCTATTCTCTTCAATTTCAACATGACGCCCTAAAAAAACAATACGATCAAGCATTTACTATTACTGAAAGGGAATGTTTTGCTATTGGGGCAGACAGAGTCAGCCAAAAAAATCTTGAAAGGATGCAATTGGAGTTTTATAACAATCAAATACAAACAGAACAAAATAAATTAAAACAAATCGAAGAAGATAGACAAAAAAACGAAGAGTGGTATCAAGCGGAACTTAAAAAATTGGATGAATTGGCACAACAATCCGCCTGTCCAATAAACTCAATATTAGAGGGAGACAAATGTAGGTGTATTACTGGGTATTCGGTTTATAACAGTCAATGTATATTTAATTTAGATTATTGTCGTCTAACTTATGGCAACA
>JBAZFW010000047.1:0-3260 GCA_041653215.1 Patescibacteria group bacterium
TAATGATTCAGAAAAAACTTTAAAAAGATTAGAGGCTTTGGTAAAATATAACAACGGATTTGATTTAGCTAAAATTGATTTAAAGTTTAGGGGTCCGGGAGAAGTTTATGGATTAGAACAAAAAGGTTTTTTAGAGTTAAAAATGGCATCGTTATTTGATTATGGTTTAATGAAACAAGCGCGCGAGCAAGCTATAAAATTGCTAGAATTAGATGCAAATCTGAATGGTTACCCAACTTTAAAAGAGCAATTAGGGGAGTGGGAGAAAGGTATGCATTTAGAGTAATAAAATTATTATTCTTGACAAAATCGATTTAATAATGTATAGTAAAATATAAAAGTTTTTAAATAAATTTTTGAAAGGAGGGCTTGGTCTTTAAAATCATAAAAAGAAGTATGCGGTAAGGGCTTATATATCGTAAGCAAAAATTAAACCTTTTTAGAGTAAGGGAGAAAAAATGGATACAGTAAACAAGAATATAAAAAGAGTACAATTAAAAATATCAGATCAAGTTATTGGGCATCCTTATACGGGAAAACGGATTCAAGCTATTTACGAGGCAGGCGGTTATGTTGTTCCTAAGAGTATGATTGTTTTTAATGGCGGAGACAGTAAACCTGACAGAGTTATGATTATTTTTGAAAAAGACTCAACTGAATACAAATTGATGTTGGAGATGTTCAAAAATCCGCCAAGCATTAAGGAGTTGATGAAAGTTTTACCTTATGAAGTGCGAGAAGAGGTAAAATTGAAAATCAGAGAAGAAGCGATTTGCGGGAATATATTTATGAAGAAAGAAGATCAAGCGGTTTTAAAATCAGGGCCTGTAGTTATTCCTAAAAGTGTAGTTGTTCATGGAGACGGAGAGCCTATTATTATTAAGGGGGCTGACATTATTTTTGAAGTTAATTCGAAACAATTTAAGCTACCTTCAAGTTTCTTCCGTCAGCCATTGGATATTCCGGAGCTGATGAAAGTTCTACCTTTTATGGTAATGTCGGTGCCTAAAGGTAAAATTCAGGAAAGTTCTTTGGCGAGTAGACTTGGGGTATATAGCGAGCCGTGACATTTATGGTATTTAGATAAAAAGATTTCCTTTCTAGAGAGGAGATCGAAAAAGAGTTTTATCTAAATGCCAATTAAGAAACGAACAAGCTGTCTTGCGGTAGCTTTTTCCCGCAGAGCAGCGAGTTGGTGGCAGGGGTTAATGGGTGAAGCCGCCCCTGCCACTGACTTTAAAAAGTTTGGAGTAAAAAAATGACAGCTATCCATTATAATAGACAGGAGAAAAGCAGGGGGTCATACAACGGGAATGGTAGAAAAAACACTTTTAAGCCAGCTGGTCCTATTTGTCCCTTTGCCAATGAACGACTTGGCTCGAATGACCAGGGTGCAGTAAATTTTCTGGTAAACGGTAAATCGGTACCTGTAAGGATTAGTGCATTTATTGATTTGTGCACGAAATCAAATCTACCCCTGCCATACAATATTGGAACGAAAAAACTTTTTAATATTGAAGAGTGGGCGCTGGAAACGGCCAGAAAATTGGCCACTAAAAAACCCCGCGAGGTAAAAAAGGAAGTAAATATGTTGGTTTACATAATCAATTTATTAGGCTTCCAAAGACAGATATTTTGCGAGCTTTAAGCTCGTGCAAAATCAAAAGGCTGACCTTTAAAAGTCAGCCTTCTTTTTATTTTAAAATTTTTTAATTTCTGGATTCCCGCCTGCGCGGGAATGACAATTACGTTTTTGTAAAATATTTTATAATTTCGCTTAAATTTTTTATTTTAGTCAGTTTTATTTTTTTAGACGAATAATCGCTTTGTGGAAGAATGGCTTTAGTAAAACCCAACTTTTCGGCTTCATTTAATCTTTGATCTAGCCGGCTAATTTGCCTTATTTCTCCGCCTAATCCGACTTCGCCAAGTATGATAGTTTTATTACCTATAACCTGATTTAAAAGTGAAGAAGCGATAGCTAAGCAAACCGCTAAATCAAGCCCTGGGTCGCTCGCGCGTAAGCCGCCGGTAACATTTAATATGACATCTTGATTGTTTAAGTTTAAACCAGCGCGTTTAGTTAAAACCGCGATTAAAACTTGTAAACGATTTAAATCAAAACCAGAAGCTTTTCTTTGTGGATAACCGAAGACGGTTTTCGTTACTAAAGCCTGGACTTCAATTAAAAACGGCCGCGTGCCTTCCATAATGCAACTTATTACCGAACCGGTAAAATTTTGGTTTGGTTCTATGAAAATTGAAGAAGGATTAGTTATTTCTTTAAAGCCGGTCGCAGTCATTTCAAAAACGCCGATTTCATTAATTGAACCAAAGCGATTTTTAACCGCGCGTAAAATGCGGTAGCCATGATTAGTTTCAGCTTCTAAATAAAGCACAGTATCAACAATATGCTCTAGCGATTTCGGGCCGGCTAAAGAGCCGTCCTTAGTAATATGTCCGATTAAAATGATAGCAATATTATTAGTTTTAGCCGCTTCTAAAAAATTAACTGCCGCTCCGCGAATTTGGTTTATATTTCCTGGTTCGCCGGCAATACTAGAAGAATAAATAGTCTGAATTGAATCAATTATAACTAAAGCTGGTTTTAGCTCTTTAATAGTGGCAACAATTTTTTCCGCGTTAGTCTCATTTAAAAATTTTATATTATCAGCTTTAATACTTAGGCGATCAAGCCTGGTTTTTATTTGGTTAGCAGATTCTTCACCGCTACAGTAAATTACTTGGCTGTTTCGGCCGATAGCATCAGCGGTTTGGGCAACTAAAGTTGATTTGCCGATTCCTGGTTCGCCGCCTAAAAGTATGAGAGAGCCAGGCATAATGCCTGCCTCGCCGGCAGGCGGGCCGTCTCCTAAAACCCTATCTAATTCTTTTATATTAGTAATTAGGCGTTGGTCTTTTTTTTCGGCGTTTATTTTTTTTAAATCAATAATTTCAGCCGGGCTTACCGTTACCATTTTATCAGTAGTTTTTTGATCAACGGTTTGCATTTGCAAAGTTCCCCAACCGCCGCATTCTAAACAACGCCCACTCCATTTCGGGGATTGGGCGTCGCAGGCGGAACAAACGTAAATTGTTTGAACTTTATTCGTCATCTATAAAAAATTATTTTAATTTTATTTTATTTATTTTTTCTGTATTAGCGTCGGTGAAGTAGAGATAGTAACCATTATCAGAAATAACTAAATTAGACATGGTAAAATCGCCGTTCGGTATAGCTATTAATTTTTTTAAACCGG
>JBAZFW010000048.1:0-2657 GCA_041653215.1 Patescibacteria group bacterium
TTTTCTTGTCGGGCTGCCGGGAATTGAACCCGGATTACACGCACCCGAAGCGTGCGTAATACCGTTATACCACAGCCCGTTAATTTTATGCTTTAATAAGCGCGTTTATTAGATAACTAACAATCGACAAAACTATACTGAATAACATAGCTACCCAAAATCCGCTCACAGAAAAACCCTTAATAACCGAAGCGGCTAGTAAAATCATTAAAGCGTTAATAACAAAAGTAAATAATCCTAAAGTTAGAATGTTAATCGGCAAGGTTACTAAGATCAAAATCGGCTTAACTAAAACATTTATAATTCCCAAAAACAAAGCTAACCACAAAGCCGACCAAAAACCAGCGATTGCAACACCCGGTACTAAATATGAACTTACCGCAATCGCTAAAACCATAATTAACCATTTAATAACTAAAAACATAAAATTTTTATTTAATTGTTAGTGTGGACCTAGCCAGAATCGCCCGTCTCGTATCGTCGCGAGCCGAGGCGGAGACTGGCGTCCCTGCCTGCCGGCAGGCAGGTCGACAACTTGCCCCGTCACTTACATTTGTGGACTCACCGGGAATCGGACCCGGACCTCGACAATGCGAATGTCGCGTAATACCGTTTTACTATGAGCCCCCGTTAAGTGACGGGGTAAAAATGTCGCGTCATACCACTAGACCATAGGCCCCGAATTTTATTTAGTTAACTCTATACTATTTACAATAACATCTTCAGTTGGATGATCATTTTCATTCACCGCAACTTTTTCTATTTTTTCCACTACGTCAATACCGTCAGTTACATAACCAAAATTTGTATGTTTACCATCTAGCCATGGTGTTGAACTTGCGGTTACTATAAAAAATTGCGAACCATTTGTATTGGCTCCAGCATTAGCCATAGCTAAACTACCTTTTACAAGCTGATGCTGATTAAATTCATCTTGGAACTGATAACCTGGTCCGCCCGTTCCGTCATTTGACCAGTCGTCATCTTTACTATTAGGATCACCGCCCTGAATCATAAAATCTTTAATTACCCGATGAAATTTTGTGCCATTATAAAATCCAGCTTTAGATAAATTTAAAAAATTGTTAACCGTAATCGGCGATTCTTGCGCGTAAAATTTTATAGTGATATCGCCAAAATTAGTTTTTAAAATCGCGCCATTAAACTGCTCAGCTAAATTTTCCAGCTGTTTTTGACTAGTTGGCGAAGTTGCCTCTTCCGCCTGATTTGATTGGCTGGCCGAAGAGCTACTGTCTGGTTTAATTTTTGGCGTGGCGCCGTTTTTTATATCATTCATTCTGTCAATTATATCAGCTTCGTTAGAATTGTCCATAGATTTAGGTATGTTATTTTCGTTATAACTATATTGTTTATTAGAATTATCAGCGCAGGCAGTTAAAATGAGAAGTAATACCGCCGGCAAAATTAATTTTTTATAATTTTTCATATTTTTGTAAATTACTATTTTGATCAAAATAAAATTTAATTTTCATAAATTCACCGGCTAAAATATTTGGCAGCCAATATGGATCATCATCCCACATTTTATCATAAGGAATTTCATTAATTTTAAACCATTTTAATTCGCCTTCTTCGCTAACTTGAATATCTCCGGTAAAATCTTTAGTAACATAAACATGAGCTATTTGATTCCATTCTTCTTTATTAATAAAATAAAATTCTAATTCTGCCATTTTCTTTAAATTTTTTATATCTAGCCCAGTTTCTTCTTTTACTTCTCTAATAACTGATTGCTCTAACGTTTCTTCCGGCTCTACCTTGCCTCCTGGCCCGTTCCATTTACCAACACCAAAACCTTTGCGCTTATATTGCAAAAGTATCTCATCTCGATTATTAATTACATAACATAAATTTACAGCTCTTAAATCGGGCATGGGTTTATTTTATTTAACGTAAAACTCTTTTTTTATTTCTTCATCATCTTCCATTTTTTTCTCTTCAATTTTTTCTTTAGCTTGATCGCGTAATTCTTTTAAATCCATCTTATTTAATTCTAAACTTCGTTTTTCCAAATATTCTTTATCATTTAATTTTTGATCTTCAATTACTTCTGATAATAAAACATCTAAAATCGCGCCAATTTTCGGACCTGGTTCTATTTTTAATAATTTTATTAAATCATCACCATTAATTTTTAACATTTTAACCGAAACCGCATCATGCCTAACTTTTTCCATCATATATTCAAGATGGCGCAATTTATATGGCTTGGCCTTAGGCACGCCCGAACCTAAACGATCGGCAATGCGTAAATCAATTAAATCAGCTAAATTTTCTTCGCCAACTTTTCTAATTAAACGGCGTACCGAACTTTCCGTGACCTCGCCCACGTTATAATAAAACATGTGATTTTTAATTAAAGTCACGACTTTATCTGTGTCTGCTTTAGAAAATTTAAGCCTAGACATAATTTTAGCCGCTACCTTAGCGCCGACTAAATCATGGTTATAAAAAGTAGCATCGCCTTTAATAATGCGTTTAGTTTGCGGTTTAGCTATGTCATGAAGTAATGAAGCGAATCTAACTTGCCATTTTTTATTAGGCGTATGGCGTAAAGACAAAACGCTATGATTAAAAACCGTATAAGTATGATGTTTATTTTGATCCATGCCAACGCCTCGCTCCAATTCCGGAAT
>JBAZFW010000049.1:0-2570 GCA_041653215.1 Patescibacteria group bacterium
TAGTTATAGTCGCGGCTTCATCAGTTGATAAATTAACAGTGATAGAAGACACGTTAACTCCTTCAGCAGCACCAGCGCTAATTACGAATGCACCTAATTTAACGCCATTGGTACCGGCAATCACTGTTTGATTACCATAACCTGAATACTTAGTCACTGTTAAAGTAGCAGGCAAAGCAACATTTAGTATATTCGCGGCCACATTAGATTCGGGAGCATTAAAAGTAGCAAGAGAGGTTAATATCTGAGCATTGTTTGCGCCAGTAACTAAAGAAATTTGAATCGTTTCTCCGCCAGTATAGCTAGTAGAAGTAGTGGTTTTTATATCGCCCACAATTCTTACCTTAGCAGTAGTACCAGCTCTCACAATAAAAGATGAACCAAAACCCCAGGCGGCCACGGCAGTAGCTTGAGGCAAGTCCTTAGTAGAACCGACCTGAACATCGTCAACAAAAATTCTGCCATTATCAATGCCACCGTTAGCGCCTCCGACAATATCAGCCTGGACGTTCAAATCTTTCACTTTTATATCTTCGCCAGAAGCTGTAAAGTCAAAAATGCCCAAAGTAACATTAGTGGCATTAATAGTAACATCAGAAGTCGGAGAAGTGGTCGCTTTAGCTATAGTCAAAGAAACCGGAGATGACACAACGGTTACTTCGTCATTATTTTGAAATCCCTGATAATTACAACTGCTATTAAGATAAACCGCATAAGCTTTAGTTTCCCTAAAATCATTTAATTGATTAGCATCAGCCCAAGTTTTTTGCAACCAGACATCATCAACTTTAACTGAATATTTATTAGTCTGACCAGCCGTAAAATCTAAAGCGCTTACTAAACAACTAGATAAACTAGCTAATATATTGGTAACATTATTACTATCATAACTATTGGAATCTTTTTGTTTTAATGCGTAAGTCGGGTTAGCGACTCCTATAACATTCCAGCCTTGGTTTAATTGTCTGTTAAAAAGCCTTTTGTCCGGTTCAACATTTTGTTGATAATTTAAAGTTAGAGTTTGCTCAATGCCAGTTTTGTTATTTATAAAATAACCATATAGAGGTGTAAATTCTGTTTGACCGATTTCTTGCATGGTCGACCAACCTGAGGCATTGCCGGAATTTAAAATATAAATATCAAAATTAGCTGAAGTTTCAGTCGCGGAAAATTCATGATTTAAAACAAGACGAGGAGTTGAAATAATATTCCAGCCGGGATTTAAAGTTACAACATGATAATAAATTGAATCTTGGGCCAGCGAATAATCTACTTTAAAAAATGAAAAAATAAAAACAAACAAAATTAAAACGGTAGATAATTTTAAAAAACTTTTTTTGTATTTCATGCTCATATAATTTAATTAACTTATTAAAACAACAAAATAATATAAATAACATTAATTAGCAAACTTCTTTGTTATTATAATTTTGACCTTATCTTACAATAAATATAAAAAATTGGATCGTTTAATTATTATTTAAATCGACAACTATAAACTAACATAAAGCATAAAAAAAGTCAAATGGTCGTTAAATCTTATTTTAACACAAAAATATGCTATAATTATCATATGCAAGAAGCCAAATTTTACAAAAAATTAGATAATAAAATAGTGGCTTGCGAGCTTTGCCATCAGGCTTGCTTTATAAAAAATAATTCTGTTGGATTATGCCGAGTTAGAAAAAATATAAACGGCGAATTATTTTCTCTTGCGTATGGTTATCCAGTTGCCTTAAACGTTGACCCAATCGAAAAAAAACCTTTGTTTCATTTTCAACCAGGTAGTTTAAGTTATTCTCTTGGCACTTTAGGCTGTAATTTTAGATGCGCTAATTGCCAAAATTGGAATATCAGCCAAGCCGCTGATATAACCCCCCTCGCCCCCCTTGTCAGGGGGGAAAATTTAACTTATGTGGAGCCGGAAAAAATTGTTAGCGATGCCATAGATAATAATTGCTCATCAATTTCTTATACATATAACGAGCCAACAATCTTTACTGAATATGCTTTATCAATAATGGAATTAGCGCACCGGGCAAACTTAAAAAATGTCTGGGTTTCTAATGGTTATATGAGCGAACGATGTTTAAGAGCGATTATCCCCCATCTTGATGCTATTAACGTTGATCTAAAATCCATAGACGAAAATTTTTATTTAGAAAATTGCGGCGCTAAATTACAACCAATTTTAGAAAATCTTAGGACTATAAAAAAATCTGGTATAGACCTTGAAATTACCACTCTAGTTATTCCTGGTCTGTCCGATGATTTAGAAATGCTTAAATCTTTAGCCGAATTTATAGCAAACGAGCTTGGTACTGATGTGCCCTGGCATGTCTCAAAATTTTCTCCGGCTGTTTCTTGGAAATTAAAAAGAACCCCTCCTACTACCGAAGAAACGATTTTTGAAATTTGCGATATTGGAAAAAATGCTGGATTAAAATATATTTACGCTGGCAATATTCCCGGCGACGAAAGAGAAAATACTTATTGCCCGGCTTGCGGCGAATTAGCTATTCGACGTTTCGGTTATGAAATAGAAAGGCTTGATAAGCATGGTCGCTGCC
>JBAZFW010000050.1:0-2547 GCA_041653215.1 Patescibacteria group bacterium
CTATTTATGGTTCGACTGGGGAGGTTTGGTATTGGGGCGTAAAAACCAATAAGGGTACGGTTTCAGTAAAAGCAAAATAATTTTTATATAAATGGGTAAAAATAAAGAAGAAAATTCAGTTGTTGAAAGTAAAGTAAAAAAGTTTTTTTTACCGGTGCTTTTAATTTTACTTTTTTTAAGTAATATTTTTACTTTGATTTTTTTTATACAAAAGGAAAAAATAGTATCAGGCGTTGCAGAAGATCAATATAATTTATTAAATCCAGCGAGACATCTTTTGCAAAAAAATGATTTAATCATTAACTTTCAACCATTGCGAGATTATATTAATAATAAATACGGAGCGGATCTTAATATTTCAATTTATTTTGAATATCTGCCGACTGGCGCGAATATATCAATTAATAAAGATGCCGAATTTTATCCGGCCAGTTTGTTAAAAGTTCCGGTAGCTATGGCCGTGGCGAAAAAAATAGAAAAAGGAGATTGGCAATGGACAAATGAACTAGTGTTGATGTCAACCGATAAAGATAATAAGTTTGGCACGCTTTATAAAGAGCCAACTAATTCAACTCATACCATAGAAGATTTAGCTAGACGTTCTTTATCTGATTCTGATAATTCCGCGCATTTTATGCTAGTAAGAAATTTAGAGATAGAAGAAATGAAGGATGTATATGATCATATGGGGTTAGATGGATTCTTAGAAACTGAGGGAAATCTAAGCGCTAAAAAATATTCAATTATTTTCCGGGCGCTCTATAATTCTTCTTATCTTACTGAAGAAAGTTCGCAAAAGTTACTTTTTTATTTATCGCATTCGCCATTTAATTATTATATACAGAAAGGTTTGCCGCAAAATATTATTTTTGCGCATAAAATTGGAGTGGATACAGATAAAAAAATATACTTAGATTCAGGTATAGTGTATGTGCAAAATAGACCGTATATTCTCACTATTTTGACAAAAAACAAAGACGAACAAAAGGCAGAAGAAATAATGGAAGATATTTCTAAAAATACTTATAATTATGTAAACGATTATAAAGATTAATTATGAAAAAAACAATAGTAAAAATTTTAATACCTTTTTTAATAATTGGAATATTTTTTTCTAATATCCCATATTACGCGTTGACTGGATTCATTGATTCTTTAGTTAAAGTTCAAAATATTGTGGATAAGGATTGGCATCTTTCGCAAAATAGCAACATAGTGGATAAATTTACTTCTTATCGGCATTTAGCCGAAAAAATAAAAACTTATGAAGCGTTGGCGGCATCGCTTACTTATGTGGGAGGTGCAGAAGCTAGCGGTAACAGCGCTGCATATAATTTATCGTTGACGAGTTTGACAGGAGGCAGCGGCAGCTCTCCTCAAGCCGGTGACCTGGTTATCGTCGCCACTGGGTTTGTACGAACATCCAACTTAAATCCGGGCGTCGGCACCGCGGGTTACACCGAAGTGGCAGATCTTTACGGTAATGATACTTATGATGCTAATTTTTCAGTTAACTGGAAAATTATGGGTGGCACCCCGGATACATCAGTATCCTGTAATGGAAGTGGTTCTACATTGAATGGTGCTGTGTGTGTCGCTCATGTATGGCGTGGGGTTAATCAAACAACACCTCTTGATGTAACCTCGACTAATACTGTAGGTACTAATTCCCCAGTTCCTAATAGTCCAGCGATTACACCCATAACGGCTGGCGCAATTGTTATTGCTACCGGTCTTGGCGTTGGTACTGCCGGAGATACTTCCGTTACTGCACCGACTGGCTACGGCAATCAAGTTGATATACAAGTTGATCCTAGTACGGCGGCAACAGTTGGTATTGCTTCAAAAGCATGGAGCGGTTCTGGAGCAGAGGATCCAGCAGTATGGACAAACTGGACGCAAGGTACTGCCACTTATGATTCATGGGGTGCGGTTACTTTAGCCATACGACCTTCCAACGACCCCCCATCTATTACGGTTTCGCAGCCAGACGGTTCTGGTGATACAGTAACGGAGGGCGATTTATATAATATTACTTATAATTTAACTGATGCTGATAGTGTGGCTACTGTTGATTTTTATTATGATACCGACGGATCTGGTTTAAATGGAACGGCTATTACCGGCTGCCAAGATCAGGCTGAAGGTTCAGGCGCTACTTGCTCTTGGAATACTACCGGTATGACGCCAGGCAGTTATTATGTTTATGGGATAGCCACCGACGGCGTAAATCCTACAGTAAGTGATTATTCGCCAGGACAAATTACAATCAATGCGCCTATTGTTAATTTAACCATCGGGGCTACGGCTGGTTCGCAAGTTACAACTTTAAACTCTAATGATACTAGTCAATATGCGCAATCAATTTCTTGTACAAGCGCGGCAAATTGTTCCGCCTTTACCCTGCTTTTAGCCAGTGGTTCAGATACCTTAACTTCTATAAAAATTACCGAAACCGGAACGGTTGACGCAACGAATAATTTAGCAAATTTAGCTTTGTTTTATGATACGGATGGTAATTATGCAAATGGTGTAACCGGGCAATTC